>CAMASJ010000222.1 GCA_945860685.1 Akkermansia muciniphila
AGCGTCTCGCCCGGTTCGAGCACGCGCCCGTAGGCGATGTCCTCGTAGACCCGGATGGCCCGGTCGAGCAGTTCGGTCGACTCCGCCCCGGACCGGAGTTCGGACTGCTTCCTCAGGACCTCGGCGAGGCCGAGTTGGGCCTGCGACCGGGTCACGATCCCGGCGCCGGGGGCGGAGGTGGCGCGGCGGTAGAGTTCGGCGGCGCGGTCGTAGTTGGCCGGGTTGAGCGTCCCCAGCTGGAAATGGCAGTTGGCCATCATCCCCAGCGCCGGAGTGGCATAGGGGCTGTTGGTGAACTCCGGCACGCGGGAGAAAGCCTCCAGCGCCAGCCGGAACCCCGCGAGCGGCTCGGCGCCGGGAGTTGGCGGCTTCTCGAGCAGCATCTCGCCATAATGGAAGTACGCGGCGGCCTGGAGGTCGGGCGGTGTGGACTTGTCGTTGAGCAGTTCGCGGAACTGGTCGGCGGCGGAGTCGTAGTTCTGGAGTTTCCGGCCGGCCTCGGCGGCCCAGAGCTTTGCACGATGCCAGGTGCCCGAGGTGCCGACCCTCGCGTTGGCGTTGGTCAGGATGGCCGCACAGGCCTGACCGGCTCGGAGGAAGTCCTGTCGCTCGAAGAAGTTCCCCGCCAGCCACAGTTGTGCGGTCAGCGCCTCGGGATCCTCGGGATGCGCCGCGGCCAACCTCGAGAACTGGTCCATCGCCGCCGTGGGGTCGCCGGAACGGGCGAGCGCGTAGGCGAGGTGGAATCCGGCCCGGACGCCGGAGGGATGGTTCGTGTACGTGCCGATCCAGCGCCTCAGGTCGGTCACGGCGTTGGTCCACCGTTCCTCGTGCAGGGAGATCGCGGCGAGTTCCAGCTCCACCTCGGGTCGGACCGGGCTGTTGGTGAAGCGGCCGAGGAACTCCTGGAGAAGCCCACGTCCGGCGTCGCCGAACCCCCGTCGAGCCAGCGTGCCACCCAGGAGCAGGGCGCTGCGCCCGGCGACGGCCGCGGCGTTCGGCATCGCCAGCAGGCGGCGGAGGGACTTTTCGCCGGCGGCGGCGTTGGTGGCGACCAGGGCGTTGACCACAGACTGCTCCAGGGCGGCGGGAATCAGTTCGTCCCTCACCACCGGGTCCGCCACTTCGGAATCAGCCACCGCGAGATAGCCTGCGAGCGCCGTTGCGGAATCACCGAGGGCAGCGGCGGTGTCCGCCGCCTTGAACTGGGCCACCACCCGGTCGGCGTTCGCTGGAAGTCTTGTGACGGCGTTGCTGAACCCGGCAAGGGCGTTGGTCAACGCCGCCCGCGAACCGGATGTGACGCCTTCCTCCCACCAACACCAGGCGCGTGCGAGGTTCCAAGGGCCGGCCAAGGCATCGGGAAGGGCGTTGGTCGCGGCGCGGTCCAGTTGTGCGGAGGCCGAGGTCAACAACGCGAGGCCTTCCGGACCTGGGGTGTTCGTGCCGCGAAGCCCCTGGAACTGTCGCAGCAGAACCTGGGCGAGCCGGATCCGGACGGGCGCCGCCTCCGTCTCCAAGGCTGTTCCTGCGATGGCCCGTTCCAGTTGTTCCCGGGCCCGTGCGAGCTCGCCACCGCGGATCCACCAGTCCAACAGCCGCTCGATCGCCTCCAGCCGCCAGGGTGCCGGGACTCCGGGTGCAAGGTTCTCCTCCAAGGCCGTCGTGGCCTGCACCGGTTGCCCGGCATCGAAAAGCAGCCTTCCCAGAAGGGCCGAGGACTCGGGGCGTTGGATGGCCAGCGTCGGTTCGTCTGCCAGGCGTCTCAGTTCCGCGGCGGTGGCCACGGCGGTCTCGCGGTCCCCGAGCAGTTCGACCGCCCGCAGTTCCATCCGGATCCGACGCCAGTTCTCGACGGGTGTCCGTGCGAACGGGGCCGATTCCTGGGCCGACCTGCGCGCGGCGGCCGGGTCCTTCAAAGCCAGTTTCGCCTCGGACCCAAGGAGAAGTCCCGAGAACAGCACCGCGCGTGGCTCCTTGGCCGCCATGGCCCGTCGGAACGGCCCGTCGGCGCGGTCCAGCGTCGCGGCAGCACGGGCCGGATCCCCGGCGGCCAGCCAAGCTCCGGCCTCGCGCAGCGCCGCGTCCGCGGAGAGCTCGCCCTCCGGAAAGGCGGCTTGGAACGCTGCAAAGACGGCGGCCGCTCCGGCGTTGTCGCCGCGCTCCAGATCGGCCTCGCCTCGGGCGAAGAGCGCGCGGCGGACGGCTCCCGGTCGCAGCGTCGAGTTCGGGAAACGGTTGGTGAATTCGCCGAACTCCCCGGCCGCGCGGGCATGGGAACCCGCGACGAAGGCGCGGAGCGCGGCGTCGTAGGCGTTCTGCTCCGCCGCGTCCGCCGCGATCGCCCTCGACATGGCCGGGCACACGGCGGCGACCGCGATGGCCAAAAGCCACCGCCAGTTCCGACGTTTCCGGTTCAGCATGGCCGGAGTGTCCCGTGGCGGACACGGCGGGGCAAGCGCCGGAGATCCCGCCTGTGGCGCACAGCATTTCCACGCGTGCCTTGCCTCCCACTTCGTCCCGCTTAGCCTTTCCGTCATGCGGGTCGCGAACGCAGTGACCGGTTGTTGGAAGGGCGCCTGGGACGAGGCGGGCGTCGCCCATTGGGCCGCCGGCCTCCGGAGTCGACTCGCGGCGCCGACGGTCACCCTCGGGCAGGTCTATCTCAGCCCGGACCACTTCGAACACGCTGCCGAGGTCCTCGAGGTGCTCCGCCTCCACGCCCGGATCCCGCTGCTGGTCGGCTGTTCCGGATCCGGACTGGTCTGCGACGGCGAGGAACGGCAAGGGGAACCGGGAATCGTCCTCGCCCTGCACCACCTGCCAGGAGCCCGGCTGAAGGCGAGCCACCTGACCCCTGCAAACCTCGAGGAACTTTCCGACCCCGCCGATTTGAGGAAGGAGCTAGGGGTATCGGATTCCCCGCCGAACGCCTGGCTGATCCTCGGCTCTCCGTCCGGGTTGCCAGGGGAGGCCTGGGTCCGCCGTTGGAACGCCGCCTTTCCAGGCGTGCCCGCCCTCGGTGGGTTGGCAAGCGGCACGGCCTCCCCGCTGGCGGTCCAGCTCTACCTCGATGGTGAGGTCCACGAGGAAGGCCTCGTGGCGCTGGCGGTCGGAGGCGACGTCACGATCGAACCGCTTGTCTCACAGGGCTGCATGCCGATCGGACAGTCCTGGCTGATCACCCGTTCCGACCGGAACTTCATCCTCGGCCTCGGCAACCGGCCCGCCTACTCGGTGCTGGTGGACACCTTCAACGGCCTGACCCCGGAGGAACAGGCCCGCAGCCAGAACAACCTCTTCATCGGTCTCGCCAACAACGAATACCATGAGGAGTTCCAGGCCGGGGATTTCCTGATCCGGAACCTCCTCGGGGCCGATCCGGGCAGTGGGGTCCTCGCGGTCGGCGCCTATCCGCGGACCGGCCAGACCCTGCAGTTCCATCGGCGCGACGCCGCGGCCGCGGGGCAGGAGCTGGGGCGGCTGCTCGAGGGCCTGCGCGAACGTCTCCGCGGTCGGACGGTCCACGGTGGACTGATGTGCCTCTGCCTCGGACGGGGGGCGCGGATGTTCGGCCGGCCTGATCCGGATGCCGCCCTGGTGCAGGAGCAACTGGGGCCGCTTCCCATGGCGGGCTTCTTCGGAAACGGCGAGATCGGTCCCGTGGGCGACGCCAATTTCCTGCACGGCTACACAGCCGTCCTCGGCCTGTTCGTCTCACGTTACGCGGATCCAAGCTGATCCGCTCGAACGGGAATCCCACGCATGGCTGCGAAGCCGCGGGAGTACGGGAATGGGAATGGGATTTGTCGGTGACTGAACCGGTCACCCGCACAGAGTTTCCGTTTCGTGTCCGTGTCCGGTTCCCCTTCGGCGGCTTGGCGTGTTTGCGTGAGGTCTGTCTTTGCTCCCGCACCGTGCGCCTTCCGCCAGCCGGGGATCAGCGATGACGCTCGTCGGCGAGTAGGGCTTCCAGGGCTGCGTACTCCTCGGTCAGCTCCGGAATCCGCTTTCCGATGGTTTCCCAATCGCCGACGCGCACGGCGTTCTCCAACGCATCAGCAACGATTCCCAGCCTCCGGGCGCCGAGGTTGTTGGCGCTTCCCTTGAGCGTATGGGCCGCGATGCGCAACGGCTCCGCATCATGGCTCCCGGCGGCCTCGACCGCCTCCCGCATCCGGAGCGGGGTGTCGCGGCAGAAGACGTCGAGGATCTCGACGACGGGATCCGGTTCGCCGGGGACCCTTAGACCCCGAAGCGTATCCAGCAGCGCAGGATCCAGCCGGGGCACGTCCGGTTCGGCGGGTACGGTCGGCGACGGCGACGGCACCGAACCCATGGCCTCGCCCACGGCGCGCCGGAGCACCAGCGGCAGCTGGGCATGGTCCAACGGCTTGGTCAGGAACTCGTCCATGCCCGCCGCGAGGCAGCGTTCCCGGTCGCCTGTCATCGCATTGGCCGTCAGGGCGATCAGGAAGGCCGGCGGACGGCTTCCGAACCGGCGGTCGGCCTCCATGCGCCGGATCTCACGGGCGGTCTCGTAGCCGTCCAGCTCCGGCATCTGGCAATCGAGGAACACCGCGTCGTAGGCGTCGCGGGCCAGGGCCTCCAGGGTTTGGCGCCCGTTGGAGGCGACGACCACCGAGTGGCCGAGCCGCTTCAATTGGATCACCGCCAGCTTCTGGTTCACCACGTTGTCCTCGGCCAGGAGGATGCGGAGCGGACGTCCCTGCGGGGCCGGCCGCTGCGGAACCGCCTCCACGACGTTGGTTGTCGCGATGAGGCTCTCGCCGGCGGCCAAGGCGCGGAGGGCCTCGCGCAGACGGGCCTGCTTGAAGGGTTTGATGAGGTGCCCCTCGATGCCGACAGTCCGGAGCAGCGCGGGGTCCGGCCTTTGGGAGACCGGCGCCACCAGGACGATCTTCACCCGGGCGATGGAATCCTCGGCGTGGATGTCATGCGCGAGGGTCAGGGCATCCATGTCCGGCAACTGGAGGTCCAGGAACGTCGCATCGAACGGTTCGCCCTCGGCGGCCGCCTTCCTCAGGGCGTCCAGGGCCTCGCCGGCCGAGCCGACGGCCTGCGCCCGGATGCCGAGCGGCCCGACCTCGTGGAGGAAGCATTCGCCAGTGCCGGGATGGTCGTCGGCGAAGAGAATCCGGATTGGCGGCAGGGACGGTGGCGCCGCCGCGGGTGTCACGATCTCGAACGGGGCCGACAGGGTGAATGTGGACCCGTGGCCCTCGCGGCTCTCGACGTGGATCTCGCCTCCCATCCGCCGGGCGAGGCTGCGTGAGATCGAGAGTCCCAGGCCCGTTCCGCCGAACCGGCGCGTGGTCGAGCCGTCCGCCTGCGTGAACTCCTGGAAGATCCTCGAGATCTCGGATTCGCGGATGCCGATGCCGGTGTCCCGGACCCTGCAGTCGATGCGGGCGTGTCCCGCGTCGATGGGCGTCACGTCGACGACGACCGCGACCTCGCCCGCGGTGGTGAACTTGATCGCGTTGCCGATGAGGTTGGTGATGATCTGCCGTACGCGTCCCGGGTCGCCCCGAAGCAGCAGGGGCAGGCGGTGGTCGATCCGGGTGGTGACCTCCACGCCCTTGCCGTGGGCGAGTTCGACGAGCAGTTCGACGGTGTCCTCCACCAGGGCCCGGTAGTCGAAGTCGATCGACTCGAAGGTCAGCTTCCCGCTCTCGACCTTCGAGAAGTCGAGGATGTCGTTCAGCACCTTGAGCAGGTTCTGCGCGCTGTGGAGCATGGTGCTCGCGTACTCGCGCTGCTCCGGGGTCAGCGGCGTGTCGAGCAGCACGTTGGCAAATCCGATGATGCCGTTCATCGGCGTCCGGATCTCGTGGGAGGTGTTCGCGAGGAACCGCGACTTGGCCCTCGCCGACTCCAACGCCTCGTCGCGCGCCGCGGCCAATGCCACGTTGGCGTCGTGCAGCGCCTTCTCGGCCTGCTTGCGCTGGGTGATGTCCTCGACGGTGCCCTCGTAGAACCGCAGGACCCCGGCGGCGTCGCGCACGGCCCGGGCGTTCTCGCTGATCCAGATCTTCCTGCGGTCCTTGCGGTACACCTCGCTCTCGAAGTGCTCGATCTTGTCGTGCTCCGCGAGCAGCGAACGGAAGCGGTCCCGCTGCCGCGGGTCCACGTAGAGCTGGTGCTCGATGTCGGTGCGGCTCCGGGTGAGTTCATCGACGCTCTCGAACCCGTACATCCGGGCCAGCGCAAGGTTGGCGTTGATGTACTTGCCGTCCGGGCTGGTCTGGAAGATGCCGTCGACGGCGTTCTGCACGAGCCCGCGGTAGTTGGCCTCGGTCTTCTCCAGCTTCTCCTGCGCCTCCTTGAGCTCGGTGATGTCCCGGGAAATGCCGCAGGTGCCGATGATCTCCCCGGCCGGGTCGCGGAGGACGATCTTGCTGGTGAGGCTCCAGGTGACGCGGCCGTCGCGGCGGGTCTCCTTCTCCAGCTTCCCGAGGATCGGTTGGCCGGTCCGCAGGATCTGCTCCTCGTCGGCACGCGCGGCGTCCGCGTGCACCGGGTCGAAGAAGTCGTGGTCGGTCTTGCCGACCAACTGCGCGGGATCCTCCAGCCCCACCCGGCGCGCCAACGCGCGGCTGGCTCGGGTGATCCGGGATTTCCGGTCCTTGAAGTAGATCGCGTCCGGCGCGCTTTCGAGCAGGGCGTGCAGCAGGTCCCTCTCGTGTGCGAGCTGTTCCTCGAAGAGCTTCTCCTGGGTGACCTCCCAGAACGACCCCTGCACGCCCACGGGCTGGCTGTTGGCGTCCAACAATGGCGTCTTCACCACGTGGAACCAGTGGCGTCCGCCGTCCGGGGTGACGTTGTATTCCGTTCCCTCGACCACCTCGCCGGTGGACACCACGCGGCGGTCGTCGGCGACGTACTTCTCCGCGAGATCCTGCCGGAAGATGTCGAAGTCGGTGCGGCCGAGGAGTTGTTCGCGGGTGCGGCCCAGCATGCGGCAGAAGGCCCGGTTGACGAAGGTAAAGCGGCCGGTGAGGTCCTTCCGGAAGATGTTCTGGGGAAGTGACTCCACGAGCGACTGGAAGAACGCCTCGTTGTCGCGGAGCAGGGATTCGGCCTGCCGGTGCTGCTCGGTGGTCGCGGCGAGGCGGGACTCGTTCCGGCGCAGCTCGATGTGGCTGGCGACCTGGTGTGCCACGGTCTGAAGGCCCGCACGTTGTCCCGGGTTCAGCCGGCGCGGGGAACGGTCGAGGAGGACGACGACGCCGAACTGTTCCCCGACATACGACCGCACCGGGATGCATGCGAGCCAACGCCATTCGCCCGGGAGACGTCCCGGTTCGCGGACCTCTCGCCAGTCCTCGGTGCCGGCCGCCAGTTCGGCGACGGCTTCGGCGACGGCCTGGAAGAGGGTTCTTTCGCAGCCCGCGTGACCGGAGGGATCGAGCCGGGCCGGCGGTCCCAGCGCGATGAACGCGGCCGGCGTGAAGCTGACCTGCGCCGCCAGATTCGCCAGATCGTCGAACGCGCCTCCGGGAGGGAACTCCGAGGCGTCGAGGGTCGGATCGCTCATCGCCGGCGACCGTAGGGCGACACCTTTCCGTTGCCCATCGGGAAACCGTGGACAATCCGCGATTGGACCGGGCTCCGGGAGTCGCATTCCGGGAGCGTCCGACCGACCTTTGCGGTGGTTCCGGAGACGTCTCGGAAGGGAGCCTTCCGAAACTTTTCCTCAAAAGCGCTTTGACACTTCGTCCGGCGTTCCTAAAGTGCGCGCCGCTTTCGGGCCTAGTGGGGTCGTAGCTCAGTTGGTAGAGCACCACAATGGCATTGTGGGGGTCAGGAGTTCGAATCTCCTCGGCTCCACCACTTCAGCCCG
>CAMASJ010000223.1 GCA_945860685.1 Akkermansia muciniphila
CCACCTGGTCCGGGTCGGTCAGGCGGAGCACCAGCTTCAGGATCCCGGTGAAGTCCCGCTTGGCGTCGTAGTGCCGGTTGTAGATCTCCAGCCCGGTGAGGCCGTCCATCGGATGGTCCGGACGCTCCTCGATGTGCGAGAGGAAGATCAGCCCGTCGCCCTGGTTCACGGTGCTGACGAACTTCGGGATCGGCTCCTGCATGGACTGGAACACGGACCGTTCCGGGCTCACGAGGAAGCCGCGGCATTCCGAGCCGGGGATGAACAGGACCCCTTCACGGAGACCGCGCCATCCGTCCATGAAGTCGCGCGGCGGACGGAAGTGGTCCGAAAGGAACAGGACGTCGACGCCGACCGCCTTCGCGGCCCGGAGGATCTCCTCGGGGGTGCCGCCGGTGTGGGTGGAGTCGCCGGCGTGGGCGTGGAAGTTGCACCGGAGGTCGAGAAGCCCGTCGGTGCGGCGGACCTCGTGGCGGCGGGCGGCCAACGAATCGACCGAGGCCTGCACCGCGTAGAGACGCTCGCGTTGCAGGCGTTCGTTGGGTGACCAGCGGGGTTCGGAGAGCGGCCCGGAGGCGTGGGTGACCGTCGCCGCGGCCAGCAACAGCGCCGTGAGAATCGGGGTTCCCTCCAGGGACTTCGGTGTGCGCAGGTTTCGCCTCATGGCCGGTTGTATCCTCGTCAGTGAAGCCGGTGGGACACTTGGAAGAAAGCAGTGGATCGAACCGGCTCAAGTAGAGTGTCCCACGTCCCGATGGAAGTGGAGAACTGCCCGACGCCAACGGCCCCAACACGGGGTGCGTGCCGCCGGGGCCCCATCGAACCGTGCTGGAAAGCCGCGGAAACATCGACGAAGCGGAACAGGCGACCCCGACGCGCTCCATCCTGCCCGGACCGGATCCGATCGGCGGCCGGGGCCGACCCGCCGTGTCCACCCCCCTGCACGACCCCACCGAGCTGCTGGACGCCGTCGGGCGTTCCGTCGGTGTCGGCGTCTGGTCCTTCGACCTCGACTCCGGGGATCTCTACTGGTCGGAGCAGACCCGTCGAATCCACGAGGTGCCCGACGACTTCGTGCCGACGCTGGACTCGGCGATCGCCTTTTACACGGATTCCAGTCGGAGGCTTATCCGTGAGGCCGTCGGGACGGGGATCCGTGACGGAACCCCTTGGGACCTTGAGCTGGAGCTGGTCACGGCGCGCGGCCGTCAAGTCTGGGTCCGTGCCGCGGGACATGTGCGTCGCGAGGAGGACCGCGCGACCCGTCTCTACGGCAGTTTCCAGGAGGTCACCGCCCGGAAATGCGGTGAACTCAAGCTGCACGAGACCGTGGAACGGAACCGGGCCCTGTTGGCCGCGATCCCGGACCTTCTCTTCCGCGTCGATTCCGCGGGGCGTTATCTCGATTGCCACGCCGGCGACCCGGAGCTGATGCCCGTGGACCCAGACTCGATGCTGGGGCGGACGCTCCAAGAGGTCCTACCCCCGGACGTTGCCGACCGATGCATGGAGGCCGTCTCCCAAACCCTGGCCGACAGACAGAGCCGGCAGATCGAGTACCAGCTCGAGCTTCCCGGAGGCTCCATGTGGTTCGAGACCCGCGTCGTGCGGGTGTCGGCGGACGAGGTGCTCGGGATCGCCCGCAACATCACCGGACGCCGCCAGGCCGAGCAGTCGATGCAGGAGGCGTTGATGCAGCTGGAGGAGGCCACCGGCCGCGCCAACCAGCTTGCGATGCAGGGCCAGCTGGCGAGCGCCGCGAAGAGCGAGTTCCTGGCGTCGATGAGCCATGAGATCCGCACCCCGATGAACGGCATCGTGGGCTTCACCAACCTCCTGCTCGACACCGACCTCTCCCAGGAACAGCGGGACTACTGCGAGACGATCCGTCGCAGCGGGGAGACCCTCCTCTCCCTCATCAACGACATCCTCGACTATTCCAAGATCGAGGCCGGCAAGCTCACCCTGGAAATGGTGCCGTGCGACCTCCGGTCCGGCTGTGCCGAGGTGGTCGAGCTCATGGCCGCGCAGGCGGCGGGCAAGGGGATTGAGCTGGGACTGCTGGCCGACCCGGTTCCGCTCAACCTCACCGCGGATCCCGGCCGAGTGCGTCAGGTGCTCTTCAACCTCATCGGCAACGCGATCAAGTTCACCCAGCGTGGCGAGGTCGTCGTCGCCGCCTTCCGGGTCCCGGGCGACCAGGATTCCCCGCCGCGGTTCCGCGTCGAGGTGCGCGACACCGGCATCGGGATCCCGGAATCCAAGGTCGGCCTGCTCTTCCAGAAGTTCGTGCAGGCCGACACCTCCACGACCCGTCGGTTCGGCGGCACCGGCCTCGGCCTCGCGATCTGCCGACAGCTCATCTCCATGATGGGCGGCGAGGTCGGCGTCACGAGCGTCGAGGGACGTGGCTCGACCTTCTGGTTCACGCTTCCGGCATCGGACGAGGCCGTCGTCACCGGACCCGCCGCCGGAGCCGACCTGCCCGTCGCACGCGTCCTCCTCATGGTCCCGCCCGGCGTCCATCGGGAGTCGCTTCTCCGCCTGCTCCGGTACTGGCGGATCGACCACGAGGTCGCCGGAGACGCCCCTGCCGCCTTGGTCGCGCTCAACCGGCGCGATCCGGGCCGGATCCCCTTCACCGCGGTCCTGCTGCTCGATGCCGAGAAGTCCGACGGTTCCGAGGCGGCGTTCGTCCGCGGCCTTCGTGAAACGGTGGGGAAGGCGTGTCCGAGGATCATCCGCCTGTCCTCCGGCGCCATGCGGGACCGTTCGGAACTGAAGTCCCTGGTCGACGCCACGGTGCCGAAGCCGCTGGTCCGGCCCTCGGTCCTCGTCCCCGTCCTGCTGGAAGGCGTCGGCGCCGACGAATTCTCGGAACCCGCAACCGCCGTTGAGGCGCCTGCGCCCTCCGGAAACCAGCCGCTGCAGGAGCCGGCGCCGGCCCGGACGGTGGCCACGCGCGTCCTCCTCGCCGAGGACAACGCCATCAACCAGAAGCTCGCCATCCGCCTGCTCGAGAAGATGGGCTGCCGTGTGGACGTCGCCGCCAACGGCCTTGAGGCCGTCCAGATGTCTTCACAGGTCCCGTACGCGATGATCCTCATGGATTGCCTGATGCCCGAGATGGATGGGTTCGAGGCGACCCGGACGATCCGGGAGCGGGAAGCCGCCGGGAAACGCATCCCGATCGTGGCGCTCACCGCGAACGCGATGGCCGGCGACCGGGAGCGATGCCTGGAAGCGGGCATGGACGACTACCTCTCGAAGCCCTTCCGCGCCGACGACCTGCGTGCGGTCTTCAGCCGCTTCTGTCCCAGGACCGGGCGTTGAGTGTCCGTTGTCCGTAGCCGCGGCTGCCGAGCCGCGGGGATCGCCGCCGATTCGGGCATTCCCGCCAATAGACTGAAAACCTCTTCAGGTCTGCCCCCGAGGAAATGGAGTTGGTCCCGGTGGGAAATGAGGCCCCGCATTCAGCCGGTTCGCCTCCGCGTGATCCCGGAGGAAGTTCAGCGTTCGCGCGTGAGGACGAGTTCCGCACCGGGCGCGGTCCGGCACGGGGGACCATCAACGTAGGTCATCCGGACGGTCTCCGCGTCGACTCGGACCTCGGTCAGGCTGACCGTGCGCGCATCCTCCCGATGCATGCAAACCGACCACGGGCCGCGTTCCGGAAGGTGACTCCGGTGTAGAGGAGACAGCGAGATCCCTGAATCACCGAGCAGCCCGGGAAGCGCGGCCTCGAACAGGATCCTCCTTTCCACGCCGGCCCGCTTCTCGTCAAAGGCCGAGGAACTCCATTGTCCTGGCTTCCACGGATGTGCCTGCGCCTTCAGACCGTCGCCATCCCAAAGCCATTCCATGACCTCGCCGGCGTGGGCGAAGAAGCCCACCAGGCGGAACGGCGGCAGCGCGCGCTGGGAGTCCTGCCGCAACCGCGCGTCCACAGCAGCCGGGTCGGCCAGCGTGCAGATCGACGGGATCACTGTCCCGCGTGACGAACTTGGCGCCGGCGGGACGTAGGCAACGGCATAGGCGTTCAGCAGGGTGAACACCGCGCCATGGAAATTGGCGGAAATCCAAGTGCCTCCTCCCGGCTCGCGCGGCTGGAGCAGGCCGAGTCCGTCACGGAGATGGAGCGCCGCCGGCAGGGCCCTGGCGCGCGTGCGCGACTCGTCGCGGTTCATGGCCAGCTGGAAGCCATTCTTGCCGGGAAGGAACGTGACGGTGCACATGGTCAGTCGGAGACGGGGATGCCTGCGAGGCTTTCACGGCACCGCGACCAGGCGCTCCAGAATTCGCGGTAGCCGGGCACGCGGACGCCGAGGCGCCGTTGCGCGGCCCCGGCCTCGAAGACGATCTCCCACTGCCGGAAGAGCGTGCGGTAGGCGTCCAGGAGGCGCTTCGACGGATCATACACCGAGGTGGCCTCGGCGGCGGCTCCGTTGAGCTCGACGATCCGGAAGCCGCGTCCTTCCCCGAAGGCGGCCGGATCGGAATAGCGGACGTCGTAGCGTCCCACATGGAATCCCGGCACGGACCTCGAGAGCGCCTCGATCCGGTCCAGCAGGGCCGGGGTCGCGAGGCGCGCGCCGTCGAGGAAGAGGCATCCCTGCGCGTGGTTGCCGGCCTCGACAAGGCGGACGACCTCGCCGGCAACGGGGATACCGTCGAGCCGCTCCAAATGGCGTCGACGATAGATCTCTTGTAGGAAGCGGGCCCGCGGATCCGCGGCAATCAGTTCGCCCAGCGTTGATTTCCCGTCGCCAACCAACATCGGGAAGACCTTCTCCGTGATCGCGAAGATCCGTCCGCGTTCCTCTCCCGGCAGGCGATGGTAGAAGATCCCGGCTTCCAGCGGCCCGGGCAGGTATTCCTGGACCACGAGTGCGGCCTGGGTTTGTTCCAGGTATTCGCGAGCCTCGTCGCGGGTCCGGACGATGCGGAAGCCGGCGCCCCGTTGGCCGATGTCCGGCTTCAACACGAACGGGAAGCCGGGGTCGCCCGAGTCCAACAACGTCCGCAGTGTCTCCCACCTTCCGTCCGCAGGACCGGAAGGAAGTTTCCAGGAGCGGGCGGTGAAGTCGGGATGGGAGCCTTGGAGGATTTCGAGCGTCTCGAACTTCGATTCGCCGACGAGGCCGCCCAGTTCGATCCCCGGATTCGCGAGCGCCGGGATGCGGAGGCCCCCGTGGCGCCAGGCCAGACGGAGGTACTGGAACGCCACCGGCAGGTAGAACAGCCAGGAAGGCCAGAACTCCCATTGGATCCAACGGCCAAGCCGGTCCGCCATCCTCCTCAGCCACCGGCGACCCGGACCGGAGCCCAGGATCCAGGGGCCGACGATCAGCAGCAGCCCGAGCGCGGGCGTCCATCGAGGAAGTCCCCCCCCGGTGCCGCCGCCCCCAATCAGGAGGAACAGCACCGCAGTCCAAACCGCCACCGTGGTCCCGGTCACCGCGAGGAAGCGTCCGGGCGGACAGCCGAGGAATCCCGCGGCGAGGAAGGTCGGAAGTCGGGTGCCCGGGACGAAACGCGCGCCCACCAGGATCCAGAGTCCGTGGACGCGGAACCATTCCTCGCCCCGATGTACGGCATCCGGGCCGATGCGGCGGGTCACCCAAGGGTGTCGCAGCAGGGACTTCCCGTACCGACGGGCCAACAGGTAGAGCAGGGCGTCACCGATCCAGATCCCGAGGGCGCAGCCGGCGAACGCCGCAGTCCAGGAGAGCCTTCCTTCGCGGGCGAGCAGGATCCCGGTCAACACGGAGAGGTCTTCCTGGAGGAGCGTGCCCGCCGCCAAGCCGACTCCGCCAGCCACCTCCCGAACCCACGAATCCAAGGCCGCGGTCATCCGACGTGGGTGCGACGATGGAGGGTGGTCGAAGGCGCAACTCCGAAGCCTGCCGGCACCGGACGGTCCTCGAGGCGCGCAATGACGCCGATCATGGCGTAGTGATGGATCCCGTGCGTGATCGCGTAGGCCAGTTCCCGTCCCAGCGTGGACCGGGTCACCGGCGACTCCGGATTGCAGTCGCTGACGCTGCATCGGACCCCGACGGTGTGTTCGAGGACGGAGGCGTCCCATCGTTGGAGCTCTGACCGCACGATCCGGGTCGAGGCCCGGGCTGTCTCCAGGTCCTGTTCCACCCGCCGATCCCGGTCCCGGCGGTCGTAGTCCACCACCCCGGTCTCCACGGCACGGAGCAGGCTGACGAAGTGGTCCAAGCCGTGCCGGTAGTGTCCACCGATGCTGGCGTCATAGACCGCCGGATGCGGCCGTGCGTAGGACTCCGCCTCCAGCAACTCGAGCAGCTCGAGCCCCTGCTGGAGGAAGCCGAGTGCGGCGGCGAGCAGACGTCGTTGGTCCGTGAGCCTGACGTTTTCCACGGCCGGGCCGTTGTTCGCGTTGTGCGTCATCGAGAGTGGGTCGGGTCCATCCGGGGAATCCTTACAGGACTCCCGTGGATTTCAGGCCAGGAAAAGGAGCTGTCGCCAAAGGGTGATTCGGGAACGATGCGGCTCTTCATGCTGGCCTGTCTCCGGTCGGTCCGACGGAACAGGCGGATGCGGCCGGAAGCTTGGATCCGATCCACGGCAGCCGGTGCCGGTCCAGCCAGGCCACGACCAGTCCCGAGGCCAGCACGGTGAGCGCGAGTGCGAAGAGCAGCCCGCCGTCGTCCTGCACCACGATGCCGAGCTTGGTGAGGTGGCTCATCACGGCCCCGCCCATCAGGCCGGCCGCGAAAAGCCCTCCGATCGGGGTGGTCCTGGGAACGATCAGCAGCGTCGCGGCAACCAGTTCGAGCAGACCTGTCGCGACACGACCCCAAGGTTCCACTCCCAACCGTGTGAAGATGTACCGCGACTCCGGAGCGCCGGTGAACTTGAAGTAGAGCGTCTGGAGGAGGATGCCGGCGGCGACGAAAGCAAACACGCGGGCGACACGGCGATGCGTCCTGCAGTTCATCGGGCACCTCCGTCGACCTGCGCCGCCATCGTCGACGAGACAGACCGCGCCCCGCAGGCGGTGGTGAGTTCCTCGAGCCAGCGCACGAGGAGGCGTCCGAGGGATTCCGCGTCCGGCGCGTCCACCGGCTCGGCGTCTCCGATGCAGAGTCCGAATCCGCTTCCGTAGGCGGCGCCGTTGACGACGCATCCGTCGGTCCCCGCCGCCCGGATCTGCCGGCGTGCGCGGGCAAGGGACCGGAGGCGGTCGCCGTCGAGTTCGTACTTCCAGCCGAGGATCCTCGAGTCCGGGAACCATTCCCGGAGACGTGGCAGGACCTTCGTCGCCGGCTCCATCTCGACCGTGATCCGGCCGTCCCTCGTCGAGGCCTTCGCATCCCTCACCGTGCGCCCGCAGGCGTCCAGGATCCGGACGGTCCGGTAGTCGCACAGCGCGGCGGCATGGAGGACGGCGTCGGGCGGGACGGCCTGTGCGCGACGGGCAAGGCGTGCGGCGAGATCCTCGTTGGTGGAGAAGGTCTCGACGCGGGCCTCGCGCGGCAGCAGGCCGTGGCTCGAGGCTTCCCCGCGGAACAGCTCGACCTCCCAGCCGGCGCGGGCGAAGGCGTCGGCCAGGACCGTGCCCAGCCTTCCCGTGCTGGCATTGGTGAGTCTTCGCATCCCGTCCAGGGGCTCCCAGGACGGACCGGTCGTGATCAGGACATTCATCGCCCGTTGAGTCGTGGCATCCCCTCCGGAACTTACAGGGCGTGCGTTCGGGCCCGGCGAAAGGGTCCGGCACGCGAAGCCGCAACGCCGCGGTGGAACCGGGAGGGAACCGCGGGAAGAGGCGGCGACCATCCGCAGCCTGGCAGCCGCGGCTACTTCCAGTGGATCG
>CAMASJ010000224.1 GCA_945860685.1 Akkermansia muciniphila
TGGATGGAAGAGCTTGCCGGGTCGCATGGAAGGACCTGCCGTGCCGCGTCGATCAGCGGGCGCCACCCAGATGCCGACCCTGTGTGTGGTAGCGGTACCGGTTGATGCGGTAGACGTAGGCGAGGATCTCGGCGATGGCGGAGTAGAGCTGGACCGGCACCTCGCCGTCGACCCGGCCATACTTGAACAGCATCCGGGCGAGGGGTTTGTTCTCGACGATCGGGATCTGGTGTTCCTTGGCCGCCTCGCGGATGCGGGCCGCGTTGAAGCCCCGGGCCTTGGCCAGGATCTTCGGGGCACCCATCGTCTCCCGGTCGTAGAAGAGGGCGACCGCGATGTGGGTGGGGTTGGTGAGCACCACGTCCGCCTTCGGCACATCCGCCAACTGCGCACGGAAGGACTTCATCTTCATCCGGCGCTTCCGCATCTCGCCCTTCACATGCGGATTCGAGTCCTGCTGCTTCGCCTCGTCCTTGACCTGTTCCTTCGTCATCATGAGGTCCTTGCCGATCTTGCGGACCTGATAGGCGTAGTCGCACGCCGCGATCACCAGCAGGCAGGTCAGCATCCGCCCCGCCAACGCGGAGCTCGTGTCCGAAAGGAAGGTGGCGATCCGATGCGTGTCGACCGCGGTGTGGAAGATCGGATCGTCGAGGACCGACTTCACCTGCGACCAGGAGAAGTAGCCGATGAAGCCGAGTTTCATCAGACTGATGCCCGCAGGGAACGCCGCCTTGGGCGAGAAGATCCGTCCGAGTCCCGACATCGGATTCAGGCGGGCCCAGTTGGGGCTGATCATGTCCGAGGAGATGTTGAACCGGTTCTGCGTCGCCCCCGCGATCAGTCCGGCAGCACCGGACGCGAGGACCACCGGCGCCGCACAGCCGATGATCGTCATGGACGACTTGGCGGCGAGGTCGGGAAGCGCGTCGAAGTCGATCCGGATGTCATGCAGGTGCCCAAGCACACGCTCGAAGACCTGCGTGAACGTCCGCCACATCTCCGAACCGAAGCGCTGGATCGCCCACAGTCCGGCGAACACCACCGACACCGTCTGGATCTCGGCCGACCGCGGGATCTGCCCATGCTTGAGGGCCTCCTCCAGCTTCTTCGCTGTTGGCTGCTCCGTCTTCTCTCCTGCGTCCTCGGACATGACTCAGGCGGTTCCGAGCAGCTTGGCGATCCGGACCATGTCGTCCGGGATGCGCTTGAGGTAGTTGGCGGCGTTGTCGCCGACGAAGGTGAGTCCGGTGCCGAAGACGAAGAGGCCGGCGGCGGTGCGGACCGGCATGCTCTCAGAGAAGACGTTCATCTGCGGCACCGCGCGGCCGAGCAGCGCGAAGACGAGCGTGATGACGAAGGAAACCGCCATGACCGGGGCGGCCAACTGGAGCCCCGTGGCCAGGATCCAAGAGGTCCGGGCGAGGATGTCCTTGAGCAACGCCTCGCTGACGTGGCCGGCGCCGATCGGCAGGACGACGTAGGTGCGGACGAAGGCCGCGAGGATCCAGTGGTGGAGGTCCAGGGCGAACAGGAGCATCGCTCCAAGCCAGTAGAACAGCGTCGCCGTCACCGGCGAGGCCGTGCTGGAACCGGGATTCAACATGGTGGCCATGCTCAGGCCGAGATCCGTGGCAACCAGGGAGCCGGCAACATCCATCGCGAAGAACGTGAACCGGCAGACGAACCCCAGCATGTAGCCCGTGCCGACCTCGATCAGGACCAGGCTGGCCAACGGCCAGAGTTCAAGGCTGCCCACCGGAGTCCGCGGAAGCATCGGAGCGGTCAGCACCGAGAGGAAGACCGACAGCCCCAGCTTCGTCGTCCTGGGGACGCTGTTGGTCGAGATGACCGGAAGGGCCGCCATCATCCCGCCACATCGGACCATCACCAGGGTCCAGAGCATCACTTCGTCGAAGACGGACATGTCGGCTCTCCTTCGGACCGGCGGTTCAGCCCACCATCTGGGGCATCTTCTCGATGATCGAGCGCGTGAACTCGATCAGCGAGCGGACGATCCACGGGAGCATCACCACGATCAGGGTGAGGATGCCGAGGGCCTTGGGGACGAACGACAGGGTCTGTTCGTGGATGGATGTCACGGCCTGGAAGACGCTGATCCCGAGTCCGATGCTCAAGGCGGTCATGAGGATAGGCGTGGCGAGGGACACCGCCTGGAAGATCAGGCTCTTCACCAGCTCGATCGCGAGTTCGGGATTCATGGAATGCGGGAAATTGGGAGGTCAGGTGCCGAAGCTGAGCAGCAGCGAGCGGATGATCAGGTGCCATCCGTCCACGAGCACGAAGAGCAGGATCTTCAGGGGAAGCGCGATGGTCGCCGGCGGCATCATCATCATGCCCATGCTCATCAGCACCGTGGCCACGACGATGTCGATCAGGATGAACGGGATGAAGATGAGGAATCCCATCTGGAACGCGGTCCGGAGCTCGCTGATCACGAACGCCGGGATGACGACCCGCAAAGGCAACGACTCCACCGACGTGGCGTTCATCTTGGCGAGCTCGACGAACAGTTCGACGTCCTTCGGGCGGGTCTGGCGGAGCATGAACGAACGGATCGGCGTGGCGGCGGCCTCCATGGCCTGCTCCGAGCTGATCTGCTTGGACATGTAGGGCTGGAGCGCCTCGGATTGGATCCGTGCCCATACGGGTTCCATGATGAAGTAGGTGAGGAACAGGGCGAGGCCCACGATGACCTGGTTCGCCGGCGCGCCTTGGATGGTGAGCGCGTTCCGGATGAAGGAGAGGACGATGACGATGCGGGTGAAGCAGGTCATCAGCATCACGATGGAAGGGGCGAGCGACAGGACCGTGATCAGGAACAGAACCTTCACCGCCACGTCGGCGTCCTTGCCCTCGACCGGGCCGTCGAGGCCGATGTTGAGGCGCATCGGGTTGACGGGGATGGATTGGGCCTGGATCTCCGGCTGGGCCGCGAAGAGCAGGATCCAGAGGGGCAACAGCCGGCAGAACAGGCTCGCCAGCCGGCTCAGGGAAGATGGGGTTCGGAGGGGAATCACGAGGTGCGGCCGAGCGCTTGGAGCAGGGCGTTGGCGAAGGAAGCAGGTGCCGGAACCGACCTGGGGTTGGGGGAGGGAGCGGATTTGGGGGTCGGCTCCGGCACCTGGGAAGTTGGGGAAAGGGGTGAAAGCATCTGGATTCCAGCCGTCGAGCCCGCGATCAGGAAGCGCTGGCTGCCGACTTCCACAACGTGCAACGACTGGCGTTGCCCGAGGCTGCGGGACTCGACAATCCGGAGCTCCTGGCGCGGTCCCGACGTGGCCGCGGCGCTTTGCCAGCGGCGGAGCATCCAAAGGAGGGCGAACAGGATCGCGACCACCACGCAGAAGGATCCCAGCAACCGCAGCAGGGCGCCCAAGGCGGAACTGGAGTCGGGAAGGCCGCTGCCCACCACGGAATTGGTCACGGCCCCGGCGGCGGAAATGACGTTGGTCGAAAACATCCCTGCCTCCGCAAAGCAACGGGTATGCCGGCGACTTGAAGCCCGGAAAACCGGCAGTTTCCGCACCCTCAAAGGCCAACCGGCAGGAAATTCCCTTGGGACCGCTCCGCTCCGGCCGGCAGAATCGACCGAGTCAGCCCAAGTTAACCGGATCGATGTCCACCGTCAGTTGCAGGTCCTCCGGAAGCGGCCATTCGGCGACCAGCGAGCCCAGATCCGTCGAAAGCCGGCTCATCGCCACGGTGCGCAGCATGATCTGATGCCGGAAATGGGACTCAGCCCGCACCAATGGCGCCGGCGCCGGTCCCGCGATGATCAGGTTCTTCCAGCCTCCGAACCGCCTTCCCAGCTCCCGTCGCAGGTGCTCGATGAACAGCTTCACCTTGTCCTCGTTGCGCCCCCGGAGGGTCAGCAAGGCGACCCGCGCGAACGGGGGATAACGCAGCTGCTCCCGGAACTCGACCTCCTGGTCGTAGAAGCCGATGAAGTCGTGCCGACGTGCGTATTGGATCGCCGGATGGAACGGCGTGAAGCTCTGGACGAAGACCTCCCCTTCGACGTCTCCCCGCCCTGCCCTGCCGCTGACCTGGGTGAGCAGTTGGAAGGTCCTTTCGCCGGCACGGAAGTCCGCCTGATGCAGGCTCAGGTCGGCGTGCACGATCCCGACCAGCGTGACGTTCGGGAAATGGAGGCCCTTAGCGATCATCTGGGTGCCAACCAGGATGTCGATCCGCCCCAGCCGGAACTCGGTCAGGATCCGACGGTAATCTTCCTTCCGCTTCAGCGTGTCGGAGTCCATCCGCTCGATCCGCGCCTTCGGAAAACCCGTCCTCAGAGCGTCCTCGACCCGCTCGGTTCCCAGCCCGGCAAACCGGATGGAGGGATCGCCGCAACCCGGCGCCGGACAGCGCTCAGGCACCCTCTCTTCGTGTCCGCAGATGTGGCACATCAGCTTCCTGGCGGCACGGTGGTAGGTGAGGGACACCGAGCAGTTCGGGCAGCCACACGCATGTCCGCACTTGAGACACTGCAGCGAGGTCGAGAAACCCCGGCGGTTGAGGAAGAGCATCGTCTGCTCCGACCGCTCCAACCGAGCCCGGATCGCTTCTCTCAGCGGACGGGAGAAGACGGACGGGGCGCCACCACGCGGGGGGCGCGGCTCCTGGCGCATGTCGATGACCCGAACGATCGGCAACCGACGGTCGTCGATGCGTCGGGTCATCTCCAACAACGTGTACTTGCCCTTGCGCACGTTGTGGAAGCTCTCGACCGAAGGCGTGGCCGAGCCGAGGACCACGACCGCCCCTTCCCGCTGTGCCCGGACCACGGCCACATCCCGGGCGTGGTACCGGGGGGATTCCTCCTGCTTGTAGGAGTGCTCGTGCTCCTCGTCGACGATCACCAAGCCCAACGGTTCCACCGGCGCGAAGATCGCGGAACGGGCTCCGATGACGATGCGGGCCCTTCCGTCCCGGATTTTGTGCCACTCGTCATGGCGCTCGCCGGAGGAGAGGTGGGAATGGAGGACCGCGACCAACGTCCGGGGTTCGCCGGAGGAGAAGCGCGCCTTGAAGCGCTCCACGGTCTGGGGAGTCAGGGAGATCTCGGGCACCAGCACGATGGCGCCGCGGCCCAGCTCCAAGGCGTGCCGGATCGCCTGGAGGTAGACCTCCGTCTTGCCCGACCCGGTGACTCCGTGGAGCAGGAACGGACGCTCAACACCGGAGGCCATGGCCGCCTTGATCTTCTCCAAGGCCACGGCCTGCTCGTCGTTCAGCGACAGCGGCGTCGTCGGGAGGATCCGCTCCCGCGCATAGGGATCCCGTTCGTCGATCTGCGGCGCAATGGAGACCAGTCCCCGATCCTCCAGCTTCCGGACGGTTTCGGCCGTCGTTTCCCCGATTCGAAGGAGGTCCTGAAGAGGAAGGGATCGCCATTCCTCGATGATGCGGAGGATGGCTTCCTGTCGCTTGGTCAGAACCGGAGGCGTCGCCGGTGCCGGAAGGAAGTGGACATGCAACCGCTCGCGCCAACCTGCCTCCTCCCGGCGAACCGCTTCAGGCAGGACGCTCTTGAGCGCGGTCTCCACCGGACAGCAGTAGTAGCCGGCGATCCATCGTGCGAGGGCCAGCACCTTCGGTGTGACGAGGCTGCGGTTTCCCAACACGTCGGCGATCGGCCGCAGCTGGGTCTGCGAGGAACTCCCGACGATCTCGGTGACCACCCCGACCACGGTCCGGTGGCCAAAGGGAACCTTCACCCGTGTCCCAACCTCGACCCTTCCCTCGAACTCGGCCGGAATGGAGTAGTCGAACTCCCTTCGAAGGGCGATCTCGAGCGTGACCCGGGCGATCACGGAAGGCTCAAGGTTTCACATCCCGCCAATACGGACGGTCTGCGATGAAGAGATAGCCGGCGTAGGGAAACCCATCTCCGAAGGCGTACTTGAGCGGGAAACCTGCAGGGATGTTCTCCCGGCGAAGCAGGTAATCCATGTAGAACCGACCCCAGACGGCATCCGGGGACGCCAGCAACTCCGCCCGCCACGGGACGTCGCAAGTCAACGGCGTCAGCAACATGGCGTTGAACGGCCTTTGGAAGTCGTGGACCCTGAAGAAGTCTTCCTTCGGATCCTGACCTGTCCTCAAGGTGAGTAGGACCGAATCCCGACGTCCATACCAGGCCACCGCCCACGGCATGTCGGTCATTACCGACGCGCCTTCGGGCAGATAGCCAGCCAACTGGCGGATCGCAGGAATGAAGTACGGAGGACTCGACATCACCGGCATCTTCGGCGGAAGCAGCGATACGAAAAGCGGCAGAGAGCACAGCACCACGGCCGCCGCCTGGGTCAGCGTCTTGGCGAGTTCGAAGGGAAACTCGAAGACTTCTAGGGCCCGGCGGAAGGCAACCGCGGCGTAGAGGACGCCCACCGGCGCGAACCAGGCGAGCAGGTTCTCCGAGTTGATCCCGGGCGAAAGGGTCGAAGCGTGGGTTCGGATCAACCCCTGCGTGAGGATCAATGTGACCAAAGTCGACAGCAGGAACCATCGGAAGCGGTTCAGCCGAGGGCTGCCCAGCGGCAGCATCAGGCCGACAAGGAGGAAGGCGGAGAACCAGTTACCCCCCAATCGGGGCACATCCTCGCGGAGTATGCTCTCAGCGTTGCCCACCATCTTGATCCAAGCTTCCTTGAAGAGTTCGTTCTTCAGCTCCGGATTCTGGGACCTCTCCAGACGGTCACCGGGGAAAGTCAAGGTGTCCGATATTGGCGCCAGCGTGGCGGTGCCCAAAGGCAATCCGCTCCGATGCCACGTCCTCGCAATCCAGGGGCCCGCCAAGATCAGGAAGCCCGCTACCGCCGGAAGCAGGACACGCATGCGTCGTCCCGCTCCAACCCAGATACCCAAGCTTAGGAGAACCGGCAGCAGAAGCACCCAGGCGGAATAGACGGTAAGGAAGGCAACCCCGATCAATGCTCCGATCCCGGCTCCCAAAAATGGCAATCCGCGAAGATTCCCGATCTCCACCTTCTCCTCGACCTTGAACATCAAGGCGACCAAACCCACGAACAGCGCTCCCAGCCAGAGCGTGGGAAGGCCAGAGGAGATCAGCTCCCAGTTGAACTTGGATCCCGCGAACATGAGGGCCGCCAGTAGCCCGGCTCCATCTGAGAAACACCGTCGCCCAAGACGGTGCAGCGCGAGCGTCACGACGAGGAAGGCAAGGAAGTTGAACGCCCCGACGATGATCTCAGCAGGCGGGCGGGAACCGGGACTGGATTCCACCGCGCGGGTCCAAGAAGAGGGAAGCACTTTGAACAGCGCAGCGAGGGCAAGCGGATAGACAGGAGGATTGGAAATATCGGGATGCGGCGCTCGGACGGCCAGCGCCGGATCGACTCCGGTTTCCCGGTAACGGTTCGAAACGAGACGGATCGATGCAGGAGTCATCACCCGTGTGGTGTATCCACGGCCCTCGGCGAGATTCATGGCCAACTGAGCCTGATCCATCGCCTCAGCGGCCCGGAAATTCTTCACGCCGTCCATGTGGAAGAGACCGGTGATGACGATTCCGATCAGGATCAGGATCATCCGGCGGAGCCATATCCTTCCCGATCCTTCTTCAAGGACATAGATCCAGTCCTGGATACCCCTTGGTGCGATGTTGGATTCCTTCACGGCGTGGGTTGGGAGTGTTGCGAAACAGGACGCTTTGGGAAGCAGTTACCGGCTATTGGAACCGGCGGAAGCCGGACCCGAAGACTCC
>CAMASJ010000225.1 GCA_945860685.1 Akkermansia muciniphila
GGGCCGGCTGCCTTGGACGATGTCGGTCGGGACATGGTGGGGATTCGGTGTGGGAAAATGGGGTGGCGGGAGCGGATTCGCGGCGTGTTGGGCGGTCGGGATCAGTTCCAGCCGGTCGAGAGCCCGTTAGTGGAGCGGGCGGTCGAAATGTTTGTCGATTTGAAACTCGAAGACGCGAGGTGGTTCATCTGGCTTTGCCCGGCGGCGTGTTCGAGCACGGCGAGCAGGGTGAGGTTGGTTCCCGAGCCGTCGGCGCGGGCCTCCCCGGACACCGGGGTCGGCGCCATGGCGGCGGCGAAGAGACAAGCGGCGCTCAGGGCGGGGGCGAACCAACCCATCACGCCGACCGGCGAGTCCTCGGTCGGCGCGTCACCGAACAGACGACGGCGCAGCGCCGGAGAAGGAGACCTCGGTGTCCAGCGTGAGAGCGGATTCTGGGATGTCGGCTTCATGGGAAACGGAACTCAGGCAATGGCGGATCTTCTGCAGGCCGTAGCGGTAGCGTCCGGCGGCGGTGTTGGGGGAGATGTCGAGCAGTTCGCCGATCTCCTCGAAGGTGTGCCGATGCCAGAACTTCAGGACGAGGACCTCCCGTTGTTCCGGCGGCAGCGCGGCAAGGCAGCGCATCGCGGCCTCCTCGCGGTGCGATTCGGGCTCCTGGCGTTCGAACCAGCGGGTCGATTCCAGCTCGCGGGTGAGGCGTCGCCACAGCGAGGTGCGGCGGTTCAGGGCTCGGTTTCGGAAGGCGCGGACCAGGTAGTGCTCCGGTCTGTCCGGCCTGGTTTCCCGGACCAGCAGCGCGGCGAACACCTCGTGGAGGACATCCTCGGACTCGCCGTGGGACAGCCCGAGCGCCCGGCCATAAAGGACCAAGGCGGCGGCCTGGGCGTCGTACAACGCCTCACACCAATTCGGATGTTCCCCGGGACGATTCACGCCTTTTCCCACATAGACACCGACGGGACACGATTTGTATGTCCTGCGACGATTTTGTTCGGACGGGGAAGCGAGTCGAGTCCTGGAAGGTTGGACTTGGCTTGCAACCAAACCGGGGTGCTGGTGTTTTTCCGTCATGACGTTGCGTTCCGAACGCCCTTCTCCCGGTTCATTCCGGGTCCCGATGGCCTGCGTTCTGTTGGCGCTGTCGGTCGCCGGGGGCGCCCGCGCCGCCGAGGAGGAAGCCGGTTCCCCGGGCCCCACCCACCCCTACAGCCGGATTCCGACGCGCAACGTCTTCGGCGTGAAGCCGCCCCCGCCTCCTGCGCCGGTCGAAGTGGCCCCGGAACCCCCGAAGGAGCGGCCGGAATTCTTCCTGACCGGATTCACCCGCCGAGGTGGGGACCTCCGGGCCTTCATCGCCTATCAGCCCAAGGGCAAGCCGATGGAGTTCCCCGATGCGCTGTTGGAGGGAGTCGAAGTCGGCCTGAAGAACGGCGAAGACCTGATCGGAACCATCAAGCTGGTTGGCCTCGATGAATCGGGTGACGCCGTCGAGATCGAGTTCAACGGGGATCGTTTGACCCTGGATTTCGAGAAGAACGCGATGAAGGCGGCGGCCGTTCCCGCTTCCGGCGGCGCACCGGGTGCTCCAGGGGTGAACCCGAACGCGCCGAGGGGAACCCTGCCTCCGCCGCCGGTTCCAGCGTTCGGCAGCCAGTTGAACCAGGCGAACTCGTTCTCCGGTGGTCCGACGGTCGTCGGACGTGGCGGTGAAGTGTTGGGTGGCTTTGGTGCTGCAAATGCCGCGGTCAACATGGGGGTCGGATTGCCGGCCATCCAGGCCGGCGGGTCCTCGATCCCGGGTGCGATTACGGTCCCGGCGATGCAGGCGGCTCCGGGACAGTTCGGGGGACTCCAGACCGACACCACCACCGGTACTCCTCCGAGGCGTGCCCGGGTCGTCGAGATGCCTCCGTTCCCTTCGCTTCCCGGAAATCCGTGAACCGCGGGCCGCGGTGATGGACCTGACTCCGATAGGCCGAACGGGGAGTGGGTCCCTTTGTGGAAATGGCCTCACTCTGGACGGTGATTCACAATCCCACCTGGAAAATCGCGGTTTTCACCGTGTTCCTTGGCGCCTTGGCGTGACTCTCCCCCCCGGCCAGTTCAGGCCTGACGCACGGCTTCCAGGAAGTCCCGGAGTTTCCGGTGGTCCTTCCGGCCCGGCGCTTCCTCCACCCCGGAGCTGACATCCACGGCGTAGGGACGGACCTGGCGGATGGCTTCGGCCACGTTTCCGGGACCGAGGCCGCCGGCCAGGACGACCGGCTTTCCCATCCTGACTGCCTGGACGGCCAGGCTCCAATCGAAACGGGCCCCGGTGCCGCCGTGCGCGCCGGCCACGAAGGCGTCGAGGAGCCACGCCGCGCAGGCATCCCGATGACCCTCCAGTTCCGCGAGCGATCCGGGGTCGCGGATGCGGAACGCCTTCAGCACCGCCACCCGGGACATCAACGCGGTTCCGAGGGATGGAGGTTCCGCGCCGTGGAGTTGGATGGTGTCGATTCCGGTGACCTCGATCGTGCGCAGGATCTCCTCATGCGAAGCGTCGACGAAGAGCCCGGTTCGGGCGACGAAGGCCGGCAGGCGGCGGAGGATCGCGGCGGCATCCGTCGGCGCGATGAAGCGGGGCGTGCCCGGCACGAAGACGAAGCCCAGCGCGTCGGCGCCGGCGTCGATCGCGGCGGCGGCGTCCTCGTAGCGGGTGATCCCGCAGATCTTGGCGCGGACACGCATGGGCGGTTCAGAGCCGGGGATTCATCTGCATCATCAGTCGGCGCTGGAGGTCCTCGGCGGGATTGACGCCGTTGAGCCGCAGCTTGGTGTGGAGCGCGGCGACCTCGATGAGTCGGGCGATGTCGCGTCCGGGCCGGACCGGCAGGTCCATGTGCGGCACCTGGATGCCGAGCAGGTCCATCTGCCGTTGTTCGATGCCGAGGCGCTCGATGTCGCCGGCCTTTTCCCAGGCCTTGAGGGTGACGACGAGGTCGACCCGCATCTCGGAGCGGATGGCGGCGATGCCGAACAGGGCGGCGACGTCGATGATGCCGATGCCGCGGACCTCCATGAGGTTCCGGGTGATGGCCTTGCCGGTGCCGACGAGTTCCCGGCCGTCCTGGATGGTGAGCTGGACGATGTCGTCGCACACCAGGCTGTGACCGCGTTCGAGCAGGCCGAGCACGGCCTCGCTTTTGCCGATGCCGCTTTCGCCCTGGATGATCACGCCGATGCCCTGGATGTCGACCATGCAGCCGTGGACCTGGGTCCTCGGGGCGAAGAGGTTGTCGAGCGCGATGGTGGCGAGGTTGATGAACTTCATCGTCACCAGGCCGGTTTGGAACACGGGGACGTAGCGTTCCTCGGCGGCGCGGATGAGGTCCTTGTCGGACTTGATTCCGCGGCAGACGACAATGCAGGGGATGCGGTGCCGGAGCAGTTCCGCGTAGCGTTGGCGGCGGAGGTCCGGAGAGATGGAACGGAGGTATGAAGTCTCGACGTTGCCGACCACCTGGACGCGTTTTGGGGCGAAGTAGCGTTGGAAGCCAGCGAGCGCGAGTCCGGGGCGGTTGACGGTTGGCTCGAGGATCTGGCGCTTCAGTCCGCCTGCACCCGCGAGCAGCTTCAGGCCGAGCGGTGCGGCGTGTCCGGTGTAGAACTTCTCGACGGTGACCGGTCCGGCGGAATCACGGGCTGTGGCGGGTGCGTTCACGGTCGGGGCGGCTCGCGGTCACATGTTGAACTCGGGACCGAGGTAGATCGCGCGGGCCTGCGGGTCGTTGACGAGGAACTCCCCAGAACCGGAGGCGAGGACGCGTCCCTGGTGGATCACGTAGGCGCGGTCCACGAGGCGAAGGGTCTCGCGGACGTTGTGGTCGGTGATCAGGATCCCGAGTCCGCGGTCCCGCAGTCGCCGAAGGATCTTCTGCACCTCGTACACCGCGATCGGATCGATGCCCGCGAAGGGTTCGTCGAGCAGCAGCAGCTTGGGGGAGGTGACGAGGGCACGGGTGATCTCGAGCCGGCGCTTCTCGCCGCCGCTGAGCTGGTAGGCCCGGCTGCCGGCGAGCCGGGCGAGGTCGAGTTCGTCGAGCAGGTGGGCGAGGCGGGTGCGGCGTTCGGAGGAGCTGCCCTCGCAGGTCTCGAGGATGGCGAGGAGGTTCTCCTCGACCGTGAGCTTCCGGAAGACGCTCGGCTCCTGGGTCAGGTAGCCGACGCCGAGCCGGGCCCGCCGGTGCATCGCGAGTCCGGTGATCTCCGAGCCGAGCAGGTCGACCCGGCCGGCGTCGGGCCGGACCTGTCCGACGATCATGTTGAACGAGGTGGTCTTCCCGGCGCCGTTGGGGCCGAGCAGCCCGACAATCTCCCCCGCCCGGACCTCGATCGACACGCCGGCCACCACCGGACGACCCCGGTAGGCCTTGGCCAGTCCATGGACCGCCAAAAGGGGCGGGTTCGACGCGGACTCCGGCTGCGGGGTGGAGGCCATCGGGGTCAGCGGGGCTTCGGCGCGTTGGTGCCCCGGTTGAAGAGGACGGAGTTCCGCAGGACGTCGGACCGCAGTTCGATGCGGTACGGTCCGCGGTTCCGCATGCTCCGCGACTTGAGGTCGTAGATGAGGGCCTCGGTGCCGACCATCGTGCCGCTGCCGGTCTCAATGCGGGGATTTCCGGTCAGGATCAGCACCTCGTCGGCGGCGCCGTACTCGGCCTTGTCGCCGGAGGCGTAGACGACGTTGGTGGTCCCGCCGGCTCCGGCCTGGAAGAACTGGATCTGCACGTGTCCGGTGGCAACGAGCGACTGCAGGCGACCCGATCCGCCGGCACCCGTCGCAACGGTCGCGCCGGCCACCTTGTCCTGGGGAAGCACCGCGCGGAGGTCGTCGCAGGTCAGCGTCAGGACCCCAGACGATTCGACCCGGACATGGTCCCAGAGGTGGTACACGCCCTCCTGGAACTCGAGGACCGCGTTGGTGGCGGTGAGCTGGATGCGGTCCTGGAGTTGGGCCCGGACCGGACCGGCGACGAGCAGCGTCAGCAGGACCCAGCGAAGGACGTGGAGGGAGCGGATCATTTCGGGGAAGGGGAGGTCTTGACGAGGGAAGCGCGGATCTCGATCCGGACGTCGTTGGAAACCACCAGCCGCTGGCGGCCGTTGTCGAAGCTGAAACCGGTTCCGGTCATCCGGATCCCGTCTCCGTCCCGATGTGCGGCGAAGGGGCCGGGCGAAGCGGCGTCGCGCGTGGTCACGTTCACGCGGCAGGTCGGGGCCTCGATGGTGAAGTCCGCGGATTCGTCGGCGCGGAACGTCTCGAGCCGGAGCCCGGTGACATCCCAGACGGCCGGCATCAGGCCGCCTTCGGCCTTGGACGGTGCGGCCTCGCTCGAGGAGAAGCGGACCTGGACGCGTCCCGAGGCGCCGTCCCGCAGGCTGATGCCCCAGTTGCGGATGATCCCGGATGCCGGCGAGGGTGCCGCCGCGGGCTGTGCGGAATTCGTCGGCGCCTGGGCCTCAAGAGCCGGGGACCCGATCAGGATCAGGAGCGCGACGGCGATGTGGGTAAGGCGGAACACCGTGGGGAGAGTCCCGGACTGCAGGGGCGGTTAGGAAGTGAATTTCGTGAGGATCCGGTCCCAGTGGCCTTGGGCCTTCAGCACCAGTTCCGTGGCCTCGCGGACGGCGCCGCGTCCACCGGGGCTCGGGGCAACGAAGTGGGCCAGCGCCCGGGCTTCCGGGATGGCGTCGGAAGGTGCCGCGGCCAAGCCGGCGCGCTTGAGCACCCCGAGGTCCACGACGTCGTCGCCCATGTAGAGGATCTCGTCCCAAGCCACACCGGTCTCCTTCAGCAGGTTCGAGATCGCCTCGACCTTGGGCATCGAGGATTGGTGCACGAAATCCACCTTGAGGTCCTGGGCCCGCATCGAGGTGGCATCGCTCGGCCGCGCCGAGATCCAGCCCACGCGGATCCCGGCTTCCTGCTGCAGCAACCGCAACCCGAGACCGTCTCGGATGTTGAAGGTCTTGGATTCCACTCCGCCGCCCATCGTGACGTTGACCTCGGTGAGCACGCCGTCCACGTCGCAGAGGAACAGTCGGACGCGGCGGGCCCGTTGCAGGAGCTCTTCAGGGAACTGCATGGGTTGGACAGTCCGGGATGGTCGGGGTCGGGGCAAACAGCAATTGCCGAGGCGGTTCGATGCGGAAGGGATTGGCACGCCAAGCCGCAAAGCCGCTGGGGAGGAGGGAGGAAGCCGGTGGGCTTCCGCTTTGGAACCGAGCCCCGAGTGCGGGCGGGGGCTTCGAACCCGGATCCCGCTCTCCCTTGGCGTCTTCGCGTTTCTGCATGAGGCCGGTTCTCGCCCCATCTCGATCATTGGCTGAGTCCTAGTTTTCCGGCTCGATGATCTCCAGTTCCCTGCGGTCGTCGGGCCATGGCGTCTTCGTCTCCCTTCCGCCGGGCCAACGGACCCGCACGGCCTCGGGCTTCCCGCCGGTGAGCAAGACCCGCGGGGAATCCTGGGACCACCATCCGGAGCCCGCGTGGACCCGATGGGCTGCGCCCGGCGCACCGCCGGATTCCGCCTGGACCACCGCTCCGACGGCGGCCGGGTTCCGTTTCCCGCCACGGAGCGTGACCGTCCATCCAGGAATCCCCGTGCGGTTGCGGAAGAGCTTCGCCGGTCCTTCCGCCTGCGTGGCGACGACATCCATGCGGCCGTCGCGGTCGAAGTCGAGCACCGCGGAGCCCCGTCCTTCGCCGGCCATCCGGACCCCCGATTCGGCCGGGCCCAAAGGCCGGAAGCCTCCCTTTCCATCACCGATCAGGACCAGGCCGAGGCCGGCGTCCTGGCGGGACGTCTCCGCGTCCGATGCGAAGTGGTTCTGCGTGAGGAAGAGGTCCGTGTCGCCGTCGCCGTCGAAGTCCGCGGTGGAGACCCCGAAGGCCGGGGTCCATTGGGCCTCGGCTGGAAGCGGGCGAACGAGGAAATGGTCCCCCCGGTTCAGGAAGACGGTGCTTGCGAACCAGTCGGCATCGAGCCGTCCGGCTTCTGTGGCCTGGGACCCGAGCAGGCTTTCCAGCGGAGTGCGCCCGTACGTGGCATGGTCAGGGGCCTTCTCCAGAATGAACGGAAGGGCGTTCTTAACCTGGGTCCATTCCCGCCAAGGCAGCAGGATTCCCTGCGCCGGATCGACCGAGGCGAGCAGCGGATGGACTCCGGTTCCGAGGCCGAATTCCCCGTGGAGGACCGTCACGCGGTCGCGGCGCGGGTCGATGCGCGCCTCGCCGAAGTTCCATCCCCAGTTCCCGACGGCGAGGTCCGGGCGTCCGTCGCCGTCGAAGTCCGCGGCGGTGACGCCGTTCCAGAATCCCCTCAGTCCCGTCGCCGGAGTCGGTTTCCGGGAGGAATCGGCGAAGCGCAGCTCCGGATCCCAAGCGGACATTCCCTTTTCCGAGCGGCGGAAGAACCGAATCGGACCGAACTCCGTCGCGAGCACCAGTTCGTCGCGTCCGTCCGAATCCAAATCCACGGCAGTCGCGCCGGTGGTCAGCGCGTTGCCCGGGATCGGCACCTCCGTGCCGAACCCATCGGCGGTGCCCGTCAGGACCCGCGATGCCACGCCGACGGGCCACCTGCCCGGAGCGGCGCGTCCGCCGACCACGAGGTCCGGGTGGGAATCCCCGACGAGGTCCGCGAGGACCAACGCGCCGGAGGAGGCGGAGGACGGTGC
>CAMASJ010000226.1 GCA_945860685.1 Akkermansia muciniphila
TTCAACTGCAACGTCTGGCGTCTCTCGGGAATGAGGATCCGCAGGAGGTCAACACCCATCCTCAGTTCCGTAGGAAAAATTCCAGAACAGGCGCTTGACGCTTGGAACCCCCGCGCCTAGACAGGCCGCCGAAACGAGACACCTACCATGGCTGAGAAAACCATCGAGCAGCGGATCAAGGACATCATCGTCGAGCAACTGGGCGTCAACGCGGATCAGGTCACCGCGGAGGCCAAGTTCATCGAGGATCTCGGCGCCGACTCGCTCGACACCGTGGAGTTGGTGATGGCCTTGGAGGAGGAATTCGGTCTTGAGATCCCGGACGAGGAAGCCGAGAAGCTCCAGAGCGTTGGCGACGTCATCAAGTACGTCGAGGACGCCCAGGCCAAGTAGCCTAACCCAATCTGAGGAGGGCAGCCGGGCACGCCCGAGCTGCCCTTTTTCTTTCCCAACGGTCCGACATCCGCAAAACCTGTCTCCAAGCCGGATTGACGCCGCTTGTGCCGTGACGGCGTCCCGATAGACTTCTTGGGTCCTTATGCCGCACTCCTTCTCTGAACGTCGCGTCGTGGTCACCGGTCTCGGTTGCGCCTCTCCGTTGGGATTGGATGCCGACACCGTGTGGAAGAACGTCCTCGCCGGCGTGTGCGGCATCGGCCGGGTCGAGCGGTTCGACATCACGGGCTACGACTGCCAGATCGCGGCGGAGGTGAAGGGTTTCGATCCGGTGCCGGCGTTTCCGTCGCCGAAGGAGGTCCGGCGCTCGGACCGTTTCTCGCACTTCGGCGTCTATGCTGGATGGGGGGCGTTGAAGGACTCAGGCCTCGACCTGAATGCGGAGGACCGCGACGAGATCGGGGTCTACATCGGGTCTGGGATCGGAGGCCTGCACACCACGGAGGAGCAGCACAAGGTCCTCCTCGCCAAGGGACCGGGAAGGGTGACCCCGTTCATGATCCCGATGCTGATCCTGAACATGTCGTCTGGTTTGTTCGCGCTCTATAACAACCTGAGGGGTCCGAATTTCGCGACCTGCTCAGCCTGTGCTACGAGCAACCACGCCATCGGCGAAGCCTGGTGGGCGATCAAGCGTGGCGACGCCACGGTGATGTTCGCCGGTGGGACCGAGGCGACGGTGGTGCCGCTCGGCATGTCTGGCTTCGCCGCGATGAAGGCGATGTCCACCCGGAATTCCGATCCGCAGAAGGCGAGCCGGCCGTTCGATCGGGACCGGGACGGCTTCGTCATGGGCGAAGGGGCCGCAGTGCTGGTGCTCGAGGAGCTCGAACACGCGAAGAAGCGCGGGGCGAGGATCTATTGCGAGATCATCGGCTACGGCAACACCTGTGACGCGAACCACATGACCTCGCCCGATCCAGAAGGGGCCGGGGCTGCGCGGGCGATCCGGATGGGCCTCAAGCACGCGGGCATCGCAGCGGAGGAGATTGACTACATCAACGCGCATGCCACCAGCACGCCGGTCGGCGACGTGTGCGAGACCAACGCCATCAAGCGCGTCTTCGGGGACCACGCCCGTCGGGTGGCCGTCAGCAGCACCAAGGGCGCGACCGGCCACATGCTCGGTGCGGCCGGCGGCATCGAGTCGCTCATCTGCTGCAAGGCCATGATGGATCAGGTGGCTCCGCCGACGATCAACCTGGACAGCCCGGACGAGCAGTGCGACCTCGACTACATCCCGCACACCCCCCGCGAGATGAAGATCGACTGCTTCCTCAACAACTCCTTCGGGTTCGGCGGACACAACGCGATCCTGATCGGACGTCGGTTCCGGGGCTGAACGTCCCAGTCGGACCGGTTCCGGAAAGCGAAAGGCCGCGGCGTTTGCCGCGGCCTTGCTGCTTCCATGGTTGAAGGGAGGTCGGGACCGGATCGCCTTCGCTGCGGTCCCGCGGTCAGTTCCGGTAGGAAGTCCGGTCGATGACCCAACGCAGGTCGGCACGGTCCTTCGCGTCGCGGAAGGTGTAGGGAGACTGGGATCCGTCGGCCTTGACCCGAACCGTCGCGGTCACGCCCTGCCAGCGGCGGATCTCCGAGTGTCCGTCCGCGAAGGAGAATCCTGCGGCGCCGGCGTGGTAGTTGGCCGGGAGATCGCCCCAGTTCGAGGTGACGTCCGGGTTGTTGAGGTAGTAGCCGTCGTTGATCCAATCCGGGTGCTCGTCGAGCATGACGAAGATGTTGGCCGGTTCGCGGATCTGGGTGTCCTTGACCATCTGGATGAAGGGCACGTAGCGGTTGCGGCCGGCGGCCTCAGGATTCTCCGGGGAGGGGGTATAATAGCCGAGGCAGGCGTTCATCGAGAGGCTGCGCGCCCGCTTGGCGAAACCCGCACGCCTCTGTGCCGAGCTGAGGTAACGGTCGGCCGGACACAGGTAGGCCCCGACCGAGTTTCCGGCGTATTGGGCGAAGGGGCCGAGCCGGAGGTAGTTGAGGTTCGTGACCGACTCGGTGGTGTCCCACCGCATCACGTTGTTCACCCAGTTGCGATAGCCCCGGTTGGCGTCGGTGCGGCCGAGGGCGATCGTGGCGTCGGTGGTGTCGATGCCGAAGTTGTTGACCACCGTGCCGTTGTTGTCGCCGTGGTACATGCTCCAGGCGATCATCAGCTGCTTGGTGTTGTTCATGCACTGGATGCCCTGGGCCTTGGACTTCGCCTTGCCCAAGGCGGGCAGCAGCATCCCGGCGAGGATCGCGATGATGGCGATGACCACCAGGAGTTCGATCAGGGTGAATCCGCGGCGGTTGGCCAAGGATGGGGCATGGGTCTTCATGGGGCGGTAGGAGGGTCTGTGTAGGAATGCCCTCGGCGACCGGTTCTGGCAAGGGGCGAGGCGAAAGGCGTTGTTGGCCGGCGAACACTCTCTCCTGCCGGACACCCTGAAACGAAGGTCTCCTCAGTGCCCCTCGTGTTCCCGGATGTATTCCTGCTTGAGGCCGAGCGCCTCGGGTGCGTGCAACACGAGCATCTTCATGCGGATGTCCCCGGGCACGGACCCGGAGGTCAGGAAGGACACGGCCACCATGAGCAGGATGGCGAGCGGCACGCACCAGATTGCCGGCTGTTCGCAGAGGATCCGGAGCAGGGGGTGACCCGACCAGAAGCCGGCGAGCGGGACCCATCCGAGGTCGGAGAAGTTGGTGAGGGTGACGGCCAGCAGGGCGCTCACCCCTCCAGAGAGCATGCCGGTGGCGGCGCCGGCCATCGTCATGCCGCGCCACCACACGCTCATGAAGAGCAATGGGAAGTAGCTGGCTGCGGCGATGGCAAAGGCCTGTCCGACCATGAAGTTGATCTGAAGCTGTTCGACGAAACATCCGAGCAGGGTCGCGACCCCGCCCACCAGCACCGCGCACCACTTGAACATCCGCATGCGGTCGGCCGGGGAGGATCCCGGACGGAGGATGCGGCCGTAGACGTCGTGGGCCAGCGCGCCGGTCATCGAGACCAGCAGTCCGGAGAACGTGCTCATGAACGCGGCGAAGGCGCCGGCGCAGGTGATCCCGGAGAGGATGGAGCCCCAAGGCAGTCCGTCGGCGGCGGCGGCGAGGACGCGTGGCAGCTCCAGGACGACCTTGTCCGAGCCCTTGGAGCCGGTGCCTTCGTAAAGAGACGGCAGGAGGTTCCGGCCCATCACCCCGAACACGGGTGGGAAGACGTAGAAGACGCCGATCAGGATCATGACCCACATTGTGGTTCGCTTGGCCGCAACGCCGTCGGGGTTGGTGTAGAAGCGGACCAGGATGTGTGGCAGTCCAGCGGTGCCGCAGACGAGCGCGATGATGAGCGAGTAGGTGTAGAGCAGTGCGTAGGGCTTGGATTCCTCCGTGCCGAGCTTGGCCGCCTTGGCGGCCTTGGTGGTGAGGGGACCGAAGGGGTTCAGCCAGGCGTCGTCCGCGGGGGCCTTCGCCGGCAGTTCCCGACGCAGCGCGGCGCCGGACCCGGATTCAGGAGCCGTAACGGCGGTGGCGGTGGCCGCGGCGACCGGCGTGGTCGACTTCCCGTTCAGCTCCAGTTGCCGGCCGTAGCTTCCGTGGACGCTCATCAGGACGAACACCGGCACTGAGATGGCGAACATCTTGGCCCAGTACTGGAAGGCCTGGACGAGGGTGATCCCCTTCATGCCGCCGACGGCGACGTTGAGCGTGATCACCGCCCCCACAAGGACGACTCCGACCCAGTAGGGCAATCCGGGGAAGATGTAGGCCAGCGTGGTTCCGGCGCCCTTCATCTGAGGCATGGTGTAGAAGCACCCGATGAACAGCACGAAGACCACGGCGATCTTCCGGAAGAGGGGCGAGTCGAAGCGGCCTTCGGCGAAGTCGGGGATGGTGTACGCGCCGAACCGGCGAAGGGGACCGGCGATGAAGAGCAGGAGGAACAGGTAGCCGCAGGCGTAGCAGACCGGATACCATAGGGCGTCGTAGCCGCTGGACATGACCATGCCGGCCACGCCCATGAACGAGGCCGCCGAGAGGTATTCGCCGGAGATGGCGGAGGCGTTCCAGCCCACGGAGACGCCGCGGCCCGCGACGAAGAAGTCCGAAGCGCTCTTCGCCTTGCCAGCGGCCCAGAAACCCATGCCGATGGTGGCCAGCACCATCAGGGCGCTGAAGGACAGGATCCACGGGTCAATGATCGCGAGCATGGGTGGACGGAGACGCTAGGGTTCGCGTGTCGGAAGGGTCAATGGCCGAACGGTTCACGACGGGGCGACGGCCTTCGACGGGGTGCCGTTTCCTCCTCCCTCCGGGAAGCCGTTCCCGGTACATCTGTCCGCACAAATGAAACTGTTCGACCTGTCGGGAGAGGTGGCCGTGGTGATCGGGGCCACCGGGGCTTTGGGTGGGGCCATGGCCAAGGCGCTAGGGTCCGCGGGCGCCGCCGTCGCCGTTGTCGGTCGCAACGCCGAGCGGGGGAAGGCCTGCGTGGACGCCGTGCAGAGCGCCGGCGGACGAGCGGCCTTCTTCACGGCCGACGCCCTGGTCCGCGAGGACCTCGTGCGCATCGAACGGGAGATCATGGTTGCCTTCGGGGCGCCTTCGATCCTCGTCAACGCCGCGGGTGGCAACGACCCGAAGGCCACTGTCACCGCCGACCTCCGCTTCGAGGACATCGGCATCGACGCTTGGCGTGGCAACTTCGACCTCAACCTGGTCGGCGGCGTCCTGCTGCCCTGCCAGGTGTTCGGACCGGGCCTCTGCGCCCGCGGACGCGGATCGGTCATCAACATCGCCAGTGTGTCGGCGCACATCCCGCTGTCCAGGGTGGTGAGCTATTCCGCGTCGAAGGCCGCGGTCCTCAGCCTCACCCAGTTCCTCGCACGGGAATGGGCGCCGAGCGGGGTCCGGGTCAATTCGCTGACCCCCGGCTTCTTCCCCGCGGAACAGAACCGCCGGCTGCTCTTCCAGGAGGACGGTTCCCCGACCCCGCGCGCCCAGTCGATCCTCGGCCACACGCCGATGGGTCGGTTCGGAAAGGCCGACGAACTGGCCGGGGCGACGATCTTCCTCGCCAGCGCCAAGGCCGCCGGCTTCGTCACCGGATCCGACGTCCGCGTGGACGGCGGGTTCCTTTCACAGACGATCTGAACCGGCCAAACGTGTCGCGACCGACACCACGAAGTCCGCGCGTTCCCGTACGCCGCTGGAACGGGACGGGGCTATCGCGGCCGGAGCCGGACGCGGTCACGTCGGAGGAGCCCTTGGAAGTCCGCATCGAGACACGGCCGCTGGCGGTGATCATGCGGACGCCGGGTCACGACGAGGAACTCGCCGCGGGTTTCCTGGTTGCGGAAGGTCTCCTGCGTGAACGGAGCCAGCTCCGCGCGATCCGGCCGTACCCGAGGAATCCCGAGGGCAACGTGGTGGACGTCCACCTGGCCGATGGCGTGGTCCCGGACTTCGCCGACCTGCGACGGAACATCGCCGCGTCGTCCAGTTGCGGCCTGTGTGGGCGCTCCACGCTGGCCGCCGTGCGTCGCCGGTTTCCGCGGATCCGGGATTCCGTCCGCGTTGCCGGAAGCCTGCTCGTGGGGCTTCCGGAGAGGCTTCGCCAGGGCCAGGAGACGTTCGACGAGACGGGCGGATTGCATGCCGCCGGGCTGTTCGCGGCGGACGGCTCGCTGTTGTGCCTGCGCGAGGATGTCGGCCGTCACAACGCGGTGGACAAGGTCCTCGGCCGGCAGTTCCTGGACGGGGCCCATCCCTTGAAGGGGACGGTGCTTGTCGTCTCGGGAAGGGTCTCGTTCGAGATCGTCGAGAAGGCCTTGGCGGCGGGGGTTCCGGTGTTGGCCGCGGTCTCGGCGCCGTCGTCGTTGGCGGTCGCGCTGGCCCGCAGCTCCGGGATGACCTTGGCGGGCTTCCTGCGTTCGGGGCGCTTCAATGTCTACGCCGGCCCTTCCCGGATCACCGGATCCTGCCGGTGATGAACGATCCCGGCCCCGGCTGACGGAAACGCCGATCGCGCCGACTTCTCCTCCCTTCGCCCCGGCTGGCCCGCTAGCCTTACCGCGTGTCCGAGAATCCCGATCCCGTGCCGTCGGATCCTTTGGTGGAGCGGTTCCTGACGGATCTCGCCGCCGTCCGTGGCGCCTCGGAACACACCGTCCGCAACTACCGTCAGGCGTTGGAGGAGTTCGCTTCCTGGCACCGCTCCCTCGGGGGACGTCTGCCTGATTGGCCGGCCCTGCAACGGGACGCCTTCCGGCAGTATCTCCGGTGGCTCGGAAGGAAGGACCTTGGCCGCGCTTCGGTCCGGCTCCGTTTCAGCGCACTCCGGACCTACTTCCGCTTCCTCCTCCGGGAAGGGCTGGTGGAGAAGCTTCCGATCCGCGGCCTCGCGATGCCCAAGCGGGAGCGGCGATTGCCCCGGTTCCTGCCAGAGGACGGCATGACCGCTCTGCTGTCGGCGCCGCTGCGCGAGTTGGCCCGCGAACGCGACGCGGCTGGGGAGGGGAAGCCGGTGGACCCGGTGCCCTATCTGCGCGATGCAGCGGTACTCGAGCTGGTGTACTCGGCCGGGCTCCGCGTCAGCGAGGTGTGCGGGCTGCGGGTGGAGGAGATGGATGTCGCGCAACGCCTTTTGCGGGTGCGTGGCAAGGGGAGGAAGGAGCGCCAGATCCCGTTCGGACGTCCTGCCTTGGCGGCGGTCGAAGCCTATTGGAAGGCCTGTGGCCATCCGCTGAAACCGGGTTCGACAGTCTTCCTGGGGCCGGATGATGGGCCCATGCTGGCGCGGACGGTGCAGCGACGGCTGAAGATCCACCTGGCCGCGGCGGGCCTGGACCCGGCGCTGACACCGCACAAACTCAGGCACAGCTTCGCCACGCACCTGCTGGATCGCGGCGCCGATCTCCGGTCCGTCCAGGAACTTCTCGGCCATGCGCGCCTGCAGACGACGGAGGTCTACACCCACGTGACGGCGGAGCGGTTGCAGCAGGTTTACCGAGACGCGCATCCGCGTGCTTGAGGTCGCAATGAATCGTATCCCGTCGGTTGCGTTTGGCGGGTCAAGCCCGAGGGTTCGAGAACTGATGACCTGTTGGGTGGACGTCGACTCTGTTCGGAAGAACTTTTGACGTCGAATCCGCCCCTCCACAGATTAGATCCGCGCGCCGGGGGAGGTTTCCCGCGGCCGACCCATTCAATGAGCGACGAATCCATGAACAACTTCACGCCCCGTGCGCAACAGGTCCTGG
>CAMASJ010000227.1 GCA_945860685.1 Akkermansia muciniphila
CGCAAGCCACCCCCAGCAGCGCCGTGCCGGCCAACGCATAGCGGACCGCCGGGTCGGAGAGGGTCAGGAAGCGGACCGCCTGCGTGCGCCAGTCCGTCTCGGCCATGTCCCCGATCTTGGCCGCGGACACGGGCAGAACCCCGGCAAGAAGCAGGACGGCGAAGCACGCCACCCAAGACATCGGCAAAAGGACGTTGGGAGTGCGCAACCTCATCCCAGGTGTCCCTTGGCACGCACCGCCTCCGCCACCTCGGAGAGGATCGTGAGACGTCCGCCGTAGGCCTTTTGGAGCAGTTCGTAGGTGAACACCTCTTCGGTGGGACCGAACGCGACCACGCGCATGTTCAGCAGCAGCAGCCAGTCGAAGTAGTTGCGGGCCGTGGGCAGGTCATGGTGTACCACGAAGATGGTCTTGCCCTTCCCCCTGAGGTCATGCAGCAGCTCGATGATCGCCGACTCCGTGGCCGCGTCGACCCCGGCGAAGGGTTCGTCCATGAAGTAGAGGTCGCTTTCCTGCGCCAAGGCCCGCGCCAGGAAAACCCGTTGCTGCTGGCCACCCGAGAGGTTCGAGATCTGTCTGTCGGCGAAAGGCAGCATCTTCACCCGCTCCAGGCACGCCCTAGCGACGTCCCGGTCCGCCCGGCTCGGCCGCCGGAACAACCCCACCTTCCCGTACCGTCCCATGAGCACCACATCCATCACGCTCACCGGGAAGTCCCAGTCCACCGACTCCCGCTGCGGAACGTAGCCGACGCGGGAAAGGGTCTCCGAGATCGGCTTTCCGAAGACCTTCACCCAACCGGCCGCCGGCGGGATCAGCCCCATGCACGCCTTGATCAGGGTCGACTTGCCGGCGCCATTCGGACCCAGGATCCCGATCAGCTTCCCCGCCGGTGCCACGAGGTCCACACCCCACAGGACCGGCTTTTTCTGGTAGGCCACCGTGAGGTCGTGGACCTCCAGTGGCGCCACGCCGCCGGACGACTCGCCGGCCGCTTCCGTCTTCCTGTTTGCGTCGCTCATGATTCAGAATCGGACCGAAAGGCCGACAAACGGCCCATACTCTGGCGCGTCCCCATGGACGCCGAAATTGCATCCGAAGTCGGCCTGGACATCCGGTGTCAGGCCGACGGTGAAGCCGATGTCGACCCAACCATCCCAGTCCCCGGCCATGGAGACCGGCGCCACCGAAAAGAACTCCAAGTAGCCGGCCAACGGACCGACGATGTCATGTCCCAAGGTTGCCGAGTTCATCCAAGACAGATCCTCAACGGATCCGCCCAAGGAACGCGACACCTGAGGGCCGGTCTGCAGGCCGAGGCCCCAACCGGAAGGCAACTCGACCGCCATGGGGACGATCACACCGGCTTCCGCGACCCCACGCCCGGGCTGGATCTCCGAGGTCGACCAACGAACATAGGGCATGAGGGCCAAGGCGGTCTTCCCGCCGTCGTTGCCCCAGAGGTTCCACTTCAGACGGGTCTCCATGTCGCCGAACCCGTCCGCCCGGTCCCGAATTGTCGGATCCGTGGAGTCCAGTTGGTACCGCTCGTGGGGGCTAAGGAGGACCTGGAGGTCGACCGAAGGCAGCAGACCCGCCTTGATGTTGAGCCCGCCGAAGGTCCAGGTCTGCTCCTGCTGGCGGATCCCAACGGGCAGGTCCGAGGTCGCACGGGTGTAGGCCACGAGGTCCGACTCGACCTGGAAGTGGCCTGCATCCACGGTGAAGGCGCTCTCCGTCTGGTCCGGCCGGTCGGTGCTCAACTCCCGCATCTGCTCCCGCGGAACCGGATGGAGGAAATGGTATCCGGACTTGTCGGGACGGGATTCACCGGCGAAGGACGCGGTCGCCGGGAGGAATGCCAACGAGGCCGCGACACGTCGGCCGGACATCACTTCAATCCTCCGACGATGCGCCGGATGTTGTGCCGGATCATGCCCTCGTAGGTGCCCAGGTCATCGCCATCCTCCATTTCCCCCGGCGTGCCCAAGGCGTCGGAGAAGAGCTCGCCGCCCATCTTGACCCCGGCGTCCTTGCTGATGCGCTCGATGGTCGCATGGGGTACCGACGTCTCCACGAAGACCGCCGGCACTTTCTGCGACCGGATGAAGTCGACGAGCTGGGTGACGTCCGCCAAGCCGGCTTCGGTCACGGTGGAGACGCCTTGGAGGGCGACGACCTTGAAGCCGTAGGCACGGCCGAAGTAGTTGAAGGCGTCGTGGCTCGTCACGAGGATCCGTCGCTCCGCCGGCACTTCCGAGACGCGGGAGCGCACCCAGCGGTCCAGTTCCTCCAGGCGGCCCTTCAGGAGGACGGCCCTCGCCTGGAACGCGTCCTTGGAAGCGGGCCGGGCGGTTCCCAGGGTCTCCGCGACGACGTCGGCACACTGGCTCCAGAGCGCCACGTCGAACCAGACGTGCGGGTCGTATTGGCCTTCGAACTCCTCCGGCTTGAGCAGCCGCGTGCGGGGCAGCTTCTCGGTGACAGCCCGGACCGGCCTGCCGGACTTCGCCAGCTTCTCGAAGACCCCCTGCATCTTGCCCTCGAGGTGGAGCCCCCCGTAGAGGATCACGTCGGCCCGCTGGAGCTTCACGAGGTCGGAGGCGGTCGCCTTGTAGAGATGTGGATCGACACCCGGGCCCATGAGGCCGGAGACCTCGACCTCGTCGCCACCCACCTGGCGCACCATGTCGGTGACCATGCCCACCGTGGTCGTCACCCGCAGCGGGGCGGCCACCGACCCCAAGGCCCCGGCAAACAGCAGCGCCGCCAAGCCCAGCAAACCGGTCATCAAGCGGTACCTCATGGCCGCAGAACATCCGGGCCAGCGAGTATGACGTCAAACATAATGTGTGAAGGCTAAAACTCTTTGTGAGGATCCGCACATTCCTGCTTGGCGATCCCGTTGCCCGGACGGCAGCATTTTCCCGCGTGAGCTCCATCCCCCATCGGCCGGAAAGGTCCGAGTCCACGGAGGACCATCTCGAACGGATCCATGACCTCGTGGAGCGCAACGGCTATGCCCGGGTGAGCGACCTCGCAGCGGAACTGGGCCTCACGCGGTCCACGGTCTCCAACATGGTCCGGCGCCTCGCGAAGCGCGGCTTCGTGAACTACACCCGGTACCGGGGATTCACCCTCACCGTCGAGGGCATGGCGGTGGCCGCACACATCAAGGACCGTCACCACACTCTCACAGCGTTGTTGGGCCAGATGGGGCTCGAAGCCCAGACGGTGGCCGAGGAGGTCGAAGAGATCGAACACCACCTGCGGCCCCAGACGCTGGCCGCCTTCTCCGCGCTGGTCCGCTACTGGAAGGACCATCCGGCGGAGCTGCGGGCATTCCGGCGCTACCTGAACCGCAGGACCGCCGCCTGACCGGCCCTTTCCTCCCGGACTCGGGCCGACGTCCACCCGCCCCTGCCTCGACGCGGTTCGCATTTCCACTGACGCCGGACACAGGGCATCCTGTCCCCGTGTTCGAACTCCTCTCCAAGGATCCCTCGTCCCGTGCACGGCTCGGGCGACTGACCACCGCGCACGGCGTGGTCGAGACGCCCGTCTTCATGCCCGTCGGGACCCAGGCCAGCGTCAAGGCCCTCGACAACCGCGAGCTGCTCGAGATGGGCACGCAGATCCTCCTCGGCAACACCTACCATCTCTCGATCCGTCCCGGCATGGAGATCATCTCCCAGGCCGGCGGCCTGCACCGCTTCATGAACTGGAACGGGCCGATCCTCACCGATTCCGGCGGGTTCCAGGTCTTCTCGCTCGGCAAGATCCGCAAGATCAAGGAGCACGGCGTGGAGTTCCGCAGCCATCTCGACGGTTCCCCGATCTTCCTCGGGCCGAAGGAAAGCATGGAGATCCAGCGCATCCTCGGCTCCGACATCGCCATGGTCTTCGACGAATGCCCCCCGCACACGGCTTCACGCGACGAGGTCGCCCGCGCGGTCAAACGCACGCTCCGCTGGGCCGCCGAGTGCAAGTCCCAGCCCCGCGCCCCCGGGCAACTGGTCTTCGGCATCGTCCAGGGCACCCACCATCCGGACCTCAGGCAGAAGTGCGCCGAGGAGCTCATCGCCATGGATTTCGACGGCTACGCGATCGGCGGCGTGAGCGTCGGGGAACCCGAGCCCGAGATGATGCACGCCGTGGAGATCAGCGAACCGCACCTGCCCGAGAACAAGGCGCGGTACGCGATGGGTCTCGGCACCCCGGCCCAACTCGTGGAGTTGGTCGCCCGCGGCGTCGACATGTTCGACTGCGTCCTGCCCACCCGGGTGGCCCGCAACGGCACCGCGTTCACATCCCGCGGCACCTTCGCCATCAAGGGCGGTGCGGTGAAGGCCGACTTCGGCCCCATCGAGGAGGGCTGCACCTGCTTCGCCTGCCGCAACCACACCCGCGCCTACATCCGTCACCTGCTCAACGTGAACGAGATCCTCGGGCTCCGTCTCGTCAGCATCCACAACAGCCACTTCTTCCTGAAGGTGATGCAGGACGTCCGGGACCATCTCAAGGCCGGCACCTTCGCCGCCTTCCGCAGCGAGTTCATCGGCCGCTACGTTCCCACCGAGAAAGTCCGCGCCGCAAGGGCAGCCCATGTCCCAAGGAAGCCTACGGTGCCCTCAACTGCATCCACGTCCGCGGAGCCGTCGGCTGAATGACCCGGGTCCGCCCGACGGCGCGGCTGTCCGGTTCAACGCTCCCCGTCGGGAGGCCCCATCGAGGGGGTGTGGATGCCGAGGGCCTTCCATCCCTCAGGCCCCAGGCGCTGCAGTGTCTCGAGGTTCCGTTCCACGATGCGCTCCGATTCCTCGGGACCCGCAGCGGCCGCGATGGACTCCTCCCGCAAAAGATGCAGCGTCGGATAGGGTGCCCGGTTGGTGAAGTTGGTGATGTCGTCCGCCTCGGTCCCGGCGAACCGGAAATGCGGATGGAAGCTCGCCACCTGCAGCACGCCCTCCAAGCCGGACCGCTGGACGCACAGCGCCACCTCGGACTGGAACAGGTTGAAGTCGAAGAAATCCCCGAGCACCCGGGGATGGATGAGGAGCGTGGTCTCGCATTGGCTGCTTTCCGTCCCGGCGAGCTGTCGGAGTTCTTCCTCCAACTCGACAAGGAGGCTTCCTGTGTCCTCGGACGCGCTAACCCGGTATCGGATCCGCCGATTGAGGTGCTCAGCGCGGGCAAAGGGACACAGGTTCAGGCCGATCACCGCCTTCTCGAGCCATTCCCGCGTCCGATCCAGCACCGCGGTGTCTGAGGGCGTCCCGTCGGCACCGGGGACGTTGGACTGGGTGGATGCATCCATCTGGGCCCGATCCCTCTCATCGACCCGGGCCTCGGTGCAAGCCGCGTTTGGCTGGGGCATCCAACGGATCCAGTGCCACGGTCGGAGCAGTCTGGGGTTGATTAAACGTCCATCCCGGGCGATTCCATGGGCAAGCACCCAAGACGGAACCGTTCCAGATTCGAAATGCCCAGCGCCTCCAAAGGAAGCTCCTTTGCCGGGATCCCCACCGGACGCGAGATCATCACGGTGATCGAGCCGGAGGCCATCTCCGTCCGGAGGAAGTCCGTTTCCAACAGGCCGACGCTCACGATTCGGAAGCCGGAGGGCATGCCGCGCGAGGATTTCGAGGCGCTCTACGGATTCGAACGTCTGCGCCAACGCCACGCCGCACAGATCCTGATACCGGCCGGGAAGTCCCGGCTCGATTGCCTCAAGGACGCCAACCTCTGCCAGACCTACCTGGAACGGCAGCCGATCCTGCCTGCGGAGCTGATTTCCCAGCTCGGCAAACGGCACGCGTTCTATCGACGCAACTCGATCCCCACCCGAATCGCCTTGCGAGCCGCGGTGCCTGAAACCGCGAACCTCCCGACGGAACGCCTGCGAAAACTCTACACGGACAGCCGCCTTTCGCTGCCTCCGATCGAGGATCTGCTGGTGCTGCTGGTCGCCCATTACGGCGCGACCGCCATCCATGGCATTGCACGGGGTGTCCGCGTCCGCGCCGCCGGCGGAGTGGTGAAACTCGTCGACGACACCCTTCAGCTGCAGTTCTCCGAACCGAACCGGGATGCCGGTGGTCTCGGCAGCATCTCGGCCGCCGTGATCCCGCTCGGCCGCACCTCGGTCAACCTCCGCCGTCGTGACTCGCTGCGGATCCGCTTTTCGGACTGGCTTCGCAGCCTTTGACCGACTCGGACTCCGCGGCCTTTCCCGTCCCCTCCTCCGAGAGTCCGAGCCGCTGTTCTTCCCACATCCGTTCCAGGAACCCCGCCACGGCGAAGGCTGTCCGGCCGGCGCGCCCCGGCAAGCGCGTTCCCCGCTCGGGAACCCCACCCAAGGCCGCCAAGGCCGCTTCCGCCGAGCCCGGCCGGCGCTTGAAGCGGTGCGCCGCCAGCAGCCGCAGGTCCATCGGGGGCGACGCCGACCGCCACGCCTCTTGCGACAGCTGCTCCACCGCGAAACTCCCCCATCCCGCCAGGATTCCCGACGAACCCACGAAGTCCTTCCACCGAGCGAGTTCCCCATCCACCGTCCCGCCTCCGAGCAGGTCCTCGCGGGTGACCTCCAGATGGTGCGGCGCGCCGGGCGCCAACGGCCGCCGAGGAGCCAGGAAGGCGTTGAACAGCTCTCCTGTTGCCAGTCGCACCGCCGCCAGATGAACCAGCTCCGGACGCCCGGGAACACCGCTGTCCCGCCGATGCGCGTTCGCCTCCGCCGCCACCGCGACAAGGTTCGGCCAGAGCGCTTCCAGGTCCGGTGCCGACGGCGATTCCCACCACGGATCCGCCGGCTTCAAACGTCTTCGTGGCGGACCTGTCCGTGCTGCGGCCGCGGCGATCTGGTGGTCGACCATCGATTCGAACGCCTTGAGCAACGGAGCGAACCGCTCCTCATCCCGCTCCAAGGCGGCCAGGACCTCGACGACCGCCTCAATGGTGGCCACGCAATGCTCCGCAGGCTCCTTGCGGATGCGGTAGTTCCCCGGCCGCCGGGGCCGGAAGCCGATCCTCGGCAAGGCACGCAGGGCCGGGTTCAGCGACAACATCTTCCGCGCCTGCGGCCACGTGCCGTCGATGACCAGCAATGTCTCCGGCGGCCGCTCCAACGAATCCGGGGACACCGCGCCTTCACCTGGGAAAAGCAGGGCCGTTCCCGGCTGGCGTATCAGTTCCTCGACCCGTGCGTGCCCGGCGAACTCGACACCCTCGTGCAGCTCGCTGGCCAGCAGTCCCAGATGCGCCATCCGGGCGGTTCCGATGGCCACGCGGGACTCGCGCGGATGCTGGAGGAACACCACGCGGGTGCGGGTCCCGACCGGCGTCAAACCGCCACACCAGCACGCGGAGACCGGCCGGCGGCAACGCAGGCAGGTGGGACGGGAGTTGGGAACCGACATCGGGCCGTCGAACGAACCACGCCCCCGACAAGGATTCAAGACCGCCCACATCCCGACCGGCGTGAGCCTCCTCACGTCGTCTCCTACCCGTGCACGCCGTAGGAGACGAGGTCACGAGGCTCTGACCAAACCCCGGCGCCTATCTCATCGCCAGCCACCTCGGATCGGAGGTTTGAGCCTCCTTACGTCGTCTCCTACCCGTGCACGTCGTAGGAGACGAGGTCACGAGGCTCTGACCAAACCCCGGCGCCTGTTCCCTTTCCAC
>CAMASJ010000228.1 GCA_945860685.1 Akkermansia muciniphila
AGAACAGCGGTATCGGGAACAGGCGACCAAGCGACTCCACAGCCTCAGTCGCAGACTCGGCTACCGCCTCGTGAAGGAACCCGACCCGATCCCGGCGACCTGAAAGAAATGGCCCGAAAACCCACATCCTAGGTTCAGTTCATTGGTAATCGCAAAGGGGCCAACGGGGAGCCGGATTCGGGTAGTGAAGGCGACCCACCGCATGATACCGGATTCCACTCCCGTGTTTCCGAGGAGTCCTTCCAGTTCGACCGCATCCTGGAAGTCCAGCATGAGAGGCGTCCTGACATGACCTCTCCGGAACGGTTGCGTGTCCCCGTGAATTCGTGCCGGACGGTTCCAGTCCGACCTCCGGTTCGTACCGCCCCATGTCGCACACCCGCCTCCATGTCCAGGTTCCCGTCACCGGCCTTCCGCCGGCCGATGGGACGTCGGCTTGGGGCTTCCGTCGGCTGGACCCGGACCCCATGGTGCCGCCCGCCGGTTCGGCCGTGGCCGAGCCGGGGATTGTGAACCCGATGCCAGGCCAGAACCGCGAACGCGTTACCGTCGACGGGAAGTTCTTCCGTCACTCGGGACGCAAGTTCCATCCGAAGGGCATCACCTACGGCCCCTTGGCGCCGGGTCCGGAAGGCGGCCACTTCGCCGCCGCGGAGACGACGCGCCGCGACTTCCAGCAGATACGTTCGCTCGGGGCGAACCTGCTCCGCGTGTACCATGTTCCGCCACGGTGGTTCCTGGACCTCGCCTTCGAACACGAACTGCGCCTTCTGATCGACGTGCCGTGGAACCGGCACGTCTGCTTCCTCGACACCGAGGAGGCGCAGGAGGCGGTGGTGCGGACCGTTCGCGAGGCCGCCCGCGTCTGCGCGGCGCATCCGGCGGTGTTCGCGCTGAGCGTGGTCAACGAGATCCCGGCGGACATCGTGCGCTGGAGCGGCGCCCAGGCGGTGGAGACGTTCATCGACCGGCTGGTGGCTACGGCCAAGGCCGAGGACGCGGAGTTGCTCTGCACCTTCGGCAACTTCCCGACCACCGAGTTCCTCCGGCCGGACCTGATCGACTTCCACTGCTTCAACGTCTACCTGCACGAACGCCAGCCCTTCGAGAACTACCTCGCCCGGCTGCAGATGCTGGCCGACACGAAGCCGCTGATGATCGGCGAGTTCGGGATCGACACCATCCGCGAGGGCGAGGAGGCGCAGGCCGAGATCCTCGGGTGGCAGGTCGAGAGCGCCTTCCGCGGAGGGTGCGCCGGCGTGGTGGTCTATTCGTTCACTGACGAATGGTTCCACGGAGGTCGGCTCGTTGAGGACTGGGCATTCGGACTGACCCGGGCCGACCGGTCGCCGAAGCCCGCTTTCGAGACGGTACAAAAACGGTTCGAGGCGGCCCCGTGGTTCCCGCTGCCCGGGACGCCACGCGTCTCCGTCGTCGTCGCCAGCTACAACGGCGCTGCCACCCTCAAGTCCTGCCTCCATTCCCTCGAACGGCTGAACTACCCGGACTACGAGGTCATCCTCGTCGACGACGGTTCGACCGACGCCACCCAGTCCATCGCCGCGACCTTCCCCGGCGTCCGCAACATCCGGCACGAGCGCAACCAGGGCCTCGGCGTCGCACGCAACACCGGGATCGACGCCGCCACCGGCGAGATCGTGGCCTTCACCGACTCCGACTGCCGGGCGGACGAGGACTGGCTGCACTACCTCGTCGGCGACCTTCTGCGCTCGCGCTTCGCCGGCATCGGCGGACACAACTTCCTCCCGCCCGACGACTCCCCCACCGCGGCGGCGGTCATGGTTTCCCCGGGTGGACCGGCGCATGTGATGCTCAACGACCGCGTCGCCGAGCACATCCCGGGCTGCAACATGGCCTTCTACCGCTGGTCGCTGAAGGAGATCGGCGGGTTCGACCCGATCTACCGGCGCGCCGGCGACGACGTCGACATCTGCTGGCGGCTCCAGCAACGGGGCTACCGCATCGGGTTCAGTCCGGCGGGATTCGTCTGGCACTACCGTCGGAACACCATCCGGGCCTACCTCCGCCAGCAGGGCGGCTACGGCGAGGCCGAGGCCCTGCTGGAACGGCGGCATCCGGAGAACTTCAACCACTTCGGCGGTTCGATGTGGCACGGCCGCATCTACACCCAGGCCAAGATCGGCGTTGAGACACGGCGTCCCGTGATCTACCACGGCATGTTCGGAAGCGCGCCGTTCCAAAGCATCTACACCCGGGACGCCAGCCTCACGTTGGTCGTGGTCACCAGCCTGGAGTACCACGTTCTCGTCACCACGCCGCTCCTGGTGGTCAGCGCCGTGGCGCCGTTCGTCTGGACGCTCGGCGTGGCCAGCCTCCTCTTCTCGCTGAGCCTCTGCATCCTGGCCGCACGCCAGGCCGACCTTCCCTCCGGACGCCGCCGATTCTGGTCCCGTCCGCTGGTGGCCATGCTGTTCTTCCTCCAGCCCATCGTCCGCGGCTGGGCCCGGCACCGCGGCAACCTGTTCGACCGCCAGCGCCCCCTCAGCGCCCGCGAGAACCTGGAATCCCTCAGCCTCGAGGACCGCGAGGACTCCCTCCGCGTGCTCCTCTACTGGGCCGAGAAGGGCGTCGACCGCATGGGCTTCCTCCGTCGCATGCTCGAACGGCTCGACCTCTTGGGCTGGCAGAACAAGCCCGACGCGGGTTGGAGCCCGTTCGACGTCGAGATCTACGGCTCACGCTGGGCCCGACTGCAGGTGCTGACCGCCGTGGAGTTCCACTCCGGGAACCGCCAGATGCTCCGCTGCCGCGTGCACTCGGAATGGAGTTCCTTCGCCCGGGTCGTCTTCGCCACCGTTGCCGGAACCGAACTGGTCTTCATCGGCATCGCCAGCCGGTTCCCCTTCCCCGAGTCCCTGTCGGGTACCCCGTACCGGTTCTGGCCGTGGCTGGTGTTGCTCTCCCTCTGGCCCCTCGCCTGGAAGCTCAACCTCGCCCAACGCGAACTCCACCGGCTCGTCGTCGCCTTCCTCGACGACTGCGCCAAGGAGTTCCGCCTCGTCCGCGTCTCCAAGACGGAGTGAAGCCGGTGCCGGGCGATTTCCACTCCGTGCTCTTTGCTCCCCTGATCGAACGGGCTGGGAAGATTAAGATTGGGATCAAGATCAGGAGTGGGACTGCTTAGTTCCAGCTCCCAGCTCCCAGCTCTTCGCTCCCCGCCTCCTCACCCGTCTCCGACATTCCTTGCCGACCCGTCGCCGACCTCGGCACGCTGTTTCCATGATTCCAGCCGCGCTGCTGCCGGTTCCGAAGATCGTCCCCGTCCTCGACCCCGGCTTCCGCCCCGCCGTCCTCGCCCGCCACGCCTTCGCCCGCGAGGCGACCATCCCGGTCCGCATCGCCCTCGAGCAGGCCGACGGCTCGGTGTTCCACCACGACACCGCCGTCCTCGCACCGGAACATCCCCACGCCGCCGCGAATGGCTTCTTCGTCGAACGCCTCGCCAAGTTCCTCCTCTGGACCTGGGGCGGACGCCGCTTCTGGTTCCAAGGTCCGAAGGCCCTCGCCGAGGCCCTCGCCGTCCACTACCGCGACACGCCGACCGGCCGCTTCGACTCCGAGATCATCGGCGAACGCATCTACGACGGCCCGATCGAGGTGGTCCACACCGCGGAACTGCCGCCCGCCAAGTCCTCCTCGGCCCCGCTGGGACGCCACCTCGACGGCTGCCGCATCGGGTTCGACCTCGGCGGCTCCGACCGCAAGGTGGCCGCCGTGCTCGACGGCAAGGTGGTCTTCAGCGAGGAGATCGTCTGGGACCCCTACTTCCAGGCCGACCCGCAGTACCACATCTCCGGGATCCAGGATTCCCTCCGTCGCGCCGCGGCCCACCTGCCGAAGGTGGACGCCATCGGCGGCAGCGCCGCCGGCGTGTACGTGAACAACCGGGTCAAGGTCGCCTCCCTGTTCCGCGGCGTCTCCAAGGAGGACTTCGCGAAGCATGTCCAGGACATCTTCCTCGACCTCCGCCGCGAGTGGAACGGCATCCCCTTCGAGGTGGTGAACGACGGCGAAGTCACCGCCTTGGCCGCCTCCATGTCGCTCGGGGTGAACTCCGTCCTCGGCGTCTCCATGGGCACCAGCACCGCCGGCGGATTCGTCACCGCCGAAGGCAACATCACCTCGTGGCTCAACGAGCTGGCCTTCTCGCCGGTAGACTACCGGCCGGACGCGCCGAAGGACGAGTGGAGCGGCGACCCGGGCTGCGGCGTGCAGTTCTTCAGCCAGCAGGCCGTCGGACGTCTCATCCCGCTTGCCGGAATCGAGGTCGACGCCTCGCTCCCGCTGCCGGAGAAGCTGAAGCACGTCCAGAAGCTGATGTCGGAGGGAGACGCCCGGGCCGCCCGGATCTACGCCACGATCGGCACCTGCTTCGGATACGCGGTCGCACACTGGGCCGACTTCTACGACCTGAGCCACGTGCTGATCCTCGGACGCGTCACCAGCGGTTCCGGCGGTGACGTCATCCTCGAGGGCGCGAAGCAGGTCCTCGCCGCGGAGTTCCCGGAACTCGCCGCGAAAATCCGTTTCCACATGCCCGACGAGAAGGACAAGCGACACGGCCAGGCCATCGCCGCCGCCAGCCTCGCCCAGGTCAGTTGACCCGAAAAGGGTCCGCCACGGAGGCTCGGAGGACACGGAGGATCCCAAGGGACACGGATTTCACGGATTCCCGGTGAGGAACGGGGATCCAGCCACCGACCGGCCAGCATGGAATCGAAGCGCATCCCCTCGAGGAACGCTCCCTTCCGACGGCGAAATCCGTGAAATCCGTGTCGAACTCCGAACTCCGAACTCCGAACTCCGTGTCCTCCGTGTCTCCGTAGCAAACCTCCCCGCCTACTTCAGGCCGGCGAGGAACTCCACCAGGTCGCGCAGGTCGAACGGGGTCAACTGCTCGGCCAAGCCTTCCGGCATCGCGCTCGGCCCGCGTTCGCGTCGGACGACCTCGCCGACCGGCACCCGAACCGTTTCCGGTTGGCCATCCTCGCCGGTGGTTTCGATGGACAGGACGCCGTCCGCTTCGCCGCGGAGGAGTCCGCTCACGACGGAGCCGTCCTTGAGGGTCGCCACGATGGTCTCGGATCCGGGCGCAATCCGGAGGCTCGGCCAGACGATGCTTTCCAGGAGGTACTCGCGGCCCTGACGGCGTCCAATCCCGTCGAGCTTCGGCCCCACGATTCCACCCTCGCCCGCGACCTGGTGGCAACGCAGGCATTGCACGGCCGGATTCTCACGGAACACCTGACGTCCCCGGACGGCGTCGCCGCCCTCCAGGCAGTCGTAATAGCCGGCCAGGGTCATCTGGGCGCCAGGCTGGTGCCGCGGAATCGACAGGCTGTTGGAAAGCGACGTGCGCAAGACCGCCTCGCGAAGGTCGAGCTCGAGCGGCTTCGGCCATCCTCCCGAGCGGTGCTTCGCGATGAAGGAGCCCAGCACCGGCACCGCTGCGGGCGGGTCGACTCGGCCGAGCGCAGCCAATGCCGACTGGGCGACGCGCAGGTCTCCCGGAAGCCGCGCAGAGGCGACCAGGTTGGAAAGCACACCGACGGTGTCGCCGCCCTCGAGACGGTCGAGATGGGGAACCGCCGCGGACCGCAGCCGGGGATCGTCGAGGGCAAGGCGCACAGCGTTGGCCGCCTGGGCCGAGTTGAGTCCGGCCAAGGCCCCGACGATCGCCGCCCTTACCGCGGTCGGCGTGTTCGTCGACTGAAAATGTGCGAACAGATGCGTTGCCGACTCCTTGACCCGAAGCCGGACCGACGTGTCGACGACGGCCTTCTGCACCGCCTCGGGCGCGCCAGGACCGCCGAGGCGCAGTCCGTACTCGTCTGGGACCAGCGGATTGAGGATCTCGCCGGCTACCTTCAGGAACGCCCGCTTTGCCGGCTCGGCGTTCCGCTTGAAGCCTGCCGCCTCGTCGAAGGCGATCGAACGACCGAGATCCGCCGGCAAAACCGGGAGGCGAATCGGTGACGTCCCGCCGCCTCGCGTCGCCTCCATGGCGGCGCCGAAAAAGCTGGGAACGGAAGGGAAGTTTTCAGTTTTCAGTTTCAGGTTTTCAGTCTCGGAAGCGGGAGCCGAGGCAGGGGTTTTGCCCTCGGCGCCAGCGTTGGCAGCCCCACTTCCATCCACGCCGAAAACCGAAGGCTGAAAACCGGCAACCCCGCCAAACGCCGGCCTCCACAGGCCGACCACCTTGTCCAAGGCCGGGGGCTTGGCCCAATCGGCCAGCGCATCGAGAGCGGCCACGCGTGCGAAGTCCGGCACGTCGCGGCGCTTGGCGAAGTTGGCCAACATCAGGGCGTGCTGCGGGGTGCCCAGCCGGAACGCCGCGTTGACCGCGCGGGTCATCAGGTTCGTCGGAACGTCAACCCGCGTGATGAACTGCGCCAGCAACGGCAGGCCGTCGACAAGGGGCACGTCGTGGATCACGCGGGCCGCGGCGTCCATCACGGAGGCATCCCGATGCGCCAGCAACGGCATGAGGGAAGGAACCCGGGTCCCACCATTGGGCACCTCCTCGTCGGCGATGCGACGGATCGCCTCGACTCCCAGCGACACCAACCGCGAATCGGAATCCGAGAGGAGGCTCTCCAGGAAGGTTCGCCCGGCAGCGCCTCCGGCACGTTGGGTCCGGAGCCCACGGACCACCGCCTGCCGGATCCACGGATCCTCCGCGACGTCGTCCAGGATCGCCGCCCGGACCTCCTTCCACGGGAACGCGGGCGCCCCGACGTCGCCCCCCTCGTGCAAGGCTGCGAGCGCAGCGAACGCGGCTCGACGAACGCGGGCCTCCGGATTCCGGAGATGCAGCGCGGCTCGTGGCTGAAGCTTCCGGATCCGCGCATCCCCCAGCGCCAGCATCACCGCCGAGGCCACCTCGGGATCCGGGTCGTCCACGACCGGCAGCGTCCGCTCCCAGACCGTCGTGGACCGCCCGCTGGTGTCGTGACGGGTGGCCTGCTCCAGCCCCCAGAGCGCGTGTAGCCGTTCCAGGCGCCCCTTGCCCTTCAGCGCCACACGGGCAAGTCCGTCCCAAGCCTTTTTGCCGCGGCCGGCCAGTTCCCACTGGGCTTCCAAACGCACGCGGCGGTCCGGCGACGCCAGCAGTTCGAGGAGTTCGGAGTCCTTCCGTCCAGCCATGCCCTCGGCCAAGAGCCGGCGCACCTCGGCCATCTCTTGACGCTGAAGCTCGGTGAGCGGCACGGCGTCCGTCGGGGTGAGGCGGTGGATCCGTCCGCGTCCCGGCATCTGCCAGCCCTGGATCCAGTCGAGCACGTAGAGCGCGCCGTCCGGGCCGAAGTCCACGTCGGTGGGCCAAGCGTTCCAGAGCAGCTTCTCCTTCGTCTCCAACTCGTAGCCGGCCCCGCGGGGCCTCACGGAGAAGGCCCAGACGCCGCCGGGGAAGTCGCAGTGGACGAACTTGCCGGCCAGACGCGAGCCCCAGCCCGTGCCCGGATAGAAGGCCAGTCCGCTCGGTCCCTGGCTGACGACGCCGGCCATGGGCTGGATTCCGTCCCGGCCGCCCTTCCACAACCCCTCAAGCACCCAGGGACCGAATCCCTCCTGATGCTGGAACGCCGTCCGCCAGCCGTACTCGCCACCCTTCACCAGATGGAGGACCCGGCAGTC
>CAMASJ010000229.1 GCA_945860685.1 Akkermansia muciniphila
TGAAACCGAGACCTCCGAGGCGGCCTCCTTCGGTTTCCGCCTGCATACCGTCCGCGAAACCACCTCCGGCATCGCCTTCAACACCCCGGTCCACGCGGTGGTCCCGGGTCCCAACGGCACGGTCTCCTACACCTTCCGCCTGAACGAGACCCGACGCCTGCTTTTGGACACGCTGACCAACGCGAGCGTGTACTACACCCTCCGTCGCCCGGACCAGATCGTCCGGAACAACGAATGGCTTCCCTACGCCGACATCGACTCCAGCCCGGTGTCGGGTGCCGTCCCGATCGAGGTGCCGGCGGGCGACTATACGCTGTCCTTCGTAGACGCCGGCAATGCCGCCGCGACGGAGTTCGACTTCGTGCTCTGGGATGTCGACGCAGTCGCCCGCCCCGTCACGCCGGGCATCCTGATCACCTCGACCAACACCCCGGCCAACGCCAGCGCGCTCTACCGTTTCGAGGCGGCCGCCGGGGATACCTTCGTGGTCGATGGACGGAACGTCGACGGCTACGTCAATCCCACCTACGTCGACTGGTTCCAACCGCTGCGCAGCGGACAGGACCTCGGCACGGTGCAGCGGATGGGCAATCCGTTCACCGTCACCCGCGCTGGAACCCAGTTCCTGCATGTCAGCAGTTCGTCTTGGGTTGAAGCGCCTACCAGCGTCCATCAGTTCGTGCTCTGGGACCTCCAGGACACGGAGTCCTTGCTGACCTTGGGCGAGGCAACCGAGGGTGCGATCGTCGCCCCGGGAACCCGCTCGGTCTTCCGGTTCCAGCTTCCCACGGACGCCCTGCTGCTGGTCGACAACCTCAGGACTCCTTCCGACCCGGTCTACCACTCCCTGTCTTCCGACGACTCCGACGTGTACACCGACCGGACGCTCCAGAACGTCGAGTGGAGCTTTGGCTACCAACTCATCCGCGCGGAGGCTGGGCTCCATCGGCTCGCGTTCCGCATGGGCGGTGCCGACACCAACAACTTCCGTTTCCGCGTCATCGACGCCACGGGCGCGCCGACGATCGGCCTCGGATCGTCCGTTGAGGTCCGCTTCCCGGTCGCCCAAGGCACCGAGGTCCGCCGGTTCTCCGCCAACGCCGGTGACCGCTTCTTCTTCCGGTCGTTGTCCAGCGTCGGATTCACAGACCGGCCATATGCGCGGATCTACAACGAAGACGGCACCCTGGTTTGGGAAGCCTATCCGGACCGGGACCGCGACACGCAGACGCTGTCGAGGACCGGGAACTACTTCGTGGTCCTGAACTCCTTCGGGCATCAGGCTGGGGTCACACCGGTGCTGCGGTTCCAGATGGTCCCGGTCACGCCGGTTTCGCCGGAGCCCCTCTTCGAGACGTCGACATCGCCCGATCTGCAGGTGACCGCCGTCACGCCTTCGCCGGCGACGACCACCTCGGGCGGCCAGGTGGAGGTCCGCTGGACCGTCCGCAACGCCGGCGACGCCGCGGCCACGAACGCCTTCAACGACCGCATCGTGATCCGGAACTCGGAAGGTGCGGCGCTCGTCAGCCGCGTCGCCGGGGACGCCAGGGCCCCGCTCGCTTCGGGCTCGCAGATCGAACGTACCGCCACCCTCCGGCTTCCCGAGGGCGTCGCGGCCACCGGCAACCTGGAGGTGACGGTGACCGCCGACGCAGCGGACTCGGTCGCCGAGGCCAATGCCTCCGGCACAGGTGAGTCGAACAACGGCCGCACCGCCGCCTTGGTCTCGACCTTCGCCGACTATCCCGACCTGGTCGTGAGGAACCTTTCGGCCAACCCGTCCTCCGGATGGCTTCCGACCCAGTCGGTCACCTTGCGCTGGGCCGTGACCAATCTCGGCCTCCGGTCGGCCTCAGGCCCATGGACCGCTCAGGTCGTGGTCAGCAACACGGCCCGCCGCCTGACGCTCCTAACCACCGAGGTCGCCTTCCCCACCGCGGATCTCGCCCCGGGCACCGGCACCAACCGCACCATCACCTTCTCCCTGCCGGACACCGCGAACGTCTACGGCGCCCTCGAAGTGAGGGTGTTGGAGGATGCCGCCGGCCAACTGGCCGAGTACAACCTCGACGACACGGCCGAGGCGAACAACGCCGCCGGACTCCAGATCGAGAGCGCGCCGGACCTCGCCGTGGTCTCCGTCTTGGCACCCGCCGTCGCCGAACCCGGCGTGCCCTTCCAGGTGATCACGCTGCTGACCAACCGCGGCACCGTGGCCCTCTCCGGCACCTGGCAGAACGCCCTCTCGGTCAGCCTCGACGCCTCGCCCGGGGACGACACCCTGCTTCAGACCGAATCGGTCACCGCCACGATCCCCGCCGGCGGCAGCCTATGGAGGACCAATTCCGTCGCGGTGCCAGAACTCGGTGACGCCGGGATCCTCCGGTTGGTCGCTCGCGCCGACATCGGCAACGCCATCCCGGAGTCCGACGAGGACAACAACACCGGCATCGCCGCCACGACCACCACGGTTCCCCTGCGGCTCGGCATCCGGCTGAACTCGCCGACCACCCGCGAGGACGCTGGGGTCGCCGTCGCCGGCACCGTCTCGCGCAACGGCACCAGGACCGCCGCCCTGACCGTCCTTCTTTCCAACTCCGATCCCACGGAGCTGACCGTTCCCAACTCCGTCGTGATTCCCGCGGGCCAGACGACCGCCGCCTTCGAGGTCACGGCTCGTTCAGACGAAGACTATGACGGTCCCGTCTCCGTCTCGGTCGGCGCCAGCGCCTCCGGTTTCGAAGGAGACACGACCACCATCACCGTCCTCGACGACGACGTCGCGCGCCTGGTGTTCCAGGTGGCGGCGACCAACGTCGTGGAAGGCCGGACACTCGCGGCGACCGTGAGCCGCATCCCGGCCTCGGCGGCCCCGCTGACAGTTCAGCTCACCAGCGCCGACTCCGCGCAGCTTTCGGTGCCCGGGACCGTGACCATACCCGCCGGCGAGTCCCTGCGGACCTTCACCCTGACCGCCGTCGAGGACACCCTCGTCGAACGCACCAACAGCTACACCGTCACCGCGGCGGCGGCAGGGTTCGCCCCGGCTTCGGTGAGCGTCTCGGTTGAGGACAACGATCGCCCCGCCGTCTCGCTCTCGCTCACCTCCCGCACCGTCAGCGAAGGCGCGGGTCCCAACGCCACCACCGCTACCCTCACCCGTTCTCCGGTCACCTCCCGGGCGGTCACCGTGGCCATGGTCAGCGGTGATCCCAACGCCGTCCGCGTGCCCACCTCGGTCGTCATCCCGGCAAACGGTGCCTCCGTCAGCTTCCCGGTCGCCGCGGTCGACAACGCGGTCGTGGACGGAAGCCGCGTGGTGACGCTCGGCGGCTCCGTGCTCGACTCGGTCACCGGATCCGCGGTCGCGGAAATCGCGCCGGATGTCCTCACCGTGACCGACAACGACGGTCCGACCTTGATCGTGTTCCTTGAGGACGAGGTCGTCCCCGAGGGTCGCAGCCCCGCAACCCGCGGCTCCGTGCTCCGAAACACCTCCACTGAGTCCACGCTGACGGTGAACCTCGCGTCCTCGGACGTCGCCGAGGCGCGTGTCCCGGCGAGCGTCACGATTCCGGCCGGCACCAACCGGGTCGACTTCGAGGTGGCCTCCGTCAACGACGGCGTCTCCGACGGCAACCGCACGGTCACGATCACTGCCGCGGCCCCCGGCTTCACCACCGGCACCACCCAACTCGTGGTCAGCGACGCCGACCGCCCCGACCTCGTCGTCAGCCGGATCCAGATCCCGGCCGAGTCGGTGACCGGCGGCCAGGTCGCCGTCGCCTTCCGCGTCGAGAACCGCGGCGTGGTGGCGTCCACCAACCCGATCGTCCAACGTGCCTACCTGTCCTCAGACAACGTCCTCGGCAACGACACCCTGGCGGCGCAGATCACCCACGAAGGTGCGATTCCCGCCGGCGGGTTCATCGACCAGACGCTGAACCTCCGCCTTCCGGACCAGCCCGGAGCCTACTACGTCATCCTCCAGGCCGACTCGACCGACCGGGTCGTCGAACTCCTTGAGAACAACAACACGAGGATCTCCGACACCGCGACCGTCTCCGGTCCTTCCTACAACGCCGTGGTCTCCACCGCCGCGGGAACCGTCCTTCCCGGCACGGTGATCCCGCTGTCCGGAACCGCGACCCGGGTGGCCGACGGCTCGCCGGCCCGCTCGGTGCCGGTCGTCATCCACCTGCGCGTCCGCGGGTTCAGCCGGACCATCCGCGCCACGACCGACGTCAACGGCCGGTTCGCCGGCGAGTTCCTTCCCCTGCCCAGCGAGGCCGGCCACTACGAGATCGCGGCCGCCTATCCGGGGCTCCCGATGCCCGCGGTCCAGGATGACTTCACCATCCTCGGCGTCGACTCGACCGGCTTCGGAACGGTGACGGTGGTCGAGGGATCGAATGTGACCGCGACCTCGCAGCTGAGGAACCTCGCCGACCAGGCGCTCACCGGCGTCGGCATCAGCGTCGTGACCAACCACCCAAGCGTGAATGTGGCGGCCCGCCTCGGGACGAACCGGCTGGGAGCCAACGCCACCACGGAGATCGAGGTCCTGGTGACCGCCGTGAACACCACAGCGGCCCGCTCGACCGCCATCCTGCGCGTCACCACCGCCGAGGGCGTCTCCCTGGACCTCGTCGTGCCGATCCAGCAGGAGCGCCTGACGCCGCGCCTCACGATCAACCCGGGCCGACTTGAGCAGCCGATGCTGCGCGGACGCTCCACCACGGTGACCTTCGCCGTGCGCAACGACGGCGGGGCCGACACCGGCCCGCTGGACGTGCTGATCCCCGGCAACCCGTGGCTCAGCCTCGCCTCTCCCGGACGTCTCGACTCGCTTCCCCCGGGTTCCAACACCGTGGTCACCCTGCGTCTCAATCCGCCGGCCGACCTGCCCTTGGGCGACTACCCCGGCACCGTGGCCCTCAACAGCCGCCTCGCGGCCGTGGCCGTCCCGTTCGAGTTCCGCTGCACCAGCGACGGACGCGGCGAGCTGCATCTGGTCGCCGAGGACGAGTACACCTACTTCGCCGCCGGCGGACCGCGCCTCACCAACGCCCTCGTCGTCCTCCGCGAGGCCCTCGGCGGCGCCAGCGTGGCGACCAACCGCACCGACGCGGACGGCCAGGTGCTGTTCACCAACTTGGTCGAGGCCTACTACCTCGTCGACGTGACCGCCGACAGCCACACGGCGTTCCGCCAGTCCGCCCTCGTGCCGGCGGGCGGCCGGACCAACATCACGGCGTTCCTGCCGCGCGAGACCGTCCGCTACAATTTCACGGTCACGCCGACCACGGTCGAGGACCGCTACAGCATCGAGATCGAAAGCATCTTCGAGACGCAGGTTCCCATGCCGGTGGTGACCATCACTCCGGCCTCGCTCGACATCGCGCAGTTCCCCGGCGAGGAGTTCCAGGTCGAGTTCACCATCGAGAACCACGGCCTCATCAACGCGGAGAACCTCGTCTTCGACTTCCCTCAGGGTGAGTCCTTCACCGTCACGCCGCTGATCACCGACCTTGGTACCTTGGCCGCGCGGACCTCGATCCGGGTGCCGGCGATCATCCGTCGACTCCCCGCCGGGGGCGCCGGCGCCGGATCCGGCGACTCCAAGGCCGCGATCGCACGCATGGGTGGCGCCAAGGGCTGGCAGGATGGCCGCTGCTCGGTGACCGCCCGGATGCTCTGGGAATACCTTTGCGGTCCCAACGTGGTGAACCGGCAGACCGCCTCCTACGTGTTCGACTCCACCGGCTGCGACCTTGTGGACCTCTACTTCCAGGTGTACGAGCTGGTTCCCCTCGCTGGCGGAACGCTGACCACGGATGAATTCGCCGACTACCTGGACGAACTGCAGCCGGTGCTCGGCTTCGAGGCGCCTCCGGGCTACGAGTTCCGCTGCCGCACCAATCCCCCGCCGGCCAGCCTCACCGGCCCCAAGGTGGCCACCGGCATCTCCTCCAAGTCGCGTCGCACGGGACTGCCGTTCTGGGAGACGCCCAAGGCCGGCAACGAGACCTGCGCTCGCGTCCGGCTGCGCATCGACCAGCGGGCGGTCCTCACCCGTGACGCCTTCAACGCGCGGCTCGAGATGGAGAACGACACGGATGAACCCATCGAGAACCTCTTCATCACCCTCGACGTCCGCAACGTGAACGGCGAGACCGTCACCACCCGGTTCGGGATCCGTGAGCCCGAACTCGCCGGGATCACCGGCGTCGGCGGCGCTGGCACCCTCGGCACCCGCGCGACGGGAACCGCGTCCTGGATCATCATCCCGACCCTCGACGCCGCACCGACCGACGGCGAGGCCTTCTACCTCGTCGGGGGTACCATGACCTACCGCCAGGGCGGCCTCGACATCGCCGTCCCGCTCGCCCCAGCACCGATCCGGGTGTTCCCGCAGCCTGAGCTGCAGATCCGGTACTTCCACGACCGCGACGTCTTCGCCGACGATCCGTTCACCGACGAGATCGAGCCGAGCATCCCCTACAGCCTCGTCGCACAGGTCAACAACGTCGGCTACGGCGACGCCCGCAACCTCGTGATCGAAGGCGGCGAGCCCCAGATCATCGACAACGAGAAAGGCCTCCTGATCGAGTTCGTCACCCTCGGCGCGCAGGTCGAGGAACGGCTTCTCGCGCCATCCCTACGCGTCGACCTCGGTGCGATCCCCGCAGGCTCCAACCGAGTCGGCCGCTGGGTCTTCACTTCGAGCCTCCAAGGCAGCTTCACCAACTTCACGGCGAACTTCCGCCACCTCGACGCCCTCGGGGTCGAACGGCTCTCGCTCCTGCGGTCGGTGGAGATCCACGAGCTCTCCCACATCGTCCAGGACACCCGCCTCAATCCCGATGGAAGGGCGGACTTCCTCGCGAACGACGTACCGGACCCGGGTCTGGTTCCGGACACGCTGTTCCTCAGCGACGGACGCGTGATGCCGGTCGTCGCCGGCTCGGTGACCTCCGTGGGCCCCGCCCCGGTCCCGGGCAACCTGCGCGTGACCGTCGCAGCCAGCATGCCCGCCGGTTGGGGCTATCTCCGCCTGCAGGATCCGGGTGCGCCGGAACACGTCCTCACCCGCGTGCTCCGCGAGGACGGCTCCGAGCTGGCCGTCGGCACCAACGCGTGGACCACCGACCGGTTCATCTTCGGCGGGGACATCCGTCCGGTCCGGACCAACCTCGTACACCTGGTCGACTATGCGTCCACCGGTCGCTACACGCTGGTCTACGAACCCGTCGTGCCCGAAGCGGCCGACGTCGTTCCGCCGGTCAGCACCATCGATCCTCTTCCGGCCCAGAGCCCCTCGACCTTCCAGGTCCGCTGGAACTCCACCGACGAGGGCACCGGGACCGCGTTCTACGACCTGTACGTCTCCGACAACGGAGGTCCCTTCCGCCCGTGGCTGGAACGCACCTCCAGCATCGGCGGCGTCTTCCTCGGCGAAGCCGGCCACAGCTACGGCTTCTACGTCCGGGCGACCGACCAGGCGGGCAACGTCGAGTCCCGCTCCGCCATCGCCATGCAGTCCACCACGGTCAGCGTGGTGAACACCCCGCCGGTCCTTGACCTGGGCGGAGACGTCACCCTCGATGAGGGGGCACTCTTCGTCCGGACCATCGTCTTCTCCGACACCGACGCTGGCC
>CAMASJ010000230.1 GCA_945860685.1 Akkermansia muciniphila
TCCGGCGTCTTCTCGGTCACGCACTTCAACGGGTCCCGGATGTCAGCGGTCCGTGGCTTGGAGCCGCCGTCGGTGATCACCGCAGTGCCAGAAGGGGAGGCGAATGCCGAATCGCGGATCGACGGATAGTCCTTCACGTCCCAGACCGCCGGCCAATCGCACCCACCCACCTTGAAGTTCATCGAGTAGTTCGAGATCAACTTGTCGGGCTGCTCCGAGGCGTAGATCGCCCAAGCGCGGTTGAAACCCGGCGTCCGGGTCGGGCAGATGACGATGTTGGTGGTCTGCAGGTACGGCTTGAGGAAGTTGAACCAGAGCTTGCGGTCCACGTTGTTCCCACGAACCCAGAACGTCGGGGTGAGCCGGCTCAGGTTGTCCGACGCGTACAGCCCCTCCGCGAGCATGACTTGTCGCAGGTTGCTCATGCAGTTCGCGGATTTCGCCTTCTCCTTCGCCTTCCCCAGCGCGGGAAGGAGCATGCCGGCAAGGATGGCGATGATCGCGATGACCACCAGGAGTTCGATGAGGGTGAATCCGTGATTCCGGCGAAGCGACGGGGCCATTCCCGTTCTCTAATCGGATCCCGTTCGGATGTCTCTCGGAATTCCGCGAAAGGAGTGCTTCCAGCCGTTCGCGGCTTGATTCCCGACCCCGAAAGCCGCATTTGGGCCGGACGTGATTTCTTTCCTGCACGGCCGTCTGGTCGACATCCTGCCCACCCAGGTGGTCGTGGACGTCCACGGAGTCGGCTATGAAGTCCTCGTCCCGCTCTCGACCTCCGACCGGCTTTCTGGGGTCGGCGGCGAGGTGCATCTTCTGACCCATCTTGCGGTCCGGGAGGATGCCCATGTCCTTTACGGGTTCCTCACCGCGGCCGAACGGGATCTGTTCCGCCTTCTGATCCACAACGTGGGCGGCATTGGCCCGAAGATCGCCCTGAGTGTGCTCAGCGGGCTCAGCGTGGCGGCATTCCGGGCGGCTGTGGCGGCCGCGGACGTCAAGGCGCTTTCCGCGGTCAATGGCGTGGGCCGCAAGACGGCCGAACGCATCGTCGTGGAGTTGAAGGACAAGCTGGGAGGTTTCGGAGCGGTTCGTCCTGCCTCGACTCCCGACTCCAAGGTCGACGGGGACGGGGACACGAAGGCGACCGACGCGGCCGCCGCGCTGATGGCCTTGGGTTTGCGACCCAACGAGGCCCATGAAGCGGTTCGTGCCGCCATCGCTATGCTGGGGGCCGAGGCCTCCGCGGAGCAGATCATCCGGGCCAGCCTCCGCAGAAACGGATGACTCCTCCCGATCTGCCGAAAAGGGCCGCCGTCAGCGGCGTGGTGATTCCGGAACTGGCTCGGTGGCATGGTCGGCTCGTTGCGCGGCTCGTTTGGGTTGTGGTCAATCTCATGGCGCTCACCCTTCGTTGGAAATGGGTCGACCGGAGCGGCCTCATCGATCCCGATGGCCAGCGACGCATCATCTTCGCCATCTGGCACAACCGACTTTCCCTATCGCCCGTGATCTACCGCAGGATCCTCGGCGGTCTGGGCAAGGGGCGTCGGCTCGCCGCCATTGTCAGCGCCAGCAAGGATGGAGGACTTCTCGCCCACGTCCTGGAGCTATTCCATGTCCAAGGCGTCCGGGGTTCGTCCAGCCGCCGCGGAGCGCAGGCGTTGCGGGAGTTGGTGACCGCGGCCGAGAAAGGCATGGACCTCGCCGTCACACCGGATGGCCCGCGCGGGCCGAAGTACGAACCCCATCCCGGAGTCATCGCCCTCGCCCAGATGACGGGACTTCCGGTCGTTCCCGTGGGCGTCACCTTGGGATGGAAGTGGACCCTGAAGTCGTGGGACGGATTCCAGATCCCACTGCCCTTCAGTGTCGTCGAGGTCCGGTTCGACCCGCCGATTGAAGTGCCGCCCGATGCCGATTCCGCCGAACGCGAGTGCCTTCGCCTCCATTTGAAGGACACCCTTCTGCGCATCACCCGGGACTGAGCCGCGTCGGCCCCCGCGGGAACGTGGGCGTCACCGACGGGATCGACCGAGGGACTTCTTCGTCTCCGCCTGGAGTTGGTCGACCTCGTCTCGGACCTCGTTACGGACCGAAGTGCTCATGCGGTCGATGAAGAGCAGCCCGTTCAGGTGATCCACCTCGTGCTGGATCGCTCTGGAAAGCAGCCCTCCTGCGCGGAATTCGAAGGACTCTCCTCGCTCGTTGAGGGCCGAGACCTCGACCTCAGAGGGGCGTACGATCTCTCCGTAGATCTCGGGGAAGCTGAGGCAGCCCTCGGGACCTTCGTGGGCATCTCCGACGGGACGGATCACCGGATTGATCAGGACCAATGGCATGAACGCGTCGACATCGGCTGGATGCCCTTGGAGCCACAGTTGGCTGGGCCGATCCTTGACGCCTCGGAGATCGAGCACCGCAAGCTGCACGGCTTGGCCGACCTGCTGGGCGGCGAGACCGATCCCCTTCGCCGAATACATGGTGTCGAACATGTCGGCCACCAGACGTCGGAGGGCGTCATCGAGCTTTGCGATCGGGGCGCCCCTTTGGCGGAGCACCGGATCCCCATACTTCACCACGGACAGAACCATGTGGAAAATGGTGAGGTGGCCATTGGGATCTGGCCAGCCGGGAACTGGAGGATGGGGATTCCGGCGATCCGTCCTGGACGCAACCCGGGCTGTGTCGTTGGAGTCCGCGGTGAAGAAAAATCAAAAAACTTTCAGAAAACTATTGCACCGGGAGCCATCCTGCATAGGCTCTGCGCTCCCTTTCGACCCCAAAAGGTCTTAAGGAAAAGGTCCGGCCGATAACCGGTCTGCTCCAAGCAGTCGGGAGTGATGGCAGGGCACATTGGGACTTCGTGTCCCGTGATACAATTTTACGCAGTGAAAACGTACAGACCGCTAACGCCGTCCACACGGTATCTTACCGTGCAGGACTTTTCGGACATCACCAAGACCAGTCCGGAGAAGTCTTTGGTATACACCCGGAAACGGACCGGTGGCCGCAACAATCACGGCCGCGTGACAGTCCGCGCCCGAGGTGGTGGCCACAAGCAGAAGGTCCGCACCGTGGATTTCCGCCGGAACAAGTTCGGCGTCGAAGCCAAGGTGATCGCGATCGAATACGATCCGATCCGGAGCGCGCGCCTCGCCCTGCTCGAGTACTCGGACAAGGAGCGTTCCTACATTGTCAGCCCCGATGGTTTGAAGGTCGGTGCGACCGTGGTCAGTGGACCGACCGCCCCGCCTACTGTTGGCAATGCGCTGCCGCTGTCCAAGATCCCGGTGGGTCTTCCGATTCACAACATCGAGTTGGTCCCTGGTCGAGGCGGTCAGATGGTTCGCTCTGCCGGTTCGGCTGCAACGCTGATGTCCCGTGACGCCGGTTACGCCCAGGTGCGTCTCCCGTCCGGTGAAATTCGCAAGATCCACGAGAACAGTCTCGCCACCATCGGTGCCGTCGGCAACGCCCAGCACGAAAACGTCGTCCTCGGCAAGGCTGGCCGCGCCATCCACATGGGAATCCGTCCGCTGACCCGCGGTATGGCTCGGAACCCGGTCGACCATCCCAACGGTGGTGGTCAAGGCAAGTCGAAGGGCGGCGGCGGACGCCAGCACCTCACGTCGCCGTGGGGCCTTCTCTCCAAGGGCTACCGCACCCGCAAGAAATTCAAGATCTCCAACCGCTTCATCGTGGCTCGTCGCGATGGTCGGCCGATGAAACAGAAGTAATTCTATGGCTCGTTCACTCAAGAAGGGTCCCTTTGTGGACGGTCACCTGCTGGCGAAAGTCGCAAAGACCAAGGCCACCAAGTCCAAGTCGCCGATCAAGACCTGGTCGCGTCGTTCGACCATCACGCCGGATTTCGTCGGCATGACGGTCAACGTCCACAACGGTCGTGTTTTCAGCCCTGTGTTCGTCACCGAGAACATGGTCGGCCACAAGCTCGGTGAGTTCGCGTTCACTCGGACGTTCAAGAAGCACGGTGCCCATACCGCCAAGGCGGAGGCCAAGTAGTCCCCACAGGAGTTCCCATGGAAGTGCAGGCCATTCTCAAAAATTTCCGTATGTCACCCCAGAAGGTGCGCGAGGTCGTGCGCCAGGTTCAGGGATTGCCGGCGGACCAAGCTCTCGCCATCCTCAAGGTGGTACCGCGCAAGTCCGCCCGCGCTGTCGCCAAGACGCTCGCCTCGGCGATCGCCAATGCGGAGAACAACCACGGACTCAAACGGGAAAATCTGGTGGTCCACCGCGCCTATGCGCAAACCGCCGGCAGCATCAAGCGCTTTATCCCTAAGGCCCGCGGTTCCACCGGCCCCATCCTGAAGCGGAGCTCCCACATCAAGATCATTCTGACCGAACTCTGATCCTATGGGCCAGAAGACCAATCCAATCGGCTTGCGCATCCCGGTCAACCGGGAGTGGCGCTCAAAGTGGTACGCCAACAAGAAGGACTTCGGAGCCCTTCTGGTTGAGGACAACCTCATCCGCACCACTCTCAAGAAGAAGCTCGGCTCGGCGGCCGTGCCCAAGATCCACATCGAGCGTGCCGCCAGCCGCTGCCGCGTGACCATCTTCACCGCCCGCCCGGGTGTGGTGATCGGCCGTAAGGGCTCTGAGATCGACAAGCTCAAGGAGGATCTCTCGAAACTGACCGGCAAGGAGATCTACGTCGACATCCAGGAGGTCAAGAACGAGAAGAGCGACGCTCAGCTCGTGGCCGAGAACATCGCCATCCAGCTGGAACGCCGAATCGGTTTCCGCCGGGCAATGAAGAAGGCTGTGCAGGAAGCGCGGCAGTCCGAAGGCGTCGAAGGGATCAAGGTCCGCTGCGCCGGCCGGCTCGGTGGAGCCGAACTGGCCCGCGTCGAAATCTATCACGAAGGTCGCGTGCCGCTCCACACCCTCCGCGCCAACATCGACTACGGTTTCGCCGAGGCGAACACGGTCTATGGAAAGCTCGGCGTGAAGTGCTGGATCTGCAAGGGCGAGATCAAGAAGGCGGACCTCCGCAAGGTCGAGGACCGCAGGTCCGAGGGCCTCGCGGTCAAGTAGTCGAACCGAAACAATTTTCCTGAAGGACGAATATGGCAATGATGCCAGCAAGGGTTAAGTACCGCAAAATGCAGCGCGGCAGTCGTACTGGGATCGCATCCCGGTGCAACGCTGTCTCGTTCGGCGAGTACGGTCTGCAGGCTCTCGAGCGCTGCTGGATGGACACCAAGCAGATCGAGGCTGCCCGCGTGGCGATCACCCGCTACATGAAGCGGCGTGGCAAGGTCTGGATCCGCATTTTCCCCGACAAGAGCTTCACCAAGAAGCCGCTGGAGGTCCGAATGGGCACCGGCAAGGGCGGTGTCGAGTCGTGGGTGGCTGTAATCCGGCCCGCCACGGTTCTTTTCGAGGTGGACGGCGTTCCCGAGGCGATCGCCCGGGAGGCGATGCGCCTGGCTTCCACGAAGCTGCCGATCTCCACCAAGTTCATCTCCCGTCACAAGCTTTCCTGAGGGTAACAGCATGGCAAAGTCCGCACTGAATGATCTGACGGCTCAGGAACTCGCTGCCAAGGGCCGCGAGCTCCGCCAAGAGCTGTTCAACCTGCGAATCCAGAAGGCCACGGCCCGCCTGGAGAAACCCCATCGTATCCGTGAACTCCGCCGGGAAATCGCCCGGTGTGAGACCCGCGTGAACCAGATCTCGAAGAAATCCTGAACCGTATGTCCCAAGAAACAACCGCGCGGGGTCATCGCAAGGAGCGGGTCGGCGAAGTCGTCTCCAACAAGATGGAGAAGACCATCGTGGTGCGCGTCGAACGCCGCTTTCGCCACCCGCAATTCAAGAAGGTCGTCACGAGCTTCAAGAAGCTCTACGCCCATGACGAATCCCGTCGTGCCCAGATCGGAGATCTGGTCCGCATCCAGGAAACCCGCCCGCTCTCCAAGCTCAAGTCTTGGCGGCTCGTGGAGATCCTCAACCCGGACGGTTCGGTGAAGGCCTGATTCCCGAGGAAAGGTTCCAATGCTACAAATTCGTTCCAGTCTTGATGTTGCCGACAATACCGGCGCAAAGGTCGCGTGGGTCATCGGCGTCATCGGCCGCAATCAGGTCTATGCCCACGTCGGCGACGTGATCAAGGTCCACATCAAGGAAGCGGCGCCGGACGGCACCGTCAAGAAGGGTGAAGTTCAGAATGCGGTGATCGTTCGCACCCGCCAGCCGGTGCGTCGCAGCGACGGCTCGTATCTGCGATTCGACCGCAACGCGGTCGTGATCATCGACAAGGAGAACAACCCCAAGGGCACCCGCATCTTCGGCCCTGTCGCGCGTGAGCTGCGTGAGAAGAAGTTCATGAAGATCATCTCTCTCGCTCCTGAGGTGATCTAACACAATCGGATTTCCAATGGCTTCCAAATTTCACGTCAAGAAGGGTGACGAGGTCGTCGTGATCGCCGGCTCCGCCAAGGGCCGCCGCGGCAAGATCTCGTCCGTGCTGGTCTCCCGACAGGCTGTTGTCCTCGAGGGGACCGACGAACGTTCCAAGGCGCAGGACGACAAGGACCGCCTCGTCAAACCCATGCTCCACCACCTCCGCAAAAGCCAGCAGCACCCCAATGGCGGCCTGCTTTGGCTGGAAGGGCCGATCCACGTCTCCAACGTGATGAAGGCTGAGGTGTTCGAAGCGAAGCAGGCCAAGAAGCGCTGATCCATCAATGAAACCACGCCTTTATTCCAAGTATCTTGAGGAGATCCGCCCGGCCCTGACCGAAAAGCGCGGCTACAAGAATGTCCACCAGGTGCCCGTGATTGAGAAGATCGTCATCAACATGGGTGTCAGCGCTTCCCTCGAAAAGGGCGCCCTTGAGGATGCCGTCAAGGAATTGACCCAGATCTCCGGTCGCAAGCCGGTGATCAACATCTCCCGGAAGAGCATCGCGAACTTCAAGCTCCGCAAGGGGCAGTCGATCGGATGCAGGGTCACCCTTCGCCGTGAGGTGATGTACGAATTTTTCGACCGTCTCGTCTCTGCGGCGTTGCCCCGAATCCGTGACTTCCGTGGGGTTAGCCCCCGCCAGTTCGACGGCCGCGGCACCTATTCGCTCGGACTTCCGGATCAGACCATCTTCCCGGAGATCGAGCTCGACAAGATCAAGCGTCAGCAGGGCATGGATATCACCATCGTCACTTCGGCGCCGACCAACGAGGAGGCCTACGACCTCCTCAAGATGATGGGAATGCCGTTCTCCAAATAAGGAACCAATTGTATGGCCAAGAAATCCTGGCTGGCTCGAAACAAGAAGAAGGCCGCAACGGTGAAGAAGTTCGCCGCAATTCGCGCGGAACTCAAGGCTAAGGGCGACTATGCTGCCCTCTCCAAGCTTCCCAAGAACGCGTGCCCTGTCCGGCTGGTGAATCGCTGCAAGGTCAGCGGTCGCCGCCATGGCTTTATCCGGAAGTACGGCGTGTCCCGCCTTTCTTTCCGCGAGGCGGCGCTCAACGGACTCATCCCGGGCGTCACCAAGGCCAGCTGGTAATCCAAGACTCCACATGAACGCCGATCCAGTCTCCGACCTGCTGACCCGCATTCGCAATGCCGGCATGGCCTTGCATCCGTCCATCACGCTTCCGCACTCGCAGTACAAGC
>CAMASJ010000231.1 GCA_945860685.1 Akkermansia muciniphila
GTTTCCCGTACATCTGATGCGGGTTTGACACCCACACGCATCACTTTTAGCCTGAGACCCCATGGAAACGGTTGCCACCCAAGAGTCGATTGTCACCCTCACCGAGAGTGCCGCCCGCCAGATCGGTTCGATGCTGTCCGGCGATTCCGAGAACGCCGGCAAGAGCCTGCGCGTGTTCGTCGAGGCCGGAGGCTGCTCCGGCATGCAATACGGAATGGTGTTCGACGAGAAACGTTCGGATGACCTCTCCGTGGAGTTCCTCGGGGTGGGTGTCGTGGTCGATCCCTTCTCGGCCAACTACCTCCGCGGATCGGTGATCGATTTCAGCGATGCCCTGACCGGCGGAGGATTCAAGATCAACAACCCGATGGCTCACAGCAACTGCGGATGCGGTAAGTCCTTCTCCGCCTAAGACGCCATCCGGATTCCTTTCCACCCAGACGCCGCCCCTGACCGGGCGGCGTTTTTGTTGGATTCCGGTCTCACCCCGGGGACGCCAGCGACGGACGGGCAAACTCCTGATGAGCGGGATTCTTCGTCCGATCACGGTGTGGGGGTTGCCATCGGTTCCGTTATTTGACAGGCTGCGACCCGCGTGGCACCAAGCGCGCGTGTCCGGCGTCATTTCCGGGCTGTCCCTCCGCATTCCAACTTACGGTTGGTTCGGATCCGGGTCGGCCACGGGGTCGCGGCCGCGGGCTACCAACTGCACCAACGATCCGTTTAGTCCAAGCATGATCATGAAATCGTCACCCCACACCGTGAAGAGCCTGACCTGGGGCTTGGTCGCGCTCGTCGCGGCGCTGTCTGGCCCGTCCCTTTCCGCCCGCGAATCCGAGACGGATCGCGAGATGCGCACCAAGAATCGCCAGACCTACGAGGTCATCGTCGGCGACTATTACACCGGCCGTTCCCCCTATTTCCGCGGCTCCGGCCCGGTCGAGCCCAAGTCCGAGCCCGTTGTGGTCGCCGCCGCGGCTGCCGCTCCGGCCGCCCGTCCAGGCGTTCCCTGCTCGGTGATCAACACCGGGCTGGTCAGCATGACCAAGACCGCTCCGGCCGAGGCGACCCTCAACGAGCCCTTCACCTACGAGCTGAAGCCGCTGGCCAACGCCTGCGTCGGCAACGTGGTCGTCACCGACATGGTTCCCGAGGGAACCGAGCTGGTTAGCACCGAGCCCCAGGCTTCCGTCTCCGGCAAGACCCTGACTTGGAACCTCGGTTCGATGGATGCCGGCGAGAGCAAGTCGCTCAAGGTGACCGTCAAGCCGGTCCGTGAAGGCACGCTCGCTTCCTGCGCCACCATCAAGGCCGACCCCCGCGTCTGCGCCCAGACCTTCGTCGGCAAGCCCCAGTTGGCCATCGAGAAGACCGGACCGGAGCTCGCCCAGCTCGGTTCCGACGTCGCTTACAACGTGGTCGTCAAGAACACCGGCACCTCGATCGCCCGCAACGTGGTCGTGACCGACAAGTACCCGGCCGGCCTCGGCGGCGTGGGCGAGAAGACCTACCCCGTCGGCGACCTCGCCCCCGGCCAGTCCAAGTCCATCGCAGTTACCCTCAAGGCCGCCGAGCGCGGTCGCCACTGCAACGTGGCCGTCGCCAGCTCCAGCAACACCGCCTCGGTTCAGGACGACGCCTGCACTACGGTGGTCAAGCCGGGCCTCAAGCTCACCAAGACCGGTACGCCGCAGCTGTTCATCAACAAGCAGGCCAGCTACCAGATCGTGGCCGAGAACACCGGCGACACCGACCTGACCGGCGTGGTCGTCACCGACACTCCTCCGGCCCAGACCAAGATCGTCTCCGCCCCGGGCGCCACGATCGCCAACAACGTCGCCACCTGGAATGTTGAGACCCTCAAGGCCGGCGAGAAGAAGACCTTCTCGATCGTCCTGACCTCCAGCACCTCGGGCAAGTACTGCAACGCTGCCACCATCAGCACCAAGGAAGGTCTCCGTGAGGCCTCCGAGGCCTGCACCATCTGGAACGGCGTCTCCGCCGTCCTCCTCGAGGTCGTCGACGATCCCGATCCGCTCCAGATCGGCGAGTCCACCCTCTACACCATCAAGATCACCAACCAGGGCAACTCGGACCTGAAGGAGATCAACGCCGTGGCGCAGTTCGCCAAGGAGATGACGCCGACCAGCAGCCAGGGCGGCACGGTCGACGGCAAGACGGTCAAGTTCCCGACCATCCCGACCCTCGCGCCGAAGAAGACGGTGACCTACACCATCTCGGCCAAGGCCGCCGAGATCGGTGACCACCGCCTCAAGGTCGTCCTCACCGAAAGCGAGCTGCTCTCGCCGATCGTCGAGGAAGAGTCGACCCGCGTGTACTGATCCGACACGGATCCACGAATTCAGGAAGGGGCCCCGGTTGCGGGGCCCCTTTTTCTTTGTCCGCATTCGGTCGTGGCGGTTGCGGCCGGAGGCCACCTCCGGACCGGGTTGGCTTGCCGGGGATTCCGCCGGTATGCTTCACTTCGCGTCCCGGTATGGAGGACACCAATTCATTGATCGAGCAGCGCCGCAGTCACCTGGCTGGCCTCGCCGAAAAGGGCGTCAACCCGTTCATGAACAAGTTCAGCCCCGAAACGGGCTGCGACACCGCCCGCTCCGAGTTGGCCCGTTGGGATGCGTGGAACAAGTCCACCGACCCGGCCAAGGGCGAAGCCGTCGGATGGCCGGAAGGCCACCGTGTCCGTCTTGCCGGCCGCATCACCGCCCATCGGGACATGGGCAAGAGCCACTTCCTCGACCTCCGGGACGTCACCGGCCGGATCCAGCTCTGGTTCCAGAAGCAGGTCTTCACCGAGGAACAGTGGGAGCAGTTCAAGCTCCTCGACCTCGCCGACCACATCGGCGTCGATGGGACCCTCTTCGTCACCCGCATGGGCGAGCCGTCGCTCAAGGTCGAATCGTTCGTCCCCCTCTCCAAGGCGCTCCGCCCGCCGCCCGCCAAGTGGGAGGGTCTCGCCGACACCGAGATCCGCTACCGTCAACGCTACCTCGACCTGATCGCCAACGAGGAGGTCCGGAAGACCTTCCAGGCCCGGTCGCTCATTCTCCGCGAAATCCGCGACTTCTTCCACGAACGGGGCTACGTCGAGGTTGAGACTCCGATGATGCAGGCCATTCCCGGCGGTGCCGCGGCGCAGCCGTTCAAGACCTACCACAACGCGCTCGGCTGCGAGTTCTACATGCGCATCGCGCTCGAGCTCTACCTCAAGCGGCTCCTGGTCGGCGGCGTGGACAAGGTCTTCGAGATCGGCCGCAACTTCCGCAACGAGGGCCTTTCCCGGCGGCACAACCCCGAGTTCACCATGCTCGAGGCCTATGAGGCCTATGGCGACTACGCCACCATGATGGAGACGGTGGAGTCGCTCATCCAACGGCTCGCGTTGAAGGTGGCCGGCACCCTCAAGATCGAACACCGAAACGCCCAGGGCGAGGTGTACAAGGTCATCGACCTCTCCCACTGGCGCCGGGCCCGATACAAGGACCTAGTGCGGGAGAAGGCTGGGGAGGACTGGTTCCGTGTGACGCCCGAGGAACGCCGCCGTCGTGCGGTCGAAGACCTCAAGCTGTCCGGTGACATCGCTGCGGCCTACGAGGACTTCGAGGTCACCGGCGCGGTGTTCGAGAAGCTCGTCGAGCCGACCCTGATCAACCCCACCTTCGTCACCCACCTTCCCAAGGAGCTGGTGCCGCTGGCGAAGATCTCGGCGGACGACCCCACCACGGTCGAGGTGTTCGAGTGCTGCATCAACGGCCAGGAGATCTCCCCAGGCTACACCGAGCAGAACGACCCCGTCGCCCAGCGCAAGGCCCTGGAGGAACAGGCCGGTGGCGAAAAGCAGAAGCTCGACGAGGACTTCCTCGTGGCCCTGGAACACGGAATGCCCCCAGCCGGCGGCATCGGCATCGGCATCGACCGCCTCTGCATGATGCTCCTTGGCCAGGAAAGCATCCGCGACGTGATCCTCTTCCCGCAGCTGCGTCCGAAGGAGTGAATCGCAACGGTTCAGGGAGCAGGGAGCAGGGAGCCCAATCGGAGATCAAGAATCCGGAATCCCGAATCTCCAGCCGCCTTAGCGGTTATGCATGGTGGCGTTGCTTCGTTGATTGAGCCGGCGGGCATGGAGCGGCTCTAATCCGTTGACGTCCCGGTGGCGTTGGCGAATCTCCGCGCCTTTCGTATGCCTCGCATCCAGCGCGCCCTGCTTTCCGTTTCCGACAAGTCCGGTCTCATCGACTTCGCACGCGTCCTCGCCGCGGCTGGCGTGGAACTCCTCTCCACCGGCGGAACCGCCAAGGCCATCCGCGACGCAGGCCTCGCGGTGAAGGACATCTCCGAGCATACCGGATTCCCCGAGATGCTCGACGGCCGCGTGAAAACGCTGCATCCGAAGGTGCACGGCGGTTTGCTCTACCTGCGGGGCAACGCCGACCACGAGTCCACCGCCGCCGCCCACGGAATCACCCCGATCGACCTCGTGGTGGTGAACCTCTATCCGTTCGAGGCCACCGTCGCGAAGCCTGGTGTCTTGCTGCGTGACGCCATCGAGAACATCGACATCGGCGGGCCCTCCATGCTCCGCAGCGCGGCGAAGAACCACGAGAGCGTCACCGTGATCGTGGATCCCTCCGACTACGTCCAGGTGGCCGAACAGATCCGGTCGGAAGGTGGTACCACCCTGGAGTTGCGACGCACGCTCGCGGCGAAGGTCTATGCGCGCACCGCCGCCTACGACTCCGCCATCGCCGCCCACCTTTCGCGCGAGTTCAGCGGTGGCGTGGTCCCGCCACCGGCCTTGGCCGTCAGCGCCCCGCTGGTTCAACCCCTGCGTTACGGCGAGAATCCCCACCAGAAGGCGGCGCTCTACGGCAAGTTCCGCGACCACTTCCTGCAGCTCCATGGGAAGGAACTCTCGTACAACAACATCCTCGACCTCACCGCCGCCGCCGCACTGATCGGCGAGTTCACGGGCGCGGAGCCGACGTTGGCCATCCTCAAGCACACCAACCCCTGCGGCGTGGGGCAGGGGACGACGCTCGCCGAAGCCTGGGATCGCGCGTTCGCCACCGATCGTCAGGCGCCCTTCGGCGGCATCATCGCGGTCAACCGTACCCTGGATGTCGCCTGCGCCCGCCAGATCGCCGAGATCTTCAGCGAGGTCATCATCGCCCCGGACTTCGCTCCGGACGCCCTTGAGGTCCTACGGCAGAAGAAGAATCTCCGGCTGCTCCGCGTGATCGGGAATCCGGCCGCTGTGGTCCCGCACGACATCCGCAGCGTCGGAGCCGAATCCTTCCTGTGGCAGGAACGGGATCAGAAGGGCACGACCGAGGCCGACCTGAGGGTGGTGACCCGTCGTTCACCGACGCCTGAGGAACTGCGGGCCATGCTCTTCGGATGGCGGGTGGTGAAGCACCTGAAGTCCAACGCCATCCTCTATTGCGGCGCCGATCGGACCCTCGGCGTTGGTGCGGGACAGATGAGCCGTGTCGATTCGAGCCGCATCGCGGTCTGGAAGGCGGGAGAGGCCGGATTGTCGCTCCGTGGCAGCGTGGTTTGTTCCGACGCTTTCTTCCCGTTCGCGGACGGCCTGGTCGCCGCCGCCGAAGCGGGAGCGACCGCGGCCATCCAGCCGGGCGGATCGGTGCGGGACGCCGAGGTCATCCAAGCCGCCGACGAACGAGGCGTTGCCATGGTGTTCACCGGCGTCCGGCACTTCCGCCACTGAGCCGTTATCCGGCGGAAGGGAGAGTCACGCCAAGGCGCCAGACCGCGAAAGGAAAAGCTGGCTCCCGTGACGCATCCGAACATCGGCAAGCTGTAGCCATTTCGGTTCCGCCTCCGGCCCTCCCTTGGCGTCTTGGCGATTTCGCGTGAGGGCTCCCGTTGCTCCCATCGGGGATCTCAGCCGGGGATGCCTGAAGTCGATCGCCAGGGCGCAGGACGCGGAAGGGAGACCGTGCGCGTCGATCCGGGCCCGGATCGGCGTACGATGTCCCCTCCGCGCCCCGCGTCCTCGACGATGTCCTGCCGCAGGGCCCTGTTCATGCCGCGGCCTCCATCAACTCCTGTGTCCGCGAACGGACGAGGCCCTGCCGGAAATGGCGCTTCCGGGCGGCGCCGACCTTCTCCTCGAAGAGCGAGGGGAACACCAGCAGCGGGTGGGGCTCCAGCCAGGCAAGCGCGGCGGCCTCGTTGGCTGCGCGGTGGAGCTGCAGGATGAGGTCCGTGACGGTCGCCTTCGCCAGCAGCGGGCGCAGCAGGTCGTTCTTGAGCCGCTCGAGGTCGCCCTCGTCGGCGAAGCGGAACGGCACCGCGGGGTCGGGATGCCGTTCGAAGCGGTCGGATTCCTCCGTCCGCCCCGTCGGCGTTGTCGGTCTTGCATTCATGTTTCTGTGCATGTGTCAGTCTCTGTGTCTCTGGCGTCCTGCTCCAATGGCGGCGGACGCCGTGCCGCCAAAACAAAAAACCCACATCCGTCAGGCGGATGTGGGTCAGAAAACGGTTCGAATCTCCTCTAGGAAACGACCTCCACATCGCCCGGTGCGCTGGTGAAATGCCAGCGGCAAGACGGGGAGCACTGGAGCAGCCCACGCTTGCTTACCTGAATGAAGTTGGCGGTCATTCCGATCATCGAACGGCCGCGTTTAGACCCGATTTGGACTTGGGTGTCAATGGTTCAATTTTTGGAATCTCCGGAAGACTGCACCGTTCGTGGGTCCGTCTCCGCTTCTGAGAACGCCGCCGTCGCCTCCATGCGCGACCATCCGGAAGCCACGGCCAACGGCATCCGGAGCGGTCTTCCTCCGGCGATTTGGGTGGCGCCATCGCGCTTCGGACGTAGCCTCGGCCTTCATGTTCGCGGTGTTTTCCGGTCTCATTGCCGGGTTTCTCCATGTCCTGTCCGGGCCGGATCATCTGGCCGCGGTGGCGCCCATCGCGGTCCGGGCACACCGGCGCGCATGGACCAGCGGCGTTCGATGGGGAATCGGGCATTCCGCGGGTGTCCTCCTGATCGGCCTGCTGGCCGTGGCCTTTCGTCAGGCGCTGCCCTTGGAGCGGATCTCTGCCGGAAGCGAACGCCTCGTCGGCCTGCTGCTCATCGCCATCGGATTCTGGAGCCTGCGCGAGGCGCTGAAGGTCGAGGTCCACACCCATGAGCACGAGCATGACGGCCAGGCCCATGGACACGTTCATTTCCATGGACCGGGCCATTCCCATGGCCCAACGGATGCGTCAGGTCCCCATGCCCACGGACACGCCGCCTTCGGCATCGGGACGCTCCACGGCCTGGCCGGCAGTTCCCATTTCCTGGGCGTCCTCCCGTCGTTGGCCTTCTCCAGTCGCTGGGATTCCGTGGCGTACCTGATCGCCTTCGCCGTGGGCACCGTGGCCGCCATGGCGGGTTTCTCGGCGATCCTCGGCACGGTGGCCGCCCGTTGGACCGGTGCCGCCCGCGGCCTCTACCGGGGCCTGCTCTGGACCTGTGCCTCGGCCGCCCTCGGCGTTGGCACCTG
>CAMASJ010000232.1 GCA_945860685.1 Akkermansia muciniphila
CTTCATCAACTGCGCCACGGTATCCCCGGCGGTCCACGTGATGGTGGAGCAACGGGCCCAGGCGGTCGGGGCTTCCTCCCTGGAGGCCTGCATGGCCTCGAGCATCACCCAGGCGCGTCAGGGATCGCTCTACCTGATGCTGGGCGGCACCGACGCGGCCTTCGAGCAGGCGAAGCCGGTGTTGGAGCAGCTCGCCTCCTCCAGCCGCTACATCGGGCCGGCCGGCACCGCGGCGCAGGTGAAGGCGCTGGTCAACATGGTGATGAACATCAACACCGCCGGCCTCGCCGAGGGACTCGGACTCGGCGCCGCGCTGGGCCTTGATCTCGCGATGCTGCGGGAGGTGTTCTCGCAGACCGGCGCGAACTCGCGGGTGTTGCAGACCGACGGCGAGGACATGCAGAACCGCGACCACTCCTGCTTCTTCAGCGCCGCCCACGCGGCGAAGGATTCCGGCATCGCCCTTGGACTGGCGAAGGCCGCGAAGTGCCGGACCCCGCTGGCCAAGGCAACGTTCGACCAGTACTCCAAGATGGTCGCCTCGGGGTTGGGTGAACTCGACAAGTCGGGTGTCGCCGAACTGACCTTCCCCGGAAGGGCGCCGAAGCCGGCGGCCCGGGCCAAGGCTTCCGTTCCTGGAAAAAAGGCGGAACCCGCCAAGTCGAAGCCGGCGAAACGCCGCTGAGCGGAGCCCATGAACCGTCCGCAATCGCTTCAGAGAAGGCTGCGGCTCTGGACCGTGCTGTTCATCGGTGGCCTGGTGTTGAGCGGCCTGACGGCGATTCCCATCAGGACCCAGTTCGAGTGGGCCGTCTCGATCCTGGGCTCCGATTTCAGCGGGGGAGGTTGGGTGCCCGGCTTCGTCGCACGTTGGTTGGACACCGCCTGGATAGGCATCCAAGGGGCGGACGCCGCGGCGCCGTTCATCTGGTACGGTACCGACTGGCTCGCCTTCGGGCACGTCGCCATCGGGATCTCGATGTGGGGCGCCATCGAGGATCCGGTCCGGAACCGCTGGCTCTACCGGTTCGCCATGATCGCCTGTGTCGCCGTGGTGCCTTGGGCGTTCGTCTTCGGCGCGGTGCGCGGGATTCCGCTGTGGTGGCGGTGCGTCGACTCCGCATTCGGGGTCCTCGGATTCATCCCCGCATGGTGGTGCTGGCGCTGGAGCGGGGAACTCGAGCGGATCCGGACGCAGTCGGCGGCGGCCGAGGGGCGGGCCTGAGCCGGAGACCGGGCCGCATTGGACCTCCGGTCAGGCGGCGAGGGCGGCGGTCCGCCCGCGCGGCGACGGGGAGAAGTTCAGGAAGCTGTCGAGCAGGAGTTGCACGCCGAAGTTGTTGACGCCGGAACCGAAGAACACCGGAGTCAGCTTGCCGGCGAGGACCGCGGAATGGTCGAATTCGGCGCCTGCCATCTCGACCATCTCGATCTGCTCGCGGACGGTCGCGTAGGTCTGGTCGTCAAGCTTCGAGCGGACCAGGGGATCGTCGAGCCCGGTCACGTTCACCGGTGCGCGGTACATGCCGCCGACCACCCGTTCGAAGAGGTGCACGCGCTTTTCCGCGCGGTCGTAGATGCCGCGGAAGTCGGTGCCGCTGCCCAGGGGCCAGTTCATGGCGCAGGAGCGGATGCCCAGCACGGCCTCGAGTTCGTCCATGAGCCGGATCGGATCCTGGGCGGGCCGGTCGAGCTTGTTCATGAAGGTGAAGATCGGGACGCCGCGGCGCGCGCAGACTTCGAACAGCTTCCGCGTCTGCGACTCCACGCCCTTGCCGGCGTCGATCACCATGATCACCGAGTCCACCGCGGTCAGCACCCGGTAGGTGTCCTCGGAGAAGTCCTTGTGACCCGGGGTGTCGAGCAGGTTGATCCGGTAGCCGAGGTACTCGAACTGCAGCACGGTCGAGCTGATGGAGATGCCGCGCTTCTTCTCCAGCTCCATCCAGTCGGAGGTGGTCGCACGCTGGTTTTTTCGGGCGGTGACCGATCCCGCGAGCTGCACCGCGCCGCCGTAGAGCAGGAGCTTCTCGGTCAGCGTGGTCTTGCCCGCGTCGGGATGGGAGATGATGGCAAACGTCCGCCGTCGCCGGATTTCTTCCTGCAAAGTCACTAGAGCGTCAGACTAGTCCGGCCCACGGGGGAGGGGAATTCCCAAAAGGGCCGCCTCCCTCTGTTGGACGCGGCTGCCGGGTCTTCCCACCACAGCGGAGCCCCGTGGGATCAACCCTGCGTCGGAACGGTGGCCTGGCGGAGGAACAGCGTCTGGGTCGGGTAGGCGAACTCGAGGCGCTCGGCGTCGAAGCGTTCCTTCACCAGGAGGTTCAGCTCCTCCAGCGTGGACGTGAAGAGGTTCCAGTCGGTCGTGTCGACCACGAGGACCACCTCGATGTTGAGGCTGGAGGCGTCGAAGCGGTTGAAGGTGACCGCCACCTCCTTGGCGAGGGGGTGGGACGAGAAGATCTGACGGAGGAGCGCCGTCGCCCGCTTCATCCCGGCGGCGGTGGTGTCGTAGGTCAGTCCGTAGTTCAGGACCGTCCGGATCGTGGGGCGCGCCGTGATGTTGGTGACCGTGTTGTTGCCGACCGACTTGTTGGGGACGGTGATGAGGAAGCCGTCAAGGGTGCGGATGCGGGTGGCGCGGAGGCCCATCTCCTCGACCACGCCGTCCACGCCGGCGAGCTGGATCCGGTCGCCGACCTTGAACGGCTTGTCGACGAAGACCGCGACGGTGCCGAAGAGGTTGGACACGGTGTCCTGTGCCGCGAGGCCGAGCGCGAGGCCGAGCACGGACACGGAACCGAGCAGGGCCGTGATGTTCACGCCCACGTTGCTCAGGAGCGTCAGCACCGCGACGGTGACGAGGACCGCCTTGATCAGCTTGCCGACGAGCAGGAGGAACTGGTCGTTGAAGGCCTTGTCGCCAGACGGACGGGGCTGTTCGCTCCAGAAGCCGATGACGAAGTCGATGACCCTGAGGAAGACCACAATCAGGGCGATGGCCAGTGCGATGAGGGCCAGCTTGGAGAGCGCCCCTTCCAGCCATTCAGGCCAGTCGAAGACCTGGAGGCCGATGTGGAAGAGCACGACGAAGGTCACCATCTTCACGGGGCCGTCCGCGAGGGCGACGAGCACGTCATCCCAACGGGTCGGCGTCTTCTCGGCCCAAGCCTTGAGGCGGCCCTTGATCAGCCAGTCGAGGAACCGGGAGGCGTAAAAGGCGAGGAGGATGTAGGTCAGCGACGCCACGTACTCCCATCTGGGGATCCCCAGGAGCGGCGGCTGCAGGACCGCCACGCGGTCGAGGCCGAAGGACAGCTCGGAGCGGTGGGTCTCGATGAAATCGCGGCTGACCAGCTGCTGGGCGAGTTCCGTGGCCTGGGTCGCGGCCCGGACGACGTTGGTGCCCGCGACCGGTGCGGCGGGTGCGTCGGCGGCGAGGGCTCCCGACCAGAGGCACCAGACCAGCAGCGAGGCGAACCCGGCGGTCCAGGCGAACAGGGCGTGTTGGGGACGAATGCGCAGTCTCATCGGCAGTCGGGGAATAAGTCAGGAAGGGCTGCGGGCGCAAGGGCTCGATGGCCGGTGGTGGTCCTTCGAACAGCTCAATGAGCGGCCAGAGCCGCACCGTCCCACCCGCCTCCCAGCGCCTTCACCAGCTGCACGGTCGCGACGCGGCGTTGGCCTTGGATCCGCGCGCTCTCCCGTCGGACGGCCAGCGCGGTGCGGTCGGCGTCGATGACCTCCAGTTGGCTGGAGGCCCCCGCGTCGTGGCGTGCCCGGGCCAGTTCCACGGCACGTCCCGCTGCCTTGTCCGCGGCCTCGGCCGCGACGGCCTGGTCGTGGAGGGATTTCAGGCCCGACAGGTTCTCCTGTACCTCGGCGAAGGCGACGAGGACCTGTTGGCGGTAGGCGCTGACCGCCTCGTCGTAGCCGGCCCGCGCGCGGGCGAGGTCGCTCCGGTTCCGGCCGCCCTGGAAGAGCGGCAGCGTGAGGGTCGGTCCGATCGCCCACGTCCGGCTGTCCCACTTGAAGAGGGTGTCCATGTCCGCGCTCAGCACCCCACCCGAGCCGGTCAGGCGGAGCGAAGGGAAGAAGGACGCCTTGGCGATGCCGATACGGCTGTTCGCCGCAGCGAGCCTCCGCTCGGCGCGGGCGACGTCGGGGCGGCGCTCCAGCAGGTCCGAAGGGAGGCCCGCTGGGACGGCGGGGATCTCCGGGTGGTAATGGCCCGTGTCCGCGATGTGGAATCCCGGTGCCGGCACGCCGACCAGGACCGCGATGGCGGTTTCCAGCGAAGCGCGCGAGCGGTCGAGTCCGGCCAGTTCCATCTCCGCGGAGGCCCGTTCCGTCTCCGCCCGTGCCAGGTCGAGCTCCGTGGCGGAACCGGCGTCGAGACGTGAGCGGACGATTTCGAGAGCCTCGGTGCGAAGACGGAGCGTGTCACGGACGATGCCCCGCTGGTTGTCGGTGCTGCGCAGGGTGAAGTAGGTCTGGGCGAGTTCCGACTGCACGGAGAGCAGAACGTTGGCGAAGTCCGCCACCCCCGCCTGCGCCTCCGACCGGGCTCCCTCGAAGGAGCGGCGGACGCGTCCCCAGAGGTCGATCTCGTAGCTGAGGTCCACGGGCACGCGCAGGGTGTTGAACGACGGCGAGCCGAAGTTTGGGAACTGGTTCGGTGAAAGCCGTTCGCGCCGCCAGGAGGGATCGAAGCTCAACGCCGGGAAGAACTCGCTGCGGGCGAGCCGGGCGTAGGCGCGGGCCTGGTCGATGCGCGCCAGCGCCCCGAGGACCTGCTGGTTGTTGGTGTTGGCGGCCGCCATGAGGCGGTCCAGCTCGGCATCGGCAAACAGCGTCCACCAGGCGCCCTTGGGCAGCGTGTCCTTCGGTTCGCCCGCCTTCCAGGAACAGGTGTTCTCGAAGGCTGCTGGAACGGAGTTGGTCGGACGTCGGTAATCGGGTCCGACGGTGAGCGAGCCGGCCTCGGCACGGTCGGGGACGCCGGCCAGGAGCAGGGCCATGGTCGCTGCGGCGGCGGCGGACTTGGCCACGGGACCCGGCTTGGCCGACCTGCGGTGGAGCCAGGCGGTCGCCTTCATGATCACCACGTAGAAGACCGGCGTCAGGAAGAGCCCGAAGAACGTCACGCCGATCATCCCGGCGAACACGGCGACGCCCATCGCCTGGCGCATCTCCGATCCGGCACCGGTGGAGACCACCAGCGGATAGACGCCGGCGATGAAGGCGATGGAGGTCATCAGGATCGGGCGCAGGCGGAGCTTGCAGGCCTCGAGGGCGGCCTCGACCGGTCCGAGTCCCTCGTGCTGCTTCTCGCGCGCGAACTCCACGATCAGGATTGCGTTCTTGCAGGCGAGTCCCACCAGCACGATCAGGCCGATCTGGGTGAAGATGTTGTTGTCCGAACCCTTGAGCAGCACGCCGACCATGGCGCTGAGCAGGGTCATCGGGACGATGAGGATGATCGCCAGGGGAAGGCTGAGGCTTTCGTACTGCGCGGCGAGTACGAGAAACACGAGCAGGATGCAGAGCGGGAAGATGTAGGCCGCGGTGTTGCCGGCGATCCGCTGTTGGTAGGTGAGCTCGGTCCATTCGTAGGCCATGCCCGGGGGCAGGGACTTGCGGACGAGGTCCTCGATGAACTGTTCGGCCTGGCCGGAGCTGTATCCCGGTGCCGGCGCGCCGTTGATCTCGGCGGCGGGGTAGCCGTTGTAGCGCATGACCCGGTCGGGGCCGAACGAGTCGCGGACCTTCACCAGCGTGCCGAGCGGAACCATCCGGCCCTGTTCGTTGCGGACGCGCAGGCGGCTGATGTCGTCGGCTCCGTCGCGGAACGGGGCGTCCGCCTGGGCCACGACCTGGAAGGTGCGGCCGAAGCGGTTGAAGTCGTTCACGTACAGCGAGCCGAGGTAGATCTGCATCGTCTCGAACAGCGACCCGAGCGGCACGCCGAGCGACTTGGCCTTCACGCGGTCCACGTCGAGGTCGATCTGGGGGACGTTGATCTGATAGGTGGAATAGACGCCCTGGAGGACGTTGGTCTGGTAGGCTTGGCCGATGGCACCCCAGGTCGCGCCGAACAGCGCCTCGGGTCCGAGGTTGGCGCGGTCCTCGACGAACAGCTTGAACCCGCCGCCGGTGCTGAGCCCGTTCACGGCCGGCGCGCCGATCACGATCATCCGCGCCTCCTGGATCTCGGCGAGGGCCTCGTAGAGCTTGCCGATGATGGCGTCGGCGCTCTTGTCGGGCGTCGTGCGCTTCTCGAAGTCGTCGAGCGTGATGAACGCGATGCCGGAGTTGGGGCTGGCGGTGAAGCCATTGGGCGAAAGGCCGGGGAAGGCCACCGAGGCGGCCACGCCGGGAACCTTCAGCGCGAGGTCGCTCATGCGGCGGATCACGGCGTCGGTGCGGTCGAGCGACGCGGCGTCGGGCAACTGGGCCACGCAGATGAGGAACTGCTTGTCCTGGTTCGGGATGAAGCCCGCGGGAACCGCCTGGAAGACGCGTCCGGTGAGGACGACGAGTCCGGCGTAGACGAAGAGCGCCACGGCGCTGACGCGGATGACGCGGGCGACGGCGGCCGAGTAGCGGCGCGAGGCCCAGTCGAAGAAGCGGTTGAACGGACGGAAGAACCAGCCGAACACGGCGTCGAGCACGCGCGTGGGGGCGTCCTTCGGGGCGTGGTGGTCGCGGAGCAGCAGCGCGGACAGCGCGGGGGAGAGCGTCAGGGAGTTGAAGGCCGAGATCACCGTCGAGATGGCGATGGTGATGGCGAACTGCTTGTAGAACATGCCGCTGAGGCCGGAGATGAAGGCGGTCGGGATGAACACCGCGCAGAGCACCAGGGCCGTCGCCACGATCGGGCCGGTCACCTCGTTCATCGCCTTCCGAGTGGCGTCGACGGGCGAGAGGCCGAGGGCGATGTTCCGCTCGACGTTTTCCACCACCACGATGGCGTCGTCGACGACGATGCCGATGGCCAGCACCAGGCCGAAGAGCGAGAGCGCGTTGATCGTGAACCCGAGCCACGCCATCACCGCGAAGGTGCCGACCAGCGAGACCGGCACCGCCGCCAGCGGGATGATCGAGGCGCGCCAGGTCTGGAGGAACACCAGCACCACGACCACCACCAGGGCGATCGCCTCGAACAGAGTGTGGATCACGGCGTCGATGGACTTGTCCACGAAGACCGTCGGATCGTAGACGACGGCGTAGTCCAGTCCGGCCGGGAAGTTGCGCTTGAGCGTCTCCATGGCCTCGCGGACGTCGCGGGAGAGCTTGAGGGCGTTGCTGCCGGGCTGCTGGAAGACGGGGATGGCGACGGCGGAGCGGTTGTTGAGCAGCGAGCGCAGGGCGAACTCGCCGGCGCCCAGCTCGATGCGGGCGACGTCACGAAGTTGCACGGTTTCGCCGTGCGGGCCGCGCTTCACGATGATGTCCCCGAACTCGGCCTCGGTGACGAGGCGGCCCCGGGTGTTGATCTGGAGCTCGAAGGCGACCGGCGAGGAC
>CAMASJ010000233.1 GCA_945860685.1 Akkermansia muciniphila
CCTGCGGCTCCTGCGGTCGCCGCGAAGGCGTCCGTCGCGGCTCCCGCGGCTCCCGCCGCCCCGAAGCCCGCCGCCAAGCCCGCGGCGCCGGCCAAGGCCGCGACCATCGGGGGCATGGACTTCGGTCTCGCCATCGCCGCGGCCGTACTTGGACTTGCGGCCGTCGCCGTTCAGTTCTTTGTTGCCCAGTAAGGAGGCATACCGCCTCCACCAACAGGAATCCAATGGCCGCAGACAACATCATCACCGCCACGTCGCAGAACTTCCCCGCGGAGGTCCTCAGCTCCACTCAGCCCGTCCTCGTCGACTTCTGGGCCGAGTGGTGCGGTCCCTGCAAGATGCTGGGCCCCGTCCTCGACGAGCTGGCCACCGAGTACACGGGCAAGGCGCGCATCGCGAAGGTCAACATCGACGACCACCAGGACCTCGCCGCCCAGTTCGGCATCCGCGCGATCCCGACCCTCCTGCTGTTCAAGGGCGGCCAGGTGATCGAACAGGTCGTCGGCCTCAAGTCCAAGCGCGACCTCAAGTCCAGCCTCGACCGGGCCATCGCCTGAGGATCCAACCGATCCCTTGACGGATCCTTCAAGGCCCCGCCCTTCCGCGGGGCCTTTTCGTTTCCTTGCAACCTGCGTCCATGACGCCCACTTCCAGAATACCAACCCGAATCCGGACCGGAATCCGCCACGGATTCCCCTGCGGTTTGGCCGCCGCCCTCGTTCTGGTGCAGGCTGTTGCCGATTCCCCGACGCCCTCGCTGGCGATAAAGTCCCCGCAATCCCACCAGGTCATCCAGCGGCTTCATCCCGCCGGAACCGCCATCCGGGTCGTTGGATCGCTTTCGCGCCCGGCCGAGGCCGGTGATCGACTCGAGGTCTCTTGGGAGTCACCCAAGGTCTCCCAGACGGTCCCAGTTCCCATCGCCCACCTGGCGGCCGGCCAAACCGCCTTCGAGCACGACCTCTGGCTGCCGGCCGGGGGCTGGTTTCGGCTCCGGTTCCTGTGGTCCGGCTCCGCCCGGGAGCCCGTGGCCTCCGAGGTGGACGCTGTGGGCGTCGGCGAGATGTTCCTCGTGGCCGGCCAGTCGAACGCCGCCAACTATGGTGAATCCCGACAGAAGCCCAGCTCGGACCGTGTCGTCGCCTGGGACGGCACCCGCTGGCGGGCCGCCGAGGATCCCCAACCCGGGGCCAGCGGTGGGGCCGGAAGTTTCATGCCCGCCCTAGGGGACCGTCTCGTCCAGGCTTTGGAGGTTCCGATCGGCTTCATTCCGGTCGCCGAAGGCGCCACCAGCGTCCGGGAATGGCTCCCCAGGGCAACGGCCCTGCCGAATCCGCCCACTCTCCTTGGAAATGTCGTCCAAGAACCCGACTCAACCTGGCGCTCCCAGGGCACACTCTTCGACCGGTTGATTTCCCGTGGACGTTCCCTCGGTACCCCCGGATTCCGCGCCGTCCTCTGGCATCAGGGCGAGTCCGACGCGAACCAGGCCGACCCGACCCGGACGCTCTCCGGCCCGGACTACCTCCGGCTCCTGTCCGACTTGATCCGGGCCAGCCGACGGGAATGGGGCTGGGAAACGCCGTGGTTCGTCGCCCAGGCTTCGTACCACACCCCCGAGGACACCGGTTCGCCGTCCATTCGGGAGGCCCAGGCAGAGAGTGTGCGTCTCGGACTCGCCTTGGCCGGCCCCGACACCGATGCGTTGACCGGCCGGTTCCGGGACCTCGATGGCCGAGGTGTCCACTTCAGCGCCGAAGGGCTGCAAGCCCACGGAAAGCTCTGGGCGGAGAAGCTCCTCGCCGATTGGAATTCGCGTTTCGCCGAGGAGGAGAAGGTCCCGGTTTCAGGTCCCCAGCCCACTGCGCCCCAGCGTGAAAGCCGCATCGTCGCCGGCCGACCGGGATTCGTCCTGTTGCCGAAGACCGCGCTGCCTCGGATTCCCCAGCCTTGGGTGTTCTACGCCCCCACACTGCGCGGCCTGCCCGACCTCCACGAACAATGGCTGTTCAACCATCTCCTGGAGTCCGGGATCGCCATCGCCGGACTCGACGTCGGGGAGGCCTACGGGAATCCCGTCAGCCAGGAGCTCTTCGGACGGTTCGCCTCGAACCTCTCGGAGCGGGACGGTTTTGCACGGCGTCCCTGCCTGCTGGGACGGAGCCGGGGTGGACTCGCGGTCGCTGCCTGGGCCGCCTCGGACCCCAGCCGTGTCTCTGGCATCGCGGGCATCTACCCTGTCTTCGACCTCCGTTCCTATCCCGGGACGGACAAGGCCTCGGCCGCCTACGGCCGGACCGCGGACGAACTCGGCGCACCGGGTTCCATCTGGAATCCGGTGAACCGGCTCAACGCCGTCGCCCTCGGGGGAGTCCCGGCATACCTGGTCCACGGCGATTCGGACACGGTCGTTCCCATCGGGGCGAACTCTGCCGCGTTCACCGAGGCGTACCGCCGCGCGGGACGCTCCGACGCAGTGCAGCTCGAGGTGCTTCCCGGCCAGGGACACAACTTCTTCCCCGGGTTCTTCCGCTCGCCGGGTCTGCTGCGCTTCCTGACGGAACGGGCCAAGGCCGGGGCACTGCCCTGAATCGGGACCGCCCTGGATCGGACCGATCAGAGGCTGCCGTTGTCGATGAGGCGGGTGGCGCCGACGAAGACCGCCAAGGCCAGGTGCGTCCCTGGGCCGACCTTTTCCAAGGGACGCAGGGTCTCGGGGTGGAAGAACTCAATGTAGTCGACTCGCGCGGCGGGACGCGAGAAGGCGAGCCCGGCCAGGCGTTCCCGGAGCTTTCCAGCCGGGATGGGGCGCTTCGCACGGGCCACCTCCGCGCGGGCGAGGGCGATCATCTCCGAGAGGACCGTCGCCTGACGGCGCTGGTCCGGGTCGAGGTAGCGGTTGCGGGAACTCATCGCCAAGCCGTCCGGCTCACGGCGTGTCTCGGCGACGACGATCCGGACCGGGAAGTTGAGGTCGCGGGTCATGCGCGAGACCACCGCCGCCTGCTGCCAGTCCTTGGCCCCGAAGACGGCCACCTCGGGGAGCACGCAGTGGAAGAGCTTCGCCACGATCGTGGTCACGCCGCGGAAATGGGTCGGCCGCGACACGCCCTCCATGCCTTGGGTCAACTGCTCCTCCACGACGTAGGTGCTGTAGTCGCCCGCTTCGCGGCCCGGGTACATGGAGTCGTCGGAAGGGGTGAAGACCACGTCGACACCGGCCTCGCGGCAAAGGCGGCAGTCCCTGCGGAAGTCGCGGGGGTACTTCGTGAAGTCCTCCCTCGGACCGAACTGGGTCGGGTTGACGTAGATGCTCAACACGACCACGCCGGACGCCCCGACACGCCGACGGGCCTCGTGGACCAGGCTGATGTGGCCCTCGTGGAGGTAGCCCATGGTCGGCACGAAACCGATCCGGGTCCCGGCCCGGAGCCACTTCATGGCCTGCCGTTGCATGGAGGCCGGATCTCGCAGGATGCGCATGACGGAACCATGCTGCGGCACGGCCCGGGGCGCCAGTCCCCGCCCTTGTCGACGGCGGGGACGCGGCTACCGTCGCAGCGCATCATGACATTGGAGTTCACCAAGATGTCCGGGGCGGGGAACGACTTCATCCTGCTCGACAACCGCGACGGCCGCATCGTGCTCACCCCCGAGAAGGTCACGCGGCTCTGCCACCGGCAGTTCGGCATCGGGGCCGATGGACTGATGCTGCTGGTGCCACCGACGACCGCGGTCGCGGACTGGGCCTGGCGCTTCTACAACTCCGACGGTTCGGACGCGGAGATGTGCGGCAACGGGGCCCGGTGCTTCGCCCGCTTCATCCAGAGTGTGACCGGCTGGAGCCTGCCCTCGGTCCGGTTCGAGACCGTGGCCGGCGTCATCCATGCGGAATTCGTCGGCGAGCGGGTGACGGTGGGACTGACCCCGCCCCAAGGCCTGCGGCTCGACGAGTCGGTGCCGACACGGGAAGGGGAGCTGAAGGTGCATTCGCTCAACACCGGCGTTCCCCACGCGGTGGTCTTCGTGCCCGACGCCGACAAGGCGATGGTGCAGTCGCTGGGGTCCGAACTGCGCTGGCACAACCACTTCGCTCCACGCGGCACGAACGTGAACTTCGCCCAGGTACTCGGGCCGGACCACATCCGGGTCCGCACCTACGAACGCGGCGTCGAGGGCGAGACCCTCGCGTGCGGCACCGGGGTCACCGCCAGCGCCATCATCGCCTCCCGCGTCCACGGCTTCCGCCCGCCGGTACGGGTCCAGGTCCAGGGCGGCGACGAGCTATCGGTCTCCTTCCGCGAGGAGGCCGGCGCCTTCCACGACGTCCGGCTCAGCGGCCCGGCGACCTTCGTCTTCGAAGGCCGCATCCGGATCTGACCGCGGACGCCGGCCGCGTTTCCCCGCCGGCGGGGTGCGGCGTTTGTGCATCGTCGACATCGGAGCGTGCCGTCCGCGCATAGCGGCGGACGGAGGTGCGCATACCATCACCTGCACAGCGCCCAATCTCATGGACGGCCCGCGTCCGGAAGCCATTCTCGTCTCCTCCCGAAGTCGCGAATGCGCCCGGTGCATCCGGCGTCCTCGGAAAGCGTCTCGCACCAAAGCCATGAACCAGCTGCTCCGTCACCTCCTGCCAGCCTGGGTGCTCCTCTGCACCGCGCTCGGCCTGAACGCCGACCCGCTCCGGGTCTTCATCCGCGCCGGGGTCAAGACCCACGGCCCCAACCAGCACGACCATCCGCGATTCCTCGGCGACTGGACGAAGCTCCTCGGCGAACGCGGCCTCAAGGTCGCCGGCGCCATGGAGTTCCCGACCGAGGCCCAGCTCGCGGAGACCGACGTCGTCGTGATCTACGCCGCCGACGGCATGAAGATCACCGGCGCCGACCGGGAGCATTTCGAGAAGTTCCTCTCCCGCGGCGGCGGCGTGGTCGTCGTCCATGACGGCGTGGTCGCCGGCGACCAGCACGAATGGTGCAAGAAGATCATCGGCGGCTCCTGGCGCTGGGACGGCGAAAAGAAGACCCAGTGGCACGAGGGCAACGTCGGCCTCTACTTCGTCAACCCCACCCATCCGATCGTGAAGGGCCTGTCGAACTTCGACTGGAAGGACGAGGTCTACAACCGCCTCGACATGGCGGACGACGTCGAGGTGTTGGCGCAGAGCTTCGTTGACGTCTTCAACATCTGGCCGCAGCTGTGGACCTACGAGAAGACCCTGCCGGGCGGCAAGGCGCCGTACCGCGCCTTCGTCAGCATCCCGGGCCACGAGTACGACTCCTTCCAGACGCCCCACTACCGGACCGTGCTGCTGCGCGGCATCGCCTGGGCGGGACGTCGCGAGAATGCGGACGAGTTCTGCAAGCCCGAGGAGCTCGCCTCGCTCACCTATCCCGAGGGCGGTCCGAAGCGCGCCGACAAGGCCGTCTCCACCTTCCAGCTCCATCCCGAGTTCAACGTCACCCTGGCCGCGGACGAGCGGGTCGCGGAGAAGATCATGTCGGTGGACTGGGATGAGAAGGGCCGGATGTGGGTCGTCGAGACCCCGGAGTACCCGGGCGGCCGCGACGTGAACAAGAACGACTTCAAGGCGTACTGGAACCGCGCCCAGAACCCCTCGTCGTTCCCGGTCGGATCCAAGGAACCCCGCAAGCCCCTCGACCGCATCTCGATCCTAGAGGACACGGACGGCGACGGCGTGATGGACCACCGGTCTCTCTTCGCGGACGGCCTGGAGCTGCCGACGTCCTCGGTGTTCTGGAAGGACGGCGTCATCGTGGCGCAGGCGCCGGACATCCTCTGGATCCGGGACACCAACCGTGACGGCCGCGCCGACAAGGTGGAGGTCCTCTACACCGGTTGGGGCACCTTCGACACCCACGCCGTGATCAGCAACTTCCGTTGGGGCCTGGACGGATGGGTCTATGGCTCGGTGGGGTACACCCGTGGACGCGTGAAGTCCGGCGACGGCAAGAAGGACTTCGGCGACATCGCGGCGGGCATCTACCGCTTCAAGCCCGACGGTTCCGCGTTGGAGCAGGTCGCCGCCGGCGGCTGCAACACCTGGGGCTGCGAGGTTGCGCCCGACGGCGAGATCCTCTTCACCACGGCCACCTGCGGTGAACCGATCTGCCATGTGGTCATCCCGGAGAGGATCCTCGCGCGCGGCCAGGTCGGCGGCATGAAGTCGTTCCTGAACGTCATCGAGGAGAACAAGATCTACCCGGCCTTCGACGAGAAGCGTCAGCCGTACGTGCAGATCGACTGGGTGGGAGCCTGGACCGCCGCGGCGGGTGCCGCGATCTACGACGGCGGCGCGTGGCCGGCCAAGTGGGCGCCGGAGCAGCGCTATTCGTTCTTCATGGGCGAGGCGACCCGCCAGCTCTTCCACCACGAGTTCCTGGAGCCGAAGGGCGCCACCTTCCAGGGCCGCAAGGAGGAGGGCCGCAAGCAGACCGAGTTCATGGCCAGCACCGACTACTGGTTCCGGCCGATCCACAGCCGGGTGGGTCCGGACGGCGCGATGTACGTGGTGGACTTCTACAACCAGATCGCGGTGCACAACGACACCCGCGGACCGGCCCACGGCGCGCGCAACGCGGCGACCCGGCCGGACCGCGACCACCATTTCACCCGCCTCTGGCGCATCCAGCACAAGGAGGCGAGGAAGCTGCCGGCCGCCAAGCTCGACCGGACCAGCGGCACCGCCCTAGTCGATGCGCTCCAGAGCCCCAACGGCTGGACCCGCAACACCGCGAACCGCCTGCTCAACGAGGATCCCTCGCTGATCGAGGGCGCGTTCCAGGACCTCTCGACGCTGATCGCCGACACCTCGGCGCCGGCCACCGCGCGCATCCATGCGCTGTGGATCTACCGCACCGCCGCCGCCGCCGGCCCGGTGCCCTGGAGCGAGCAGGTCTCGAACGCGCTGTTCAACGACCCGTCCCCGTGGATCCGCAAGAACGCCCTCCGCGTCGCCGCGGAACTCTCGACCACCCCCGACCGCCTGAGGTCAAACGAGGGTGATCCGGTCAAGTCGACCCGTGAGGCCGTGATCGAGCGCATCAAGGACACCGACGGACGGGTCCGGATCCATGCGTTGATGGCCGCCGGGACGCTTCCGGCCGATCGTTCGTTGGCCGACGCGGTCGTGGCGGCCTGGCCCACGCTGAAGGACCGCTGGCTCGAGTCGGCCGCCATCGGCGCCGCCGACCGCGACCCGCTCCTGTTCATCGAGGCCGCCTTCGCCTCGAAGGACCCGGCCTTCCTCGCCGACCTCGTTCCCCACCTCGCCCGCCTGGTCGGCAACCGCAAGGACGCCGCCCTCGCCGGCCGCCTCGTCCAGCTGCTCGCCCGCCAGCCCGCGGCCACCGACGGCCTGAAGGCCTCGGTCCTCGAGGCCCTCGCCGCGTCGCTCGACGCGAAGACCGTCCCCGCGCTCGACGCCGACACCCTCGCGGCCCTC
>CAMASJ010000234.1 GCA_945860685.1 Akkermansia muciniphila
TGGCGTCCGTGGAGGCCTTGCTTCACCTGCAATCCGCTTCGTGAGGCGGATTCCCTCTGAGTCCCCTGGTGGACGCGGCTTCCCCGATCACGGGATCTGTTGGACCGATTCGGGATTGGCGTGGACTCCCCGTCGACGGAACCTGAACGCCATGCCGTACGAGTTCCGGGCCACGCGGCGGGTCGAGTTCCATGAGACCGACCTCGCCGGCATCGTCCACTTCTCCAATTTCTTCCGGTACATGGAGACCGTCGAGGGGGCCTTCTACCGGTCCTTCGGGCAGTCCGTGCTGCTGCGGGGCTTCCATGCGCCGATGGGGCTGCCGCGGGTCCACGCGGACTGCGACTACCTGAAGCCGCTCCGTTTCGAGGACGTGGTGGAGATGCATCTGCTGGTGAAGGAGAAGCGGGAGAAGGTGCTGAACCTCCAGATCCGGTTCCGGCGCATCGAGCCCGGACCCGTCGAGGAGGTGGCCGTGGGACACGTCGCGGCCGTGTGCGTGCAACGCGGGGCGGACGGCTCGTTCCGATCCGTTCCGTATCCCGAGGAGTTCGCCAGGAACATCGAGATCGCCCCGGCGGAACTGCTGTGGCCGGGCCGGGCCGCCTGAGCCATTCCATGGGAGCGAAAAGGGACCTCACGCGAAATCGCGAGGACGCCAACAGGGAGCCGAGTCCGGAGATGATTCGGCGACACCGGCCGGTCATTCGCTCCAGACCACCGGGCTCCATGTGGCTCCCATACGTTTCCCTTCGCGCCTTGGCGCCGTTGCGTGAGGGTCGCTTCTGCATGGTTGAGCGGGCTTGACCCGATCGACGATCCCGCGAGGGAGGTTTGAAGTGGGCGGGGCCGATGGGATGACACTGCCGATGATCACCAAGCTTCCATTGCGGGCGATGGTCCCTGGCCTGCTTGGCCTCCTGGCCCTCTGCCTGACCACCTTCGCGGTGGTCCACAGCGAGTGGAACACCACGGCCGCGATCGAGTCGCTCATGCTTCGCCGGGTCTCCGCCTTCGCCGAGATCGGGGTCATCTTCACCCGCGCCGGCATCGGCGAGGGCAGTCCGCGTGTCACCCGGAGCTACTTCGAGGGTTTGGGGAACGTCCCGCAGTTCCGCTTCGCCGCCCTGCTTGATGACGGAGGCCACGTCGTCCACGCCTCGGATTCCACGGGTCCGCTCAGCGAGATGGATGCGACCGCCTGGCTGGCTTCGGTCACCAACCTGATCGCCCGCTCGCGGGGCTCGGGGGCGACCGCTGTCTCGGTACTCTCCGAGGGCGACGCCGTCGGCGGCACGGCGCCCGTGGAGCTGCCCGGACTCACGAAGGGCAATCCTTGGACGGTCGTCATCCTCTTCGACCTGGTGGAACTGAAGCGCGCCGAACGGGCCAACCTTTTGCGCAGCGCCGCGTGGATGGGCGGTGTCGCCCTCGTGGCGCCGCTCCTCGTCTGGTGGTACTTCGTGACCCAGGTCCACCGCCCGGTCCGCCGCATCCAGGAGACGCTCGCCCTCCTTTCCCGGGGTTCCTTCGATGCCCGGGCCCCGCTCGGCGGCCCGCCCGAGCTCCTCCAGCTGGCCGGATCGGTCAACTCGATGGCCCGCGAACTGGAGTCCCGGGAGGCGGAGCTGCAAAGGACCCGAGGCGATCTCGAGGAATCTGAGAAGTGCCTCGCCATGGCGCTCCGGGCGGCCAGCCAGGGTGTGCTCCAGTGCGACCTCGAGACCGGGACGCTCCGGGTCAGCACCTGGATCGCCGAACGTCTCGGGTGGCTCGAGTCCGCATCGGCGACCTCGTTCCAGGAATGGATCGCCCGCGTCCATCCCGAGGACCGCGGACTGGTCTCCGAGATGGTCGAGGGACACCGGGGCGGCCGGATGCAGCACCGGCTCGAGCACCGGATTCGCACCGCGACGGGTTCGTGGGAATGGGTTGCCTGCGAGACCCGCCTGGTCGCACCCGGATCCCCGCGGCGCATCGCCGGATCGCTGCAGTTCATCACCGAACGAAAGGAGTCCTACCTGTTGCTGGTGGCGCAGTCGCAGCTGCTGGAGTTCATCGCCGCGGGACGGCCGTTGCCGGAGATCCTCGCCGCGATCCTGCGTTTCGCGGAATCCGAGGTGGAGGGATCCCGGTGCTCCATGATGACGACCCCGGACGGCGGCACGCTCCATCCGGTGCCGGGCGGCTCGATGTCCGAGGATTTCCTGCGCTGCATCGACGGGCTTCCGATCGCCGAGGGATCCGCGGTGTGCGGCACGGCGGCGTTCCGCAGGCAAAGCGTGGTCGTTCCCGACGTGCGGACCGATCCCGCCTGCGCGCCGTTCCTCGGCCTGGCGGAACAGCAGGGCATCGTCGCGTTGTGGTCGACGCCCGTCCTCCGGGCCGACGGCCGGGTCCTGGGCACCTTCGCGATGTATTTCCGCGAGTCTGTCCGACCCACGAGCCGCCAGGAACAGATCCTCCGGATCGCGACCCACATGGCGGCGTTTGCCATCCAGAGGTCGCAGGACGACGCGGACCTGCGCGAGAGCGAGGCCCGATTCCGGTACCTGGCCGACACGGCGCCGGTGATGATCTGGATGTGCGACGCCCAGGGGCGCACCACCTTCCTCAGCCGTCCCTGGCTGGACTTCGTGGGGGATCCGTCCGGGGAGGCGGCGGGCGAGGCCTGGCGGGAACGGATCCATCCGGAGGACCGCCTTCTCTGCGAGTCGATCTGGCGGCACTCGCTCGAATCGGGGCGGCGGTTCGAGCTCCAGTACCGTCTGCGCCGTCACGACGGGGAGTTCCGCTGGCTCCTGTCCTCCGGTGTGCCGCGGACGGACGAGTCCGGCGAGCTGGTCGGCTTCCTCGGCTGCGCGATCGACATCACGGGTCAACGCGCGCTCGAAGACCATGTCCGGCAGTCGCAGAAGATGGAGTCGATCGGCCGCCTGGCGGCGGGCGTGGCCCATGACTTCAACAACATCCTGACCGTGATCCTCGGCAACACGGCTCTGCTTCCCGGGGCCGGACCGGCCGAGATCTCCCGGTCCGCGGACGAGATCACGTCGGCCGCGGAACGTGCGGCCCGTCTCACGCGGCAGCTCCTGTTGTTCAGCCGACAGCAGCCGTTCCAGCCCCGACGGGTCGACATCGACTCCCTGATCCGGGGTTTCCTCGGGATGATGACCCGTCTGCTCGGCGAGGACATCCGTGTGGAGTACATCTCAACGGGGGCGTTGCCGGCGGTGGAGGCGGATCCCGGCCTGATCGAACAGGTGCTGTTGAACCTCGCCGCCAACTCGCGCGACGCCATGCCGTCGGGTGGGAGGTTCCTGATCACCGCCACGGTGGTGGATCTGGTGGAGGGCCCCGAACTCGTCCAGTTGCGTCCCGGCCGTCATGTCCGCGTGGATGTGGAGGACACCGGACCGGGGATTCCTGCCGAGGTGCTCGCGCGGGTCTTCGATCCGTTCTTCACCACCAAGGATGTGGGCAAAGGAACCGGCCTCGGACTGGCCACCGCCTACGGCATCCTGCAGCAGCACGGAGGCCACATCGCGGTGGAAAGCCCGCCCGGAAGGGGAGCGAGGTTCGTGATCCATCTCCCGGTCTCGTTGGCCGGCGACGCGGTGGAGGCCCAGGCGGAGGCGCCTGTCGTGCTGCCGCACGGCTCCGAACGGATCCTGGTGGTCGAGGACGACCCCGGGCTGCTTTCGTTGGCCCGTTCGTTCCTGACCCGCCACGGCTACCACGTGTCGACGGCCGCCTCCGGCGTCGAGGCCATGGACCTGTGGCGTCGGACCGGACCCGTCTACGACCTGGTGGTCACCGACATGGTGATGCCAGGCGGGATCGGAGGACTTCAGTTGGGCGAGATGATCCGATCGGAATGCCCGGATCTGCCTGTGATCCACATGAGCGGCTACAGCCGTGAGTTCGCGGCGTCCGCCGGGTCCGGGCTCGCTCCCGGGGTGGAGTTCCTGCAGAAGCCCTTCGCGATGTCCGAACTCGTCCGCCTGGTCCGCCGCCGCCTCGACCGCACCCCGTCCCACGCCGAGCCGACGTTTCGACCGGAGTGAAGCCGCGGCTCACACCGGGGCGCGAAATCGCAAACAGGGGCACCTGGGGCCTTGGACACGGTGCCGGCACTTCGCCTGGATCCCTTCGGCCCCGCCGCCGTTTCCGGGATCGGAGGATGGCCATTGAGCGCGGGTCGTCCCGCCACCATGATGGGCCGGTGAACAGGTTCCTAGTCTGTGTCGCCTGGATTTGGCTGGCCGGCTGCAGCCGCGAGGCGGCTCCTTCGTCGTCGACGGGTGCCTCCCCCGCAAATGACGCACCGAAGCCGGTCCAGACGGCTTCCGTCGCCGCCGCCGAGCCGACGTTCTACCAGTCCGAGGCGTTGTCCGGGCTCCCCCGCGTCCGGCTCTGGCTGGGCACCCTCGAGGTGAAGGCGGAGGTCTGTTCGACCCTGACCCAGATCGCCACGGGGCTCATGCACCGGACGTCGATCAGCACCAACGACGCGATGCTGTTCGTGTTCGGCGGCGGCCGTGAACGGTCGTTCTACATGCGCAACGTTCCGTTCGACATCGATGCCGCGTACATCGATCCCGAAGGGGTGATCACCGAGGTCGTTCGGCTCCGCGCCCGTGACGAGAAAGGGGTTCCGTCGAAGTCCCAGCGCGTGCAGTTCGTCCTCGAGACCGCGCCGGACTTCCTCAAGGAGCATGGGATCGGTCCAGGCACCTTGATCCAGACCGAACGTGGCCCGCTCCGCGAGGCCTTGGGACGCATCGCCCAGCTGCCCTGATCCGGATTCGGATGTCTTCGCCACGCCGGTTCGTCCCGCAGAGAAGCCCATGAGGATCGCGCTCGCCCAGCTGAACACCACGGTCGGCGACATCGCCGGCAACGAGGCCGCCATCCTGGCCGCCTACCGGCGCGGAGTGGAGGCCGGTGCCGCCCTGGTGATGACCCCCGAGCTTTCCATCGTGGGCTACCCGCCCCGGGACCTGCTCCTACGCCCGTCCTTCGTCCGCGCCAACCTCGAGGCCTTGCAACGGATCGCATCCGCCACCGGCGAAACCGGACTGCTGGTCGGTTTCGTCGCCGAGGGAGAGGCCTCCATCGGCCGGGGCCTGTCCAACGCGGTAGCCCTCCTGCACTGCGGTCGCATCGTCGCCATCCGCTCCAAGACGCTGCTGCCCACCTACGACGTCTTCGACGAGGACCGTTATTTCGATCCCGCGACCGCCAACACGCCGGTCGAGTTCCTGGGGCTCCGACTGGGACTGACCGTCTGCGAGGACGTCTGGAACGACGCCGACTTCTGGCCCCGACGCCGCTACCGGCCCGATCCCGCCGCCGACCTCGTCGCCGCCGGGGTGGACCTCCTGCTCAACATCAGCGCCTCACCGTGGCACCTCGGCAAGGAGTCGACCCGGCTGGCGATGCTGAGGAGCCTCTGCGCCAAGTCCGGAGTGCCGGTGCTCTACTGCAACCTCGCTGGCGGCAACGACGAGCTCGTCTTCGACGGCCGCAGCCTGGCCTTCAACGCCGAGGGCGGCCTGCTCGCCGAGGGCGCCGCGTTCGACGAGGACTTCCGGGTCGTCGACACACGGACTTCCGGTGGGATGTCCGCCTCCAGCCCGTGCGAGGAGGCCCAGGTGCACGACGCCCTGGTCCTGGGCACGAGGGACTATCTGCGGAAGTGCGGATTCCGCGGCGCCGTCCTCGGGCTTTCCGGCGGCATCGATTCCGCGCTCGTCGCCGCCCTCGCGGTCGCGGCCCTCGGGCCGGAGAACGTCCGCGGGCTGGCGCTGCCTTCGCAGTACTCCTCCCAGGGCAGCATCGACGACGCACTCGCCCTTGCCCGGAACCTGGGCATCCGATGCGACGTGGTGCCGATCCAGGCGCCCTTCGAGGCCGTGAAGGCACAGATGCTCCCGCTGTTCGAGGGACGACCCGAGGACACGACCGAGGAGAACGTCCAGGCCCGGCTTCGCGGCGTGGCGCTGATGTCCATGTCCAACAAGTTCGGCTCGCTGCTGCTCACCACCGGCAACAAGAGCGAGCTGGCCGTGGGCTACTGCACCCTCTACGGAGACATGTGCGGCGGGCTCGCGGTCATCAGCGACGTCCCGAAGACCCTGGTCTACCGGGTGTCACGATGGATCAACCGGGAACGCGAGATCATCCCGTCTTCATCCATCATCAAGGCTCCGAGCGCCGAGCTGCGGCCAAACCAGACCGATCAGGACAGCCTGCCCGCGTACGAGGTGCTCGACGCGATCCTGGACGCCTATGTGGTCCGTCATCGGACTCCGGTGGAGATCGTGGCCTTGGGCTTTCCCGAGGAAGCGGTGCGCCGGGTGGTCCGCCTGATCGACTTCTCCGAGTTCAAACGTCGCCAGGCGGCCCCGGGCCTCAAGGTCACCACACGGGCCTTCGGCGTCGGGCGCCGCCAACCCGTGGCCCAGAAGTGGCGGGAGCTCTGAACCGGAACAGAGCCGAAGGGACCGGTACGCGGGGCCGCAAGGCCGCAGTGTAGAAGGGAAAACACACTGGTTTCCTGCAGCGGAACCGGTCACCGAACGGGGATCGTTGCCTCGGATTCAGATCGGGTCCCCAGTGGCGTCTTGGCGGATTTGCTTGAGGTCGGTCTTGGCTCCTGATGAATCGGTTCAGCCAAGCCCGACCCGGTAGTGCCCCATCCAGCCGCCTTCAACCCGGATCCTTCCCTTCCAAGCGGGTCGGCCCGGTGAAATTCTCTTCAAAGGATTCCCTGCAACGTCCGTTGTCCCTGTGGACGCACCGCGATCCGCCATGAGCCGAACACCTGTCGACGAATCCGCCCAACGGACCGAATGGATCCGCAAGGCCCTCGAGGAACACGAGGCACCGCTGCTGCGGTATGTCGGTTCGCTGACCGGCGACGCCGAGTCCGCCCGCGACATCGTGCAGGACACCTTCCTGCGCCTCTGTGGCCAGCAGCGGGAGGAGGTCGGCAAGCATCTGGCCCAATGGCTGTTCACGGTGGCCCGCAACCGGGCGGTAGACCGTCTTCGCAAGGAGGGACGCATGGCACCATTGACCGAAGAGGAACTCGAATCACGTCCGGCCCAGGGGCCGAGCCCGGCGGCCGCGGCGGAGACCCGCGACAACACCCGGAACCTTCTTGCCCTGGTGGACCGGCTACCCCCGAACCAGCGCGAGGTGGTGCGGCTCAAGTTCCAGAACCAGCTCAGCTACCAGGAGATCTCCGAACTCACTGCCCTCAGCGTGGGAAACGTCGGATTCCTCCTGCACACCGCCCTCAAGACCCTCCGACAGCAGATGTCCTCGCTCGACCGTCC
>CAMASJ010000235.1 GCA_945860685.1 Akkermansia muciniphila
ACGTCCCCGCGCTTCCGGAAACCTGCTGTGGTCGGTGCCCGGCGACTTCGTCGGCTTCCCCCCACGGCGTCCGGTCGACGGGCACAAGGGCACGTTCGGTCACGTCGCATTGCTGGTGGGAAGCCCGGGCTACCATGGTGCCGCCGTCCTGGCCGCGCGAGGCGCACTGCGGGCCAGGCCGGGCCTGAACACCGTGATCGTCCAACCCGATGTCCTGGCGGTCGTGGCAGCACAACTGTCCGCCTCGATGGTGCGCCCGTGGATCGCGAGTCTCCGTCTCCCCGACAACACCACCTCGGTCGTCGTCGGTCCAGGTCTCGCGGCGAAGGACCTGCCTGTTCCGTTCCGGGAACTGGCTTCACGGACCTGGAGGGAGCATGACGGAGCCGTGGTCGCGGACGCCTCGGCTTTGGAATGGCTTCCGCCCCGCTCCGGCCTGGCAACCACCCTCCGCGTCGTGACTCCACATCCTGGGGAAGCCGCGGAGATGCTCGACACCACCGTCTCCAGAATCCTCGCCGATCGCCAGGGAAGCCTGCGCGAGATCTCGCGTCGACTGGGCAACGCCTGGGTGGTCCTCAAGGGCTTCCAGACCCTGATCGGACGTGCGGAGGGGCCCATCTGGGTGAACCCAACCGGGAATCCAGGCCTCGGCCAAGGCGGCACCGGCGACGTGCTGGCGGGTTTCCTGGGCGGCCTACTCGCCCAACCCCGTCTGGCGGCCGTACCGGAACGCACCCTCGCCTATGCGGTCTGGGAACATGGGGCGGCCGCAGACCGCCTCGAGGAAATCGGCAGGAACTGGAGCTCCGAGGAGTTGAACGCCGAGATCGGACGCTGAGTTCCGTCTTCGCCCCCTCTGGACGGATGTCGGCTCAGATCCGCTTCTCGTCGGCGTCGATGTAGTCCACGAACGTGGTCAGATCGTTCCGGTGGGCCAAACCCGACTGCTCCTTCCTCATGGCAAGACGCGCGCGCAGGTCCGGATCCTCCTCGGTGCCGTGCTGGACGAGCCATTGGTTGAACGCCGCCTGCTCGGCCGGCCGTTGGACATTCTTCCGCACCCAGTCCGCCACCTGCCCGTCAGTGATGGAACCCCGTACGACCTCGATGAACGCCTCCGACTCGAGTCCGGCCGCTTTGAGCCATTGGGCGTCGAAGCCGCGCTTCGCGAAGTTGGCGTGGTAGTCCGCAGGAAGAAGCCCGGCGAGGTTCAGACGGATCTTGTCCACGAAGCGAGGTAGGTAGAGCCATCCGCACATCGATTCGCGCGGACTGCGGGGGAAAATCGGGTCGCTCATCTCCCGGTCATCATGGACCGCAGCCTAGGGACGCTCCAACCGGGAAAATGATCCGGCTGCAGGGAGTGAGGGGAAAAGATTGGTGCCAGTGGGAAGAATCGAACTTCCGACCAAGGGCTTATGAGTCCCCTGCTCTACCGCTGAGCTACACTGGCACGGCCACCGCAAAGGTGGTCGGTGTGGATAGGGTAGGCGCCGGTCCGGATCAAGCCGGTTTTTCATCCGACACCGTCCTCCAGACCCGACCCAGGCCTCAACCGGGAGGGGTGGCTCCCAACACGATGTCGAACCGCGCCTGCAGCTCGCCGGCCTTCGATCCCTTCAACGGTTCGAAGGCCGCCAACAGCAGGGCCCGCTCCCGGGCGTCCCGGACCCCGTTCAAGACGCCGTCCTTGTCGTTCGCCTCATGGCCACGGATGTAGCACTGCGTGGTGAAGCGTTCCCGGCCCTTCGCCTTTACCGCGAAATGGATGTGTGGCGTCCTTCCCGGATACGGAACGGGACGGATCGTGCGGAACAGGTACTCGCCGGAACCTCCGGTGTGGAAACGGCCGAATCCCTGGAAGCCCGGATCCCGGCGTCCCGCGTTGTCGCTGCCCTTGTGCAGATACACGCCGTTCGCGTCCGCCTGCCAGATCTCCACCACGGCGTCCCGGACGGGTTCCCCATTCAGATCCAGGATCCGTCCCGACAGGTAGGTCACCATTCCCAATGCCGGGGTGCTGGCGTCGTTCAGCACCAACAGGTCGTTGTCGGTGTCCAACGGAAGCCGGTCCGGATAGAACGGCCCCTCGGTCTGCGACGGAGTACGGCTCAGCGCCTCGGCAAAAGCACCCGGGACCCAAAGGAACGCCGGCAGCATCGCCGCACGACGCAGAAAGGCACGCCGGGCGCCGGAATCACGCAGTGTCGGTGTCATGGCTCCACTCGAACCCCGATGGGGCGCCGGTGCGAGCGGAATCCTCAAACCTCCGGCAACCGCCCTTCATCGACGTCACGACGACGAGGACGGAGTCGTCGGGACCGGAGCGGGAGAAAGGCAAGCGAAGACGAGCGCTGCCGCCGCGAGGCCGAAGGTCCCGGTCACCACCGCCGCGGAACCGAAGCCCGTGGCGCAGTTCAGCCGCATCGGCTGGTCGGGACCGGACTGCCGTTCGGCACAGACCCCACCCTCCCCGTCCGGGTACATCTGGGCCTCCGGAGAGAAGACGCACGGAACGCCGAGACGGCTTCCGTCCCGTGACAGGCCGTTTTCCTTGCGCAACCGCTTCCGCACCTCTGCGAGCAGTCGGTCGTGCGTGGCCTCGGCGAGGTCGCCCGAGCGGATCCGCGTGGGGTCGCGACGTCCTCCCGCCGCGCCGCAGACGACCACCGGGATGCCGTTGCCGTGGCACAGGGCGATCAGACGGACCTTGTTCGCCATGGCGTCGATGGCGTCCACCACGACATCCGGCCGATTCCCTTCCGTCCCCGGTTCCAGCCCGAGCAGGCGCGAGGCGTTCTCCGCATGGAAGAACTCCGTCACCGCGTCCACACGGATGCCCGGCGAGATGGAACGGAGACGACGGGCCATGACCTCGACCTTGGCCAAGCCCACGGTCTCATCCAACGCATGCACCTGGCGGTTGACGTTGGTGACGCAGATCTCGTCGAGGTCGACCAGCGTGACGCGTCCGATACCGGTTCGGGCGAGCGCCTCGGCCGTCCACGAGCCCACGCCCCCGATCCCGACGACCATCACATGGGCGCCGAGGAAACGGGCGAGACCGGCGCTGCCATACAGTCGGGCGACACCGCCGAAGCGTTCCGAGACATCGTCCATGTCTTTCGAGGATCCAACGCCGGGACCGCCGCAGGCAACAGCGACGAACATTGGAAGCTCCGGACCTCGGTCAACAGCGGAAGATCCGCTGGATCTCCTTCACGACCGCGTCGAGATCGCGGACCACCCGGGGCCAGTCGGGCTTCAATCCGGGGTTCGGGTGGGACGGGTCTTCCGGATCCGGATCCAAGGCTCCCTGACGCACCAGCTCGAGGCGCACCTCCACGGACATGATATGTTCGGCGAGCTTCGCAGCGGGGCTTCCAGCAGGAGCCGGCTTCACCAGGACGACCACATTGGGCAGCTCGAGGGTCCACGAGTCACACGGCAAGGCACGCACCGGGAGGGACTCCCGCCGCGCGGCGAAGACGTCGTCGGAATCGGTCAACCCGACCCAGGCCTCGCCCCGCGCCACGCGCCGGACCACCTGGGAATTGCCGTCCTCGATGAACGGCCGGTTCGCGGCCAAGGCCTCGCACCACGTCCTCCAGCCGCCTTCACCGAGGACCGAGCGGAGCGCATGCAGATGGGTCGAGGTGGAACCGAACAGCGGATTGGCGATGGAGACACGGCCGCGCCAAGCGGAGTTGGTGAGGTCGCGGATGGACCTGGGGTACTGCGTCGCGGATTCGGGCACGACGAGCACGCGATGTCGGCTTCCGAAGGTGCGAACCCGCGTGGCATCGGTGATGGCCCCCATCGCCACCAACTGGCGAGGGCGCAAGGGCTCGTTGCCCCACCAGACGTCGCAACGGGGCTGCGCCTTTTCGGCCAGCAGCCGGTTCGCGAGACCCACGGTCTTAACCGCCTCGCTGTCGTACACCGCTGCGACCCCGATTCCCGTGGCCACACGGAACCGCTCCAGGATCGGCTCGGCGTACACCTGGTCCTGTGAGCAATACACCACGAGGATGCCGGCGCCTTCCCCGCGGATGAGGTCGGGAAACGACCACACGGCCACCAACGCGCCGCCGACCACCAGAAGCAATGTCGCCATCACCGTCTTAAAGACGGGGATACGGCGACGACGGATCTCGGTTTCGGGCACGCCCCCTAATGCGGTCACGGAGACCCTTGCGGCAAGCCCGAACCGCTCAGGAATCCACCCATTCGCTCAGCATCCAGCCACAAAGGCGGTGCACATTCAGGAGTAGAGGCTCATGCGAGAACCGACCGAGGGCAGCTCCGGACAAGCCCCGCCCGACGACCGGCCGCAACCGTCCTTTCCCGTTGGCGGGTCCATGTCCATGCTCGTCCCGTGATCGGACTCATCGCCGGCAGCTGGACGCTGCCTTTCCTCTTCGCCCGCGAGGCGCGTCGCCGCGGCGACGCGGTGCTCGCCGTCGGATTCGAAGGCGAGACCGACCCGGCGCTCGAAAGGGAGGTCGACGCCATGGTCTGGACCCGGGTCGGCCAGCTTTCACGCATGATCCGGGCGTTCACCGAACGTGGCGTCACCCGCTGCGTCATGCTCGGACAGATCGCTCCGAAGAACCTGTTCGACCTCCGGCCGGACCTGAGGGCGATGTCCCTGATGCTCCGGCTGAAGGAGAAAAACGCCCACACCATCTTCGGCGCGATCGGCGACGAACTGGCCAAGGACGGCGTGGAACTGGTCCCTGCGGTTCCTTGGCTCCAGCCTTGGATGCCCGGCCCCGGATACGCGGCCGGCGCACGGGTCCCGAAGGCCTCAGAGTCCGACATCGGGTTCGGACTCGGCATCGCCAAGGGCGTCTCGCTGCTCGAGATCGGCCAGACGGTCGTGGTGAAGGCCGGCACGACGTTGGCGGTGGAGGGATTCGAGGGAACGGATGCCTGCCTGGAGCGCGGAGGCCGACTGGCCGGGAAGGGTGGCGGCGCCGTCGCCGTGAAGGTGGCACGTGAGAACCACGACATGCGGTTCGACATCCCCTGTGTCGGCCCGAGGACGGTGGAGACCTGCGCCGCCCACGGGGTCGCCGTCTTGGCCTTCGAAGCCGGCATGACCCTGCTGATCGACCGCCCCGAGCTCGAGGCGCTCGCCGCCGAACGTGGGGTCGCGCTCCGTTCGGTGCAGACGACCTAGACCCACGCAGGAGACCATGCACGAGATCCAGAACGTCCTGATCCTGATCGCCTGCGTCGCGATCCTTTCTCCGGTCGCCACACGTCTGGGAATGGCCGAACCGATCCTCTTCGTGCTCGGCGGCCTCGTCTTGGGTCTCGTGCCCCGTTTCCCGGCGCTCCCCCTCGACCCGGAAGTCATCTTCTTCCTCTTCCTGCCTCCCCTGCTCTTCCTTCAGGCCTACTTCACCTCGTGGCGCGAGTTCCGACGCAACCTCCGTCCGATCGGCCTGCTCGCTGTCGGGTTGGTTCTCTTCACCTCGGCCGGGGTCGCCGTGCTGTGCCGCCTTCTGATCCCTGGGATGTCCCTCGCAGAGGGGTTCGTCCTGGGTGGCATCGTGTCGCCTCCGGATGCCGTTGCGGTAGCCGCCGTCGCACGCCGTCTCCGACTTCCAAGGCGCCTCGTCGTGATCCTCGAGGGCGAAAGCCTAGTGAACGACGCCAGCGGACTGGTGGTCCTGAAGTTCGCGCTGGCCGCCCTCGCAACCGGACGTTTCTCAGCCTCGGAAGCCTCGCTCCGATTCCTCTGGGTCGCTGCCGGAGGTATTGGCATCGGAATGGGAATCGGCTGGGCGCTCAGCCGCATCTTCCACCGGATCGAGGACGATTCCCTCGCGGTGCTCGTCTCGCTGCTCGTGCCGTTTGCGGCGTACTTCCCGGCGGAACATCTGGGCGTGTCCGGCGTGCTGGCGGTGGTCGCCGCCGGACTGTGGATCGGATGGGAGATCTCCGGCCGCATCCGGTTCTCGATCCGCATCAAGGGCAACGCCACCTGGCGGACCGTCGAGTACCTGCTCAACGGCCTGATCTTCCTCATGATCGGAATGCAGATCCGCTTCGTGTTCGCCGACCTGCGCTCCGACTTCGGCGTCCTCGAATTGCTCGGCTACGGCGCAGCGGTCTCCCTCGCGGTCATCCTCCTCCGTCCGATCTGGGTCTATCCCATCACCCATCTCCAACGCCGGATCTTTCCCTCCCTCGCGCGTCGTGACCCGACGCCGCCCCCCGGCGCCATCGCCGTGCTGAGCTGGGCGGGCATCCGCGGTGTCGTCTCGCTCGCCGCCGCCATGGCCCTGCCCCGTTCCCTGCCCGGAGGAATCCCCTTCCTCAACCGCGACCTCATCCTCTTCCTCACCTTCTGCGTGATCCTCTCCACCCTCGTCCTCCAGGGTCTCACCTTCCCAGCGCTGGTGCGCCGGCTTGGGGTGCGCGAGGCGGCCGACGAGGCGGAGGAATCCCGCGTGGCCCGCGACCACCTGCTCGCCGCGGGACTGCAGGCGGTGGACCGGACCGCACGGGAGGAGTCCCTCGACGCCGAAACCGCCAAGGAGGTCCTGCTCGAGTACCAGCGCCGCCGAAGCAACCTCCGCGACGGCCTCGTCGAGGCGCTGGGCTGGAGTCCGGAGAGACACCGACTGCTCACCCGGCGACGCCTGGAAGAGGCCGCGTTGCATGCCCAACGCCTCGAACTGCAGCGTCTCCGGCGCGTTGGCGAACTCCCCGAAGAACTCCGCCTGCACCTGGAGAACGAACTCGACCTCGAGGAGGCCCGACTCCGGAGCTGAGCAGTAGATCGAGAGGGGAGCCTAATGCTCAGTCGCCAAGCCGCGAAGGGGATCCGCTTTGCGTGCCAATCGGTCTCGCATTGGCGTTCTGGCCTGAGGTCCCGCTTCGCCGCGGTCAGCCCGGAGGACGCTCCATTGCCCGCATCGCCCAGCGCAGTTTCGCCGACGAGGAGCGGGGATTCGAACGCAGCTCCTCCGGACCGGGACGGATGACGGTGTCCGAGACCGCGTCATAAAGACCCGAACGTTCCCCTTCCTGGAAGGCCTTCTTCACACGGCGATCCTCGCCGGAATGGAAGGTCAGGATGGCAACACGCCCACCCGGGTTCAGGCTCAATGGAAGCTGGCGCAGCATCGCCTCCAAGGCCCCAAACTCGTCGTTCACCGCGATGCGCAGCGCTTGGAAGACGCGCCGGATCCGTGCGTCCCCCTCTTCCTTGTCCCGGCTCAGCCGATGGTTCCGCAGCACCTCGTGGAGGAATCCCGAGAACTGCCTGGTGC
>CAMASJ010000236.1 GCA_945860685.1 Akkermansia muciniphila
GGAGGCCTTCGGATACCGCGTGATCCTGGCCGGGGACGGCGCGGAGGCCTTGGCGGTGTACGCTTCCCGGCGGACCGAGATCGCACTTGTCCTGACCGACATGATGATGCCGGTGATGGATGGGCCGGCGACCATCCGGGTCCTGACGAAGATGGATCCGTCCGTGCGGATCATCGCCGCCAGCGGCCTGAACGCGAACGGGTCCGTGACGCGGGTGGCGAACTCGGGGGTGAGGCACTTCCTGCCCAAGCCGTACACGGCGGAGACGCTGCTGCGCACGGTGCGTGAGGTTCTCGACGCCCCGGTGGTGTCGTGATCCGGGATCGTGTGGGTTCGGTCGCGCTTGCGTTCGCGGCCTGTTCACCGGAAGTTTGTTCCGTTTAACCGCTCCACGAACATGCCCGTCCACGTCCGCATCCCCACGCCGCTCCGCAAGCTCACCAACGACCAGGAACTCGTCGAGGTCGGTCCCGGGACCGTCGGCGGCGCCATCGCCGAGCTGCAGCGCCAGTTCCCCGGAATCGCCGAGCGCCTGATCGACGAGAAGGGAGAGGTCCGCCGCTTCGTGAACGTGTACGTGAACGAGGAGGACATCCGTTTCCTCGACAACCAGGCCACGCCGCTCAAGGACGGCGACGAGATCAGCATCATCCCGGCGATCGCCGGGGGTTGAGTCCGCGGTTCCCTGTCCGCCGAATCCCGTCCCACGAATCCCATGGCCGCCAAATCCACGAAGAGCCCCTCCGCAACGAAGCCCGCCAAGTCGAAAGCCCCGGCGACGAAGGCCCCGGCGAAGTCGACCGCCCGTTTCTGGCTCACCTATCCGCCCCAGCGGATCAAGGCGCCGGTCATCTGGCAGCTCGGCCACCTGTTCAAGCTGGTCACCAGCATCCGTCAGGCGAGCGTCACCGACGTGGTCGGCATCGTCTGCCTCGAGGTCGAGGGCGACGCCACCGAGATCACCGCCGGCGTGAAGTGGCTCAAGAAGCAGGGCGTGAGCGTGGAGCCCGTGGAGCTCAGCGCGGTCGAGTCCTGACCGGTCCACGACGGTTCCGCCGATGCGCCCCCGGGATTCCCGGGGGCGTTTCCGTTCGGGTGGGACGTGGGAGCCTGCATTGGTTTCCTGAGATTCGGCTTGTTCCCGGAAATTCTTTCTGGCCTTTGACGCTATGACGTCCCGTTCCCGCCATCTCCTCCTCGGTGCCGCCCTGCTCCCGCTGCTTTCCGCCTCCGCCAGTGTTTTCGTCGGCTTCGAAGGCCTTCCGCAGGCCCCGGCGTTGAATGCGAGCGGATCCCTGTTCGAGGCCAATGGCAACAGCCTGGTCGTCGGTGGCGTGACCTGGGACGACCGGATCCGGGTGACCGGTCGCGACAACCGCACCGGCGGCGACCTCGCGAATCCGCTGAGCGGCATCCCGCATGGCGGGGACTTCTTCATCACCAACGAGGCCTATCCCGACGCCGGCAACGGCATCACCTTGCAGACGACGCAGCTGCTGGAAGGCGCGTGGTTCAGCCAGGTGGAGTACTACGGGTTCGGGCAACCCGCGATGACGATCACGATCCAGGCGATGGGCGGGACCGACGTGTTGGGCTCGGCCTCGGTGACCCTTCCGGCGAATCCGGGCTCCGCGCCACTCCCGATGGAATTCCTCGACACCAGCACGTTCTCTGCGTTCACCGGGATCACCGGGTACCGGATCAACCAGGATCCCCTCGACGCCGGAAGCCGCTACTGGAGCGCCGACGACTTCCAGTTCGCCGCGGTTCCCGAACCGCAGTCGGTGGGAGTCGCCGCGGTTGCACTGGCCGCCGTCGCCGTGATGGCCCGCCGCCGTCGTTCCTGAACCGACAGCCCTTTTCGGAAGGGACCGGCACGCCAAGCCGCCAGGCCGCGGCGAGGTTTCAGGGGTATGGAGTCCCGGCTTCAGCCGGTCGGGGTCTCCGGCGTTTCCGCATGGATGAATCTCCGCCGCGTCCTGGGACGCGGCGCTTTCCACGAAGTGGCCCGCCCAAAAGTCGAGGCTGGCCGAATCGGCCTTCGCTGCGGTCTCCGGCACGGCCTTCGGGCTACTTCCGCAGCGCCTCGACCCGTTCGTAGTTGAACGGACCGACCCAGCGGGTGTTGAAGCGCTCGTGGAGCGCGTCGCTCGGGAACGCCGGCCGCTTCTCCACGCCATGGAGTTGGTCGTCCATGCCATGCCACGGAAGCGGTTCGATCCGGTCGCCCGCCGCGACGTGGTAGTCGGCGTCCTTGTCCCATCCGACCGTCCAAAGGAAGTAGCGCCGCTCCGTCCCGGGCGCGGGCGGAGGCGCGGAAGCGGCCCGGAATTCCACGGTCAGTTCGTCGCCGCCGGTCAGCGTCACGACCCCGGAATCCTCCCGCGCGACGAGATCGTCCACCGCCCCATGCCGGGTGGCCCAGCCGCTCGGCGTCCTCCGCCAAGGCGGGCGGCTCCGAACGGCTTCGTAGACCGGCGTCAGCGGTTCGGTGTCGGGCAGCGGCGCGAAGTCCGAATAGCCGCGCCAATGCAGGTCGGTGCGGACCGGGCGGGCTTCCGCCACCGCGGCGGGCCGGTTCTCGCGGAACAGCGCGACGCGGTCCCAATGGATCTCGAACGCGTAGCCGAGACGGAGACGCCGCGTCCCGGCGGGAAGGACCCCGCCGAGCGGCACGAGGATCGTCTTGGTCTTGCCCGCCGGGGCTCCGACGGTGACGGGGACCTTCGTCCAGGTTCCGTCCGCGGCCTCGGCTTCCAGCACAGGGAAGGGGAAGGGGAGTTCGGGGTCGTGGCTGCCGGCGATGTTGGCCATGCCGCCGCCGAACCGCAGCCAGCCGGTGAGGGCGAGGGTGAGCCCTTCGCCTTGGGGAATCGGACCGAAGTCGAACACCAAGGTCTCCGGTTCCGCCAACCCGCGCAGCTGCGCCCGCCGCTTCGTCGGCGAATGCCGGGTGCCGTCGGTTTCCGCGAGCGCCGACGTCCGGTCGTTGCCGGCGGCGTCGCGCGCGGCGAGGAGCGGCGCGCGGCCGCCGAGCCAGCGGAGCGTGTGCCGGGGGAACGGCCGGCCCGGGACCAGCTTGCTCGTCGAGTGGGCCTCGTGGCCCGCCGGGACGTCCGTCCAGCCCAGCTTCACCTCGTCGAGGTAGAGCACCTCGCGCAGTTCCTCGGTGATCTGCACCACGTGGCGGCCGTCACGCGGCACGAACTCGCGGGGGCCGCCGAGAGACACCCATTCGCGGGGATCCGCCTCGATGTTGCGGCCGGGCATCATCGGCAGTCCGACCGGCGCGGCGCTCAGGATGTCGGTGACGAAGCGGAAGCGCGTGCCGTCCCACGTGTAAAGGTAGGGGCAGGAGCCGGTGGGGTTCTTGGGCTCGATCAGGTCGACCACCTGGCGGGGATCGGCGGTGACGCCGAACAGCGGCTGGGTGTCTGCCCAACGGGCCACGACGGTCTCGATGTCCTTGTGGCGTCCGACACCGATCTCCACGGGCTTGCGCTGCACGGTGCGGAGGGCGCGCCAGCCGCCGGCGTTGAGCTCGAGCCGGAGGCCGATGCCGCTGAAGTTGGAGCGGTTCCCGATCGGGCGGAACTTGACCAGACCGTTGGCGTTGGCGCCGTCGTTGCGCAGGAACCTCAGCCCGCCGCCCGACACGTCGAGCACGGCGTCGATGTCGCCGTCCTGGTCGAAGTCCGCGAACGCGGCGTGCTCCACCTTCGAACCGGCGAGCCCCGCAAGCCCGAGTTCCCGGGTCATCTCACGGAAGCCCCGGCGGCCGCGGTTGCGCCAGACGCGCAGTCCGTCCTCGCCCCAGGCGACGAGGTCGAGCCAACCGTCGTTGTCGAAGTCGAGGGCGCGGAGGTGGCGGATGCGGTTCCCGCGTGCGGGGAGCCGGCGCGGCTCCTTCAGCCCGGCATGGTACACGGAGAGGAAGGCCGGCGTGGCCAGGACCACGTCCGTGCGGAGGTCGTTGTTGAAGTCGCCGGTGGCCAACGCCGTGGAGACCGGCCAGTCGGCGGGCTGGTTGGTGGCGACCAGGCCGTCGCGCCGACGGTTGGTCAGTACCCGCGGCGGGGCGCCGGCACGGGTCAACAGCACGTCGGGAAGATCGTCGTTGTTCCAGTCGTCCACGGTCACGCCCGTGACGCCGGAGACGCCCCAGCCGTCGTCCGCGGCGTCACGACGCTCGCGCAGGATCGCCGTGCCGAGGTTGGTGAAGGCCCGCATCCGGCCGCCCGGCGCCAGCGCCAGCAGCCCGAGCTTGCCGGTGACGTCGAGGTCCGCGAGGACGGCCGACTCGGCCTTGAGGCCCCGGATGCCGCCGAGCGCGGTGCCGTCCGTGATGAACCCGTTGGTGGCGAACTTCAGCACCTGCGAACCCTCCGTGCCCACCAGGATCGCGTCGTCGTAGCGGTCGTTGTTGAGGTCGCCCACCGCGATGTCTCGCACGGTGCCGACCGTGGACGGCACGGGTTCGCCGCGGGCGGCGAAGACGGCGTTGGAGTTCCAGAGCAGACGGATCCCACCGCGGGAATCGACCAACAGCAGGTCGTTCCAGCCGCGGCGGTTGAGGTCGAAGAGCCCGAACGGTCCGCGGAGCGACTCGGCTTCCGAACCGAATGCGCGGGCGGTGTCGTCGGCGAACCGCATCGGAACCGGGTCGTCCTCGGGCTGTTCGAGCGCGAAGGGCGCGAGGATCTCGGTGTGCTTGCACTTCTCGAACAGCGAGGGGTTGTCGGCGGCCTGCATGCGTCCGGCGGTCGCCTTCTGGTGCAGCGCCAGCTCGGCCGCGGCGTCCTCGCGGGCGCCCTGGCGGAGGTACATCTGCGCCAGCTGGTAGTGCGCGGACGGATGGTCCTTGTCGAACTCGAGCACCTCGACGAACTGCTCGGCGGCGTCGGCCGGCCGGTTCCAGCCGGCGTAGGCGAGGCCGAGCTGGAAGGACACCGGGTTCTGGGTGCGGTCGGCCTGCTTGGCCTCGGTCAGGAACTGGACGGCGTTGGAATGGGCGCCGAGCCGCAGGTGCGCGCAGCCGGCGAGGTAGTTGGCAGCGCCGTTGCCGGGCTCCATCTGCAGGACCGCGCCGGCATGGACCAACGCCTGCGCGGGCTGGTTGGCGAGCAGGAAGGTGTTGGCGAGGTTGAGGTGGACGTCCGGGTTCGCCGGGTTCATGGCCAATGCGGCCTGGAAGGCGCCGACCGCGCGGGGCAGCTCGCCGGCGGCATGGAAGCCGCGCCCGGCGTTCATGTGCGCCGCGAACTCGCCGTCGTCGTTCGAGTGCCGGTGCATCCACCACGCTGTCGCGGCGATGCCGCCGATGAACACGGCGACGGCGACGACCAGTCCTGGGGCAAGCCAACGTTTCGGGGATCCGCTCATGGCAACGGATCCATCCTACCGCAATTCCGGGAAAAGGAACGCCGAAGCCGACCGGGTCGACGGCCGCCGCCGCCCGCAGTTGTCATCGGATCCCTTCCGGCCGACCCTCCGGCCGTCCATGAAGCATCCGCCGCTCGTCGAGACCCATCTCGTCGGACCGGAGACGGTCGAATCCGTCCTCCGGGTGGCGGAGTGTCCCGCGATGGAGCCGCACCGCATCGCGCACGTCGGTGTCGCGGATGCCTCGGATCCCTACGCCATGGTGCGGACCGACCTTCCGGGCGGCTACTTCCTGGCGTGCTTCGGCGGAGAGGGGCGGATCCTGCTCGACGGCCGTTGGCAACGCTGTCGCGCCGGCCAGGCCTGCCTCGCCCCGGCCCATGTCCTGCACGCGTTCCATGCGGTTCCGGGCCGACGATGGCAGTTCGCCTGGGTACGTTACGACGAAGGGGCTGGGCTGGGCCCGCTGGGGGCCGCGAGCGCTCCGGTGCTGGCCGCGTTCCACAGCGCGGCCTTCCGATGCGCGGTCGAGGGGCTCATCGCCGAGCAGTCGGGATCGGCGTCGCCCGCCGCGCTCCACCATTGGTTGGAACTGGTTCAGGGATATGTCGCCCGCTTCGCCCAGCCATGGCATGTGGAGGACCGGCTGACCCGCCTTTGGGAGGCGGTGGCCGCGGAACCGGGTCATCCCTGGACCCTCACCGAACTCGCCCGCAGGGCCCATTGCAGCGGCGAACATCTGCGCCGGCTCTGCCGCCGCCAGCTCGGCCGGTCTCCGATGCAGCATGTCACCCACCTCCGGATCCGACACGGGGCCGACCTGCTGACGGAGACCGACCACAAGCTGGAGGTCATCGCCGACCTGGTCGGCTATGCCAATCCGTTCGTCTTCTCCAACACCTTCAAACGCTGGACCGGCTGGCGGCCCAGTGACTACCGGGCGAAGCAACGTCGCCCCGGAAAAAAAAACGCGGGCCCGGATACCAAGGGATAGCACTATCCAGACCCGCGGTCCGGCCACTCGGACGGACAAAATCTTGAAGCTACCCACGGAATGGATCGGCGTGGATGAGGGGTTCTTGAGGCGGTTTCGTGCCCTAGGGTGAAGGCAGGAACCGGATCTCAGGCCGATGGGAGCACCGAAACCGGGAGTGGGATTGATTCCGGGACCCGGAAAAACGAGCTTCCCGGTGTCCGGTAACCGGGCCGACGGCCAATTGAAGCCGGAACGTGTGAGCACTGACCACCAACTCCTTCGGGCCTATGTGGATGGGCGTGACGAGGCGGCGTTTGCCGAACTGGTCCGGCGGCATGCCGGCGTCGTGTACGCCTCGGCCATGCGCCAGACCTGTGATCCGTCCAAGGCCGAGGACGTGGTCCAGGCGGTGTTCATCCTCCTTTCCCGCAAGGGTGCGTCGCTGTCCGAGTCGGTGCCGCTCGGCGCCTGGCTCTTCCGTGCGGCCAGTTATGCCGCGAAGGACCTCATGAAGGCCGAGCGCCGACGCGTGCAGCGGGACCAGATCGCCTACTCAATGAACCCCATCGACAAGACGCCCCCCGCCGACCGCGGCGACGAGGATCTCTGGGAACGGATCTCGCCGGTGCTGGACGACTGCCTGTCGCGGATGCCGGAGTCCGACCGCCGCGCGATCCTCCTCCGCTTCTTCGAGGAGAAGTCGCTCGCCGAGGTCGGTTCCGCCCTCGGGATCGCCGAAGACGCGGCCCGGAAGCGCGTCTCCCGCGCCATCGCCCGTCTCCGGGAACTCCTGTCGCGGCGCGGCGCGGAGATCGGCGAGGCCGACCTCGTGCCTGTGCTCGGCCGGGCCGCCGCATTCGCCCCGGCCGGCCT
>CAMASJ010000237.1 GCA_945860685.1 Akkermansia muciniphila
TTGAGGGTGGTGATGCGCGTGGTGTCGGTCTGGAAGCCGAGCACGAGGATGTCGCACATCAGGCGCATGTGCTCGGCGATGTCCTGGGGGATGCCGTCCGCAGGCCGGGCCATGTCCGGCTTCTCGAGCGTGGGCCGCCATCCTTGGAGCTGTCCGCGTTTGCCGGCGTTCTCGATGCGCTGTTCCACGTCGCGCACGGAGTCGAGGTACTCGTCGAGCTTCCGCTGGTCGCCGGTGCTGATGTTCCGGCGGAGGTCGCGGGCGTCGGTGAGGACCGCGTCCAGCACGCTGCGGTCGCCGCGTCCGACCTCGTCCTTGAAGAGCCGGTCGAAGGCGAGCGCCGGATAGACCTCGAGCGGCGTCGGCGAGGTGGGCGAGCTCCACGAGATGTGGGAGCTGTAGAGCATCGAGTAGTTCTTGTGCACCGACGGGTTCGACTTCTCGCAGCCGAGCACGAGGCTGGGGACCTTGGTGGAGTGTCCGTAGCGTTGCGCGAGCAGCTGGTCGACGCTGGTGCCGGAGCGGATCTCGCCGCCGGAGGCCAGCGGTGCGCCGGAGAGCAGGTTGCCGGTCTGCGAGCTGTGGATGTTCCCCTTGAGGGCCTCCGCGTTGTAGAGACCGCGGACGAAGAGCATCTTGCGGCGGACGTCGGAGAGGGGTTCCAGCACCTTGCCGAGCTCCATGCCGTCGCCTTCGCCCTTGGCCCACCATTCGCGGGAGTGGAAGCCGTTGCCGGAGAAGAGCACGGCCAACCGGACCGGTGCCTCGCTCGCGGGACGCGTCGAAGCCGGCGGGGTGTCGCCCCAGACGTTGACGGACTCCATCCACGGCAGGGCCATGGAGACGCCGACGCCGCGCAGGAAGGTGCGGCGGGTGAAGTGGTGGCTGGGCATGGGAATCAGTGGGGGAGGCTGTAGAGCTTATTTAGGCCGATCAGTCCCCGGAGGCCATCTCCTTTCCGCGGATCTCGCGGAACTGGCGGCTCAGGACCACCGACTCGACCGCGGCGGAGAAGCGGTGGTCCCGCGCCTTGAGGTCGTCGCGCATCTGCGTGAGCAGTGGGCCGTCGGAGAGAAGCACGCCGCGTCCGAGGGAATAGCCGAGCAGCTTGCGGCAGAACTGGCGGAGGAAGGCGTCGCGCCGACGGTCCAAGAGGTAGGCGCGGAGCCCGGGAAGGCCGTCGAACTCCGAGCCGTCGAGCACGCGGACGCGGGTGTCGATCGGACGTCCGCCGAGGTCCTTCCCGCGGCTGCGACCGATGGCGTCGAAGGCCTCGAGCGAGAATCCGAACGGGTCGATCCTGCGATGGCAGCCGTAGCAGCGGGGATCGTTGCTGTGCTTCTCGGTGAGTTGCCGGACGGTGAGCGGCTCGGCGGCCTCGTCCTCGGGCAGGCGCGGGACGTCCTTGGGCGGCTTGGGCAGCTTGTCGCCGAGCAGGACCTCGGCGAGCCAGTTGCCCCTTAGGATCGGACTGGTCCGCGAAGCCCCGGACTGCTTCGCGAGGACCGTGGCCTGGCCGAGCACGCCGCCGCGGCCGAGTCGACGCATGCCCTCCACGCGGTGCCAGCCTTCGCCTTCGACCCCTTCGATGCCGTAGTGCTTCGCCAGGGCCGCGGTGACGAAGGTGTGGTCCGCATCGAGTATCCCGAGGACCGAACCGTCGTTTCGGAAGAGGTCCGTGAAGAACCGGAGAGTCTCGCCGTACATGTCGGCGCGAAGCCCTTCGAAGGTCGGGAAATGCCGCTCGCTCTTCTCCGAGAGCTCGTCGAACGCGTAGAGGTGCAGCCAAGTGGCGGCGAACTCGGAGGAGAGCCGGCTGATCCGCGGGTCCTTCAACATGCGCCGTACCTGCGCGCGAAGGACCTCCGGTCGAACCAGCGAACCGTCGCGGGCGGCGGATCGGAGGGCCTCGTCGGGGGCGGAGGACCAGAGGAAGTAGCTCAGGCGCGAGGCCAGCTCCCAGGCGTCGACCGGGCCGGGCTTTTCGCCGGGGACGGCCTTCTCGGCGTGGTAGAGGAAGGCGGGTGCGACCAGGACCCGGGCGAGGACCAGCCGGATGGCCTGCTCGTGTGGGAGATCCTCCGCACGCAGTTTCCGGTAGAGGCCACGAAGGCCGTCCCGCTCCGCGTCGGAGAGTGGACGGCGGTACGCGAGCCCTGCGAATTCGAGCAGGGCCTCGAGATGGCGAGGCTCAGCGGCGGCGACCTCCGCGCGGAAGGCCTCGGCCCGACGGCGGATGGGTTCGCGGAGGGGCTCGAAGGCGCTGGGATCGGCGTCCTGCGTCGCGAACTGCCACAGCTGCTCGAAGCCGTCCACGAGCTTGAGGGCGTCTTGGCTGACGAAGTGGAGCCGCGCCCAGAGGCGGTCGAGTTCCTTGGCGCCGTCCTCGTCGAGCAGCAGCCGGCGGAAGTGCTCGTCCTCCCGGTGGTACAGCGTGAGGGTGACCACCTCGTCGACGGGCACGATCTTGGAGTAACAGAGCGCGGCGGGGAACAGGTTGCGGAACTCGTCGAAGGCCGCCTCGAGGCGCTTTGCGGCCGACGAGCCTGCGCGGACCAGGATCGGGGAATCCGAGACCACGGGGCGTTCGCCGTCGGACCAGGTGCCCTTGCCGCCGGTCTCTCGCGCGGGGCCGGCGGAGAGCCCGAGCTTCGCAGGTCGCTCGGTCCTGGGCTGCATCTGTATGCTGCCCTGTGGACCGGCGGCGGGATGAAGGCGGCCGGTGGCGACGAATTCCGCTCCCGCGGCGAGTTCGGCAGGGACACGAACCTCGAGCACCGACGGCGCCGACACGGCCAGGTCCGTGGATTTGGTCCCGACGGCGCCCGCGTGAGGACCGAAGAGCGCGGGATCGAGGCCGACGTCCACGCTGGCCGACCCCTTCGGTTCGGAGACGCGGGTCTTGCCGGCCTGGAGCAGGCCCCGGAGCAGGGGACCGTTCAGGGAGAGGAGATGTTCGCGAAGCCGGGCGTCCACGGGATCCATGGGCGCCGCCGAGCGTTCGTAGGTCAGCAGGCGGCCGAGTTCTTCGGCGATGCGCGGCCGGTCGGCGGAGTTGGTGGACAGCTGCCACCGGGAGAGCAGCGAACCGGGCGGGATGGCGGGAACGGCTGCGGCTGGCGAGTCGGGCTCGCTGTGGAAATGCCAGACGCCGGCATGGCCCAGTCGGTCGGCGTGGGGATTGCCGGCGAGGATGTCGGGGGAGACGTCCGACGCGAGGTCCCAGCGGTGGGTGCCGTCCGTCAGGGTGAGATCGACCACTGTGAGGTCGCAGGAATGGTTGCCGTCACGCGGGCCCACCGAGAGGGACAGGGCGTCGCCGACGCGCACGGCGATGTCCGGGATGGGGCCGAAGCGGGACTCGCTGTCGCCCTGCGCGGTGCCGGAGGCGAGCCGGATTCGGGTCGGTCCACGGCGGAGATCGAGGGTCCAGGCGACGCCGTTGCCGCATTCCGGGTGTGCGTGGCGGAGGAGGCCGGAGGCCTGGATGCGGACTTCGGCCGGGCTGCGCCAGGAAACCACGACGCGTCGGGAGGGACTGGGATGCACCGCGACGCCATGGGGCTTCATGTTGCCGGGGACGCGGACGGCCTTGTCGGAGGAGTTGGCGATCACGCTCAGGGCGTCCGCGCCGGTCCAACCCTGGATGAAGTCGTGGTCTCCGGCCCGTTCCATCCGGGAGGACATGTGGGAGGTCAGCGGGGCTTCGGCATCGCCCAGCCCGAGCGTCGAGAACCAGGCGTCGAGGACCTCGCGATCGATGCCGTGGCGTCGCGCCAGTTCGTCGGTCGACGGGGCTTTCGCGGAGCTGGCGCCGGCGAGGGCCTCATCCGCAGCGGCCAAGGCGGCACGGGTTCCGCGCAGCAGCGCCGAGCGGCGGGCGGGTAAGGCGCGGGCGATGTCGCGGAGGTCGGCGAGCGCGATGTCCGGGCGGCCCGGGGCAGACAGGCGGGGATTCTCCCAGAGGGCCAGGTCGTCCTGCGAACCGTCGCCGGCGTCGTCGGTGACGAGGTGGAAGGTGATCCATCCGTCGGGTCCCGCCGGCGGGAGCGGAAGGCGGAGCTCGCGGGCCTCGGCGAGGGGACTTGCGGGAACCTGCCACGCCTTCGGTCCGTCCCGTTTCCCGATGTGCCCGACGGTGGTGAACCGCCAGAGGGCCCGTTGCCAGGGCGTGATCGTCGCCGCGACGGCAGGTCCTTCGCCGGGATTGGCCGCGCGCCAACGGGCACGCACGGGTCCGAGGACCGGGGATTCGGAATCCGAACGGAGAGCGTCCCAGAGGATCCCGAGGTACTTGGGGTTGAGGTCGCGTTCGCCGGCGAGGGCCGCGACCCGACGGCGCGGGATGTCTCCCTTGGCGCCCGCCTCGCGGCGGAGCAGAAGCGTGGCGTCGAGGTAGGCGTCCAGGGGCAGGACTCCACCGTCGCGGGTATCGAATCGGATGCCCTGGAGATCCACCGCGGTGCCGCCGCCGGTACGCGTCCAGCGGCCGTAGAGGGACCGGATGTCGGCGAGGATCTCCTCGGTCCAGTCGCGTTGGGAAGTGCTGGGGGAGAAGCGGAGCCCGTCCGGGACGAGAACCGCATGGGCGGCGACGTTCTTCGCGGCGTCGAGGTACTTCGTCACCATCGACGGCGACATCACCAGCGAGTTGCCGACGTTCATGAAGCCCTCGCCGGAGGCGGAGTCGGTCGGGAACTCGCGGGCCGGATCGAGGGACGGGATGCCGGTCAGGTCTCGGAGGGTGTGGGTGTACTCGGCGTTGGAGAGGCGTCGGAGGACGACCGGTCCGGGATCTCCGGCGCGTTCGAGGGCGACCTCGTCGAGCAGTCCGTTGACCCAGGCGAGCAGCCTTTCGCGCTGGGCCGGTTCCAGCTTGGACTTCTCCTTCGGTGGCATCTCACCGAGGGCAACCTGTTCGACGACGCCCTGCCAGACCGCCGGATGATGCCGGATCTTGGCCTCGGTGGAGAACCGCTCGAGGTCGAGGTCGCCCTTGTGGCGCTCGGTGGAATGGCAGTCGTTGCAGTGCTCGCGCAGCAGCGGACGGACCTCGTCCTCGAAGCGGCCCGCGTGCAGTGCGGCCGCGCAGGCCAGCCACGCGGGCATGAGACGGACCCAAGGGGCGAATCGGGGGCTGAGCTGGCGGAGGAGGGTCATGGCACCGGTTCCACGACGTCCGCGACCGTGGTGGGAATCAAGGATCGTTGGAGATCCGGACGATTCCGTGGACCGCCGGAAGGAGAGTCTGGAAGGCCGGAAGTGTGCGGAACACCAGCGCGACGCCAAGCCTTTGCGTGGGGAGACCGGCCTGACCTTTTCAGAACGGCCCCTCACGCAAGGCCGCATTGGTACGGGAAGCGGGCCTTCCGTCTCCGCCGGAGTGCCCCTTCCCCAGAACCGGCTCAGGGCAGCAGCCGAGCCCGATAGAAGCGATGTGCCGCCGGGGGAATCGGCGTCGGATCGTAGAACCGTCCCTGGACGTTCGTCAGGGTGACGGTGGCCAGCGGCAGCCATTGATCGGGCGAGATCGCCACGGCGTATTCCAGGGCGTAGGTGGAACCGACATCGCCGGAGATCGTCACCGCCGCGTGCAGTGCGATGTCCACCGTGGGGGCGGAGGATCCTGCGGTGACGAAGAAGCTGTTCGGCAGCGCTCCGAAGTTGCCCATTCCGGGAGTGGCTCCACCGGCGATCAGGAAGCGGCCGTCCTTGAGGCGGGTGAAGCTGGCGCCGGAGGTGACGTAGTCCGCAGGGAACTCGATGACCCCGGGCAGGACCCTCGTTGCGCCCGTTGACAGGTCCACGGTCCGCAGAACGGCCCGCTGGGGAAACGCGTTGGGAATGAAGACCAGCAGGTAGGCCGTGTTTCCTTCCACGTCCAGTTGAGGAGGAAAGGCCGGGATCTCCAGGCTGGAGTCCGGCAGGGCAGGATGTGTCTCGAACCGGCCGAAGGACTTGGTCACCGGGTTGAAGACGAACAGGCCCTGTTCCGTGGTGGTGGCCGAGGGGCGATACATGGAACACAGATACCGCCCGTCCGACATCCGGAAGTCTTGGACGGCCTGGACGGGAACCGGACTGGGCAGGACCAGCCAACCCGGATCGCTGGCGAGCAGTTCGTCGCCGACCTTGGAGAAGGAATTCCCGGCGAACGAGTACAGCTCCGGCGTGGGCAGGATGTTTCCCCCGGTGAAATGGATGCCACCCACGACCATGGCATCTCCGTCGGCGGTGGGGAAAACCAGGGCGCCCGACCTGCCGAGCGACAGCGGACCCGTTGCGGTCGAGGTGCCCTCCACCGGGTCGTAGAGCTCGCCGTAGGTGTGGGCGTCGTTGTGGGTCCACCAGGCCCCGGCGAGAAGCACCTTGCCTCCGCCCATCTGCACGCCCCCGGACGCGGCGCGGAAACGCACGGTGTTCCCCTTGGCGGAGAACGATCCGGTGGCCGGATCGAACAGTTCGATTTGGCTGTAGGCCGGTATCCCGAGGCTGGAGGAACCGCCTGCAACCATCAGACGTCCGTCCGCCAGCTGGACGAAGGATTGGGAGTCATGCGGCGACTGCATGGGAATGGAGCTCCAGACATTGTCTGTGGGCGAATAGATCTCGGCGCTGGAAAGGCTTTCGAATCCGGGACCATGGCCGCCCAACACGATCACCCGGCCATCCGGCAACCGCGTCACGTTGTGCGACATCCTCGCCTGGTTGAGGCCGGGGCCGGCCCGCATCGAGGTGTCGGACGCCAGGACACCCTGCGGCAGCGACCAGGAAACCACGGTCACTCCGATGGCGAGGCGGATCAGCGTTCTGTTCTTCATGTCATCCCTTGGGTTCGAGACGGGATCCATGACGGATCCACATCGGTGAGTGCGGACCGGATCCCTTCCCTCCATGCAGCCGATTGGCCTCTGTCATCCGACAGACGCACGGATCCGATGTGGTCCCGGGAAGCGGCGACCCGATGGGATTCATCGACGCCCTGCACGGTTTCCCGGTCCCTTGCTCCGTGAATCTCCACGGTTCGACACCGGATCGGACATGGGGTCTAACCCGTATCCTGGGGCTTCGGATCGGTGACGTCGGCGCGGGCCCATGGTGCGTTTGCTTCCCCGAGCCCGAGACGCCATGGTCCACCGTGAGATTCTTTGTCCCGATGGTCGTCTTCTCCGCGTTGGCCGTGCTGACCCTCGGCGGCTGTGCCCACCGGAAGGAGTCCCCGCTCTGC
>CAMASJ010000238.1 GCA_945860685.1 Akkermansia muciniphila
AACAGCTCAAGTTGCAGTAATGGGTGCTCAAGGTGCGGTAAACATTTTGTTTAGAAAAGAAATTACTGCCGCAAAAGATCCAGTCGCTGAAAGAGCTGACAAAATTAGTGAATATGAAGAAGCATTTGGCCCATCCATCACCGGCATCATCATGTCAGTCAGGACGAGCGCGATCTCCGTCCGCCGCGAAGCGTACACCGCCAGGGCCTCCGCGCCATCTCCGGCCAGGATGACCCGGTAGCCGAACGACTCCAGCGTCTGACGCGTGATGTGCCGCACCGACACCTCGTCGTCGACCACCAACACCACCTCGCCGTTGCCGCGGGGAAGCACCACGTCCGCCACCGGGGCCGGTTCCGTGGTGGATTCAGTCGCCGGCAGGTAGACCCGGAACCGGCTCCCGATCCCCGGCTCGCTGTAGGCCCGGATGAATCCGCCGTGGCTGCGGACGATGGCCAGCGAGGTGGAAAGCCCGAGACCGGTCCCCTTCCCGGGCTCCTTGGTGGTGAAGAACGGATCGAAGACCTTCTCCAGGATCTCCGGGGCGATGCCGGTGCCGGTGTCCTCGACCTGGATCAACACGTGACGACCGGGCTTCGCCTCCGGACTCAGCCCCGCGTACTGGTCGTCCAAGACCACGTTCTGCGCCGAGAAGGTCAGCGTCCCGCCCCGCGGCATCGCGTCCCGTGCGTTCACGCTCAGGTTCAGCAGCACCTAGTGGATCTGCGTCGGATCCCCGAGGACCGGCGGCAGGTTCGACGGCACTTCCGCCCGGATCTCGATGTTCCGCGGGAAGGTCTCCGAGGCGATCTTGGCCACGTCCCGGACCAGGTGCTTCATCTGCACGGAGAGCCGGCGGCCCTCGACGCCACGCGCAAAGGAAAGCACCTGCCCCACCAACTCCGCGCCGCGTCGGGCGCTGGACTCGATCGTGTCCAGGATCTCGTCCTTCTCCTGACGGTCCAGCTCCAGGCGCAGCAGCTCGATCGACATCAGGATCGGCGCGAGCACGTTGTTCAGGTCGTGCGCGATGCCCCCCGCCAGCGTCCCGATGCTCTCCATCCGCTGGGCCCGCAGGAACTGCTGCTCCAGCTTCTTCCGCTCCGTCACGTCCGTGTCGATCGTCAGGATCGACTTCGGATGGCCCTCCCCGTCACGCAACAAAGTCCAACGGCTGTCCACCATCAGTCGATGTCCGGACTTGGAGGCCACCGGGATCTCGCCGCTCCATTCCCCATGGGTCCGCACCGCCGCGTCCGCTGCGTGGAAGCGCTTGGGATCGGCTTGGAGCAACTGGTCGGCCGGCCGGCCGAGGGCCTCCGACGCGGTCCATCCGTACATCCGTTCCGCTCCCTTGCTCCAGAACAGCACCTTCTGGTCGAGGCCCCGCACCAGGATCGCGTCCCGCGCCTCGTCGATCAGCGCCGCCTGTTCCGCCACCCGCTCCTCTGCGGCACGCAGCTCGGTGATGTCGTTCCGGATCGCCACGAACTGCACCGGCTTCCCGTCACCGCCCAGGAACGGAACGATGGTCGTCGCCACCCAGTAAAGGTGGCCCGCCTTGGAGAGGTTGCAGATGTCCCCACGCCAGACCTCCCCGCGTCCGATGGTCTTCCACATCTCACGGAAGTAGGACGACGGATGCCGCCCGGAGTTCAGCAACCGGTGGTCCTGCCCGACCAATTCCTCGCTGGTGTATCCGGAGATGCTGCAGAACAGGTCGTTGACGTAGGTGATCCGTCCCGAGGCGTTGGTGACGGCGACGATCGCGTGGCAGTCCAGGGCCGCCTTGAAGTCGGACAACTCGCGGACGGACTCCCGCAACGCCATCTCGGCAAGGCGCTGTTCCGAGATGTCCACGAGTTGGAGCAGCGTCCCGCCGGAACCCAGCGAGCGGGCAAGCACGCGGAAGCATCGGGGATCGTCACCAACCCGGAACGGGAGCTCACCCATGGCCTCCTTCCGCTCGCCCCGGAAAACCTGGATCATCCCCTCGACGCAATGGGCCGGCGGCGGCGGCGTGCCCAGGACGTGGGTGCTCAGTCCGCAGTCTTCCATGAAGCCACGCCCCGGAAGAAAGGCCTCCGGATCCGGCAGGGCGCCCGTGAAGAGCCGTCGCCAGGCGGAGTTCACCTCCAAGAGACGCCCCTTGCCGTCGAGCAGCGCCGCCTCGCTGGCCAGCGCCTCCAACGGCAGTTGCACCGGCAAAGCAAAGGCGCCGCCGTCTTCCGGGACCGGAATGGGAACACTTTCGGACATCTTGATTCGCAACCGAGCGGCCTGCGGATCCGGACGTGCAATCCGGAGCTTGGCGGTACCACGCCAAAGAAAACGTTCCCAAGAGAAACGAGGCAAGCGTGGGCGCCTCAGGAAAATCCTGATGCCGGGGCCAACCCGATCCCTCCGAAAGCCGGTCCGCGGTGGACACGGATTCCACGGATTCTCACGGAACCGGAGTCTGCCGATGCCCCACCCGAGAGTCTCCGTGAAATCCGTGTCTACTCCCCCTCCGTGTCCTCCGTGCCTCCGTGGCAAAACGCCCCTACGGAAGCGGGCCGAAGCGGACGAACTGGGTGGTGTTGGTGGCGAGCCAGGCGTCGGGCACCGGCGCATTGCCGTCCTCGCCCAGGGACAACTCCCCGAGCCGCGTCCAACCGGTCAGGTTGGTCGAGCCCTCGATCCGGTAACTCCGCGGCGGCAACCCGCGCAGGGTCAAGGACGGCCAGGAATTCGTCACGGCGAAGTCGAGGAACGGACGGCGGGGGGAGGGGGTGACACGGAAGTACAGGAATCCGACATATTCCTGGGTAGATGGCGGATTTTGGAAAAACCCGTACCGGTAAACCGTTGCCACCAAACCAATGGCATTGGGCTTTCCTTCAAACCTCCAGCCTCCATTGGTGGGAGTCAGAAACCCTACCCTATGGTCGGGAAAGATGCCGGAACCAATATACTCATTCGACGAGTAGAAGTAGGTCGATTCCAATGAAACGAAGGTGGCAGGAGCATTCTCCGCCACTTCGAAAACTCGGCTTCCGATGCTACAGACCGGCTCTTGAATCCTTACAAGCTGAAGGCCTGGAAAATTCACGATCGTTCCAGAAATCGGCTGATCCAGAGAGCCAACAGTTACCGGAAAAGCCTGAGATTCTCCATAAATCAAACCACATACAGGGACCGGATCGCTGGCCGCGACAACTTCCTTCCAGGTGGGGTAGTTTGATCGATCCCAAACTCGAACTCTCATCCACACCGTCGCACCCGGAGGGAATCCGGGAACCGTGCGGATCCCTTCCCTTCCTGGATTCCAGGTTCCCGGAGAACTCGTCGTCGCCACGCGGAACGGCATCACCGCGCCCAATTCGTTGGTCACCGTTTGCGAATTCGGACCATACAAGATCTGAGCCACATAATTGGTGCCAACCAACGGCCTCCAATCGGGGTCCAACACCAGACGCTGCGGATTCAACCCCCGGTTGTTCACGTTCACCACGCCCTGCGCGACCGCCAGCGCGGGCAGGAGCCACAGGAGAAGGAGAAGGGTCTTCATGGGCGGGAACTCGCGGCAGGCTAGCCGGCCCGGCGCAACCAGCAAGAGCCGCCTCGGGCGACGCCAACCATCCTGGGTTGCGAAGGTCGTCCTGACTTGGGAAACGGGTACCGATCGCGGTCCACGCCGTGGCCGGCGTGGCCACGGGCGCGGGGTCAAGCCGCCGGAGCCCCTCCCTCCTCCGTGAAATCCGTGTCAACCCTCCGTGCCCTCCGTGTCTCGGTGGCAAAAACCGGTCACCGCCGACGCTTCGGACGGTAGCCGGCCTTGCGCTTCGATTCGGAGTCGTCGAAGCGAGCACGCGCCCCGGCGCCGGGGCTCTTCATCTCCGCGCCGCCCAGGCGGCCCTTCAGCTCGCGGACCTGGTCGCGCAGCAGCGCGGCCTTCTCGAATTCCAGGTTGTTCGACGCCTCGATCATCTCGCCTTCCAGCTCGCGGATGGTCTCGGTGATGTCGATCTGGCCGACGCTGTCGTTCAACGCCGCCGCGGCGGCGTTGCGGCCCGAGCCGACGCTGCTCAGGCCCTCCTCGATCCCGCGCTTCACGCTGCGCGGCGTGATTCCGTTCGCCTTGTTGTGGGCGAGCTGGCGCTGACGCCGGTACTCCGACACCGCGAGGAACTTCTGGATGCTCTGGGTCCGGTTGTCGGCGTACAGGATCACCCGGCCGTTGATGTGACGCGCCCCGCGTCCCGCCGTCTGGATCAGGCTGGTCGCGCTGCGCAGGTAGCCCTCCTTGTCGGCGTCGAGGATGGCCACCAGCGAGACCTCGGGCAGGTCGAGTCCCTCGCGCAGCAGGTTGATGCCGACCAGCACGTCGCACTCCCCCTTGCGCAGCGCCCTCAGGATCTCGACCCGCTCGATCGCGTCGATTTCGCTGTGGAGGTAGCGCACGTTCACGCCGAGGTCGCGCAGGTAGTCGGTCAGCTCCTCGGCCGTGCGCTTGGTCAGGGTCGTGACCAGTACGCGTTCGCCGCGCGCCACCACCGCACGCGCCTCGTGCAACAGGTCGTCGATCTGGCCCTTCAGCGGCTTGATCTCCACCACCGGGTCGACGAGGCCGGTGGGACGGACGATCTGCTCGGCGACGTTCGTCGGCCCGGCCCAGTTCATCTCGGTGGGACCCGGGGTGGCGCTGACGTGGACCGCCTGGCCCATGAGCGAGCGGAACTCCTCGAAGTTGAGCGGGCGGTTGTCGAGGGCGCTGGGCAATCGGAAGCCGTGTTCCACGAGCACGGTCTTTCGCGCCATGTCGCCGGCGTACATGCCGCCTACCTGCGGCAGCGTCGCGTGCGACTCGTCCACCAGCATGAGGAAGTCCCGCGGGAAGAAGTCGAGCAGCGTGCCCGGACGCGAACCCTTCGGGCGTCCGGTGATGTGGCGGGAGTAGTTCTCGATGCCCGAGCAGAAGCCGAGCTCCTGCAGCTGCTCGAGGTCGAACTCGCACCGCATCTTGATCCGCTGGGCCTCCAGCAGCTTCCCCTGCATCTCGAACTCCGCGATGCGCAGCCCGAGTTCCTCGCGGATGGAGAAGATGGCGTTGTTGATCTTCTCCTGCGGCGTGGCGAACTGCTTGCTCGGGAAGATGTTCACCGCCGCGAGGGATTCCAGGGTGTCCCCGGTCAGCGGATCGAACCGGGTGAACCGCTCCAGCTCCTCGCCGAAGAACTCGATGCGCAGGGCGTCCTCGGTGTAGGCCGGGTGCAGCTCGATGACATCGCCACGCACGCGGAACTTGCCGCGGGTGAGGTCGAAGTCGTTGCGGGCGTACTGGAGGTCGACCAGCCGGGACAGGAGCTGCTCGCGGCTGATGGACTGCCCGATCCGCAGGGGGATGACCATGCTCTCGTAGTCGTTGCGGTCGCCGATGCCGTAGATGCAGGAGACCGAGGCCACCACGATGACGTCCCGGCGCGAGAGCAGGGAATTCATGGTGGAGAGGCGCAGGCGTTCGATCTCCTCGTTCACGCTGCTGTCCTTCTCGATGAAGGTGTCGGTGCGCGGGATGTAGGCCTCGGGCTGGTAGAAGTCGAAGTAGCTGACGAAGTACTCGACAGCGTTGTCGGGGAAGAAGGACTTGAACTCGGCGTAGAGCTGGGCGGCGAGGGTCTTGTTGTGGGAGAGCACCAGCGCGGGACGGCCGGTGGCGGCGATGACGTTGGCCATGGTGAACGTCTTGCCCGAGCCGGTGACGCCGAGCAGCACCTGGTGGGGCTGTCCGGCCTGGACGCCGGCGACGAGCTTGGCGATCGCGGCGGGCTGGTCGCCGGCGGGCGGGTAATCGGAACGGAGCTTGAAAGGCGACTCGGCCACGGCGGCGGACAGTAGGCCTCCACGGCCGCGGGGCGAATGGGGAAATGGGTGGGGAGTTGGCCACGGAGACACGGAGGACACGGAGTGAGCCAGCTACCCGTTCCCGTTGAACCGAGACTCGATCTTGCGCCCCCAGCCCTACACACCCATATTTATGGCCATATGAAAACCACGCTCGACCTTCCGGAGGACGTGCTCGTTCAGGCCAAGATCTATGCCGCCCAGCATCGAACCACGCTCAAGGAGTTGGTGACCGAGGGTTTGCGTCGAGTGATCAGCCCTTCTGCAGGAGAAATCGAGGCCGCCCAAAGGACCCGGTCTGAACGACTGATCGCGGCCCTGAAGGACCTAGGACACACGGGCACAGTGGTCCCCCTGAAGCGTGACGAGATCCATGACCGCCAAGAGCTTCGTTGACACCAACATCCTCCTCTACGCCGTTGGGGAGGATTCCTTGGGGGATCGCAAGGGTCCACGAGCCAGAGCCGTCCTTCAGGAACCCGGGATCGGACTTTCTACGCAGGTGCTCCAAGAGTTTGTCGCCAACGCCCTCAGCAAGAGGTCACTGCGCATCTCCGAGGACAAGATCGAAGGCGTTCTTCACGTGTTGGAAGAGTTTCCCTGCGTGCCGATCACGCCCTCATTGGTGCGCAGTGCCCTCGTCCTTCGTACCCGACATCAGCTCTCCTATTGGGATGCCGCCATCCTCGCCGCCGCCCAGTCGCTCGGGTGCGATACCCTTTTCAGCGAGGACTTCAATCATGGGCAACTGTACGGGTCCGTTCGAGCGATCAACCCCTTCCTCGAACCGGTGTCGGCGGCGACTTGAAGATGGCGGTTGGTGTTCGGAGCCATCTCAAGGGACGGAAGTCACCACTTCGGGCGAGATGCCGCGCAACTCCCTTGTCAGCGATGGGGCACGCTCCAATGTCCCCGGCATGTCTCCCCGGCCGGGTCTCGTCCTCGTCGTCTGGATCGCCATCCTGGTGGTGACCGGATGCCGATCGTCCGACACCACGCCGGCCGGCGGAGTCAGGCCCCCCGGCTTTCCGATCCGCATCTCGGACGACCACACCCACCTGGTCGACGCCGACGGCCGCCCCTTCCTCTACCACGCCGACACGCCTTGGGGCCTGGTCACGCGGCTTCGGCGGGAGGAGGTCGAGCTCTACCTCGACCACCGGCGCGCGGCGGGGTTCAACGCGGTGCAGGTCCAGCTGTTGCCCGAGGCCGCCATCACGTCGGGCACGAACGCCTTCGGCCACGGACCGTTCCGCACACCCGGCGACTTCTCGACGCCGGATGCCCGCTACTTCGACCACGCCGCCTGGGTGGTGGCGCAGGCCGAGAAGCGCGG
>CAMASJ010000239.1 GCA_945860685.1 Akkermansia muciniphila
TCAACCTGACCGGCAAACGCCCGGGAATCGTCCCGCGGCTCGACGCCGCCGGGGCCGAGGCGCTCATCCTCGACGGCCGCGGTTGGGACAACAAGGACCGCTACAGCGCCTACGACAAACTGGGCGAGGCTCAACTTGTGGAGCGTCTCGGCAGCTGGTCGCCGGTGGTCCGCGAGCGGGCTGCGATGGCGCTGGGACGGCGCAAAGACGTTTCCGTCGAACCCCTCGTGAAGCTGCTCGGGTCTCCGTCGCTGGAGTCCCGCTATGGCGCCTGCCAGGCCCTGACCGCCCTGCGGGGACGAGGGTCGCCGGCCATCGAAGCCCTGGGTCAGTGTCTGACCGAGAAGGACCTCTGGCTGCGCATCAAGGCCGCGGAGGCGCTCGCGGCGATGGGGCGTCCGGCCATGAAGACGGTTCCCAGGTTGCTGGAACTGCTGGCCGAGGTGGATCCGAAGGGGGACCCGCGCGGCATGCAGCAGCGGTACCTTTCCTTCGCCCTCTTCGACAGTGGCGGGATGCTGGGACGATCGCTCGAGGGCGTGGACCGCAAGGCGCTCTACGAAGCCGTGCGGGCCGGGCTCAAAAACCAGGACGGACGCGCCCGTGGCAGCATCGGATCGGTCTATCGGATCCTTTCGGCCGAGGAGATCCAGCCGCTGCTGCCGGCCATCTACCAGGCGATCGTCGAGCCGGCTCCGAGTGGTGAGATGTTCGCCGACACCATCCGCGTGGAGGGGCTTCGCCTCTTGGCCAAACATCGGATCGAGGAGGGGATCAACGCCTGCGTGCGATACACGCGCGACCAGAATCCCTGGGCGAGCGAGCATCGGACGCCGGAATTGATGGAGATCCTCCTCAGCTACGGCACCCACGCCCAGGCGGTCATCCCGGAGCTGACACGGATCGGCAACTACTTCGAGAAAGAGGAGAAGGACTTCCCGAGGAACCTGATGTTCCAGAAGGCGAAGAGCGTTCGCGAAACGATACGGGCGATCGAGGCTTCGACGAACACGCCGGTCCTCAGTCGTATTCAGAAGGAGGCCGACCGCGACAAGGAAGCGGTCAGGTGAACACGGTCAGGTGAACAGACAGGGGAAGTTCCGAAGAGGGGGAATTGGCGGAGAGGGGGGGATTCGAACCCCCGGTAGTGTTTAGCTACTCACGCTTTCCAGGCGTGCGCCTTAAACCACTCAGCCACCTCTCCGCCGCGGCCCGCGGAGAGTGGAGGAACCGCCCGGCAGACCGCAACGGGTTTTTGTGACGGGCCCTCCGGAGGTCCCCCGCAGGGCTCAGCTCGGCCGAGTCCAGGCGCCAACCGCACCCTTGCCCGGGGCCTTGGCGATGGGTTCTTCGGTCGGATCGCTCAAGGACCGGAGCACGGCTTCCGAACGGGCCAATTCACCGGCGCCGAGATGCCGGAGCGCCGACCGGAAGGCGTCCAGGCGGAAATCCGCGTCGCCCTCCGCCCGGTCGACGCGGTCGAGGAACGCGGCGATCTCGATCAGCTTGCAACGGGCGTCCATGAAGTAGAGGTCGAGCACCTGCTGGCGTGTCATGGGGTCAGGATAGGCCGGGACGGACTGGTTTGGAAGGGGACGCCTTCGCCGTGGGTGTCGGGAATCGGTCGGCGTGGAATGGCGGTGGGGATTTTCCGGTGTCGCCGACGCGGTGCCGCTGCTAGACACCCCGTGCTATGTCCGGACTCTCCATTGGATTCCTCGGTGCAGGGAAGATGGCCACCGCCTTGGGCAAGGGTTTCGTGGCCGCCGGCCTTGTCGGTCCGGACCGCCTGCTCGCCAGCGACCCGATCAAGACCGCCCGGGATGCGTTCGCCCGCGACACCGGCGGCAAGGTCAGCAACTCCAACTTCGACATCGTCGCCGCCGCGGACGTCCTTTTCCTCGCGGTCAAGCCGGATCAGGTCGCCGGGCTTCTCAATGAACTTCGCCCGAACATCGACGTGAAGCGGCACCTGGTGGTCTCCATCGCCGCCGGCGTGACCCTCGCCCGCATGGAGGCGGCGGCGGCTCCCGGAACGCGGATCGTGCGGGTGATGCCCAACACCCCGGCGCTGGTCGGCGCGAGCGCCTCGGCCTTCGCCACCGGTTCCGCCGCCACGCGGGCCGATGCTGAGACCGCCCAGAGGCTGCTCGGATCTGTCGGACTCGCCATGGAGGTGAAAGAGAAGCTGCTCGACGCCGTGACCGGTGTCAGCGGCAGCGGACCGGCCTACGCCTTCATGATGATCGAGGCGTTGGCGGATGGCGGCGTCGCGGCGGGGCTTCCCCGGGACATCGCGCAGCGGTTGGCCGCCCAGACCTTGCTCGGAGCGGCCAAGATGGTGCTCGAGACCGGTCAGCATCCCGGTGCGCTGAAGGACGCGGTCTGCAGCCCTGGAGGAACCACCATCGAGGCGGTGCATGAGCTGGAAAAGGGTGGGCTGCGGGCCACCTTGATCTCCGCCGTCCGGGTCGCCTCGGATAAGGCCGCCCGGCTCGCCTGAGCCCGGTCTCCGACCCGACTTCCGCGTCTCCCCATGCTTCCTCCACCGACCGAGACTCAGTCCAGGATCCTCTGGTTCGCCTTCACGTCGGTCGCCGTCGCCGCGATCTTGGCGCTGCTCGGCGGCGTGGTGTGGAGCCTCGGCGTGCTGCTGCGCCTGCTCTCCCCGGTGCTCTGGCCCCTGGCGGTGGCCGGTGTGCTGGCCTACCTGCTCGATCCCCTGGTCGACCTGCTCGGCCGACGCGGCATCCCCAGGGCTCGGGCCATTCTCCTTGTCTTCGTCACCGCGCTCGCGTTGATGGTGGGCGCCTTGGCCAGTGTCGTCCCGCAGCTCTATAGGGAGACCCAGCAGTTCGCGGAGCGGGTTCCCGGCTACAGCAGGAGGGTGCAGCAGCAGGTCAACTCCTGGGCCACCAACCCGCCGACCCTGGTCCGCAAGGCCTTGGAAATCCGGTCCCGCTTCCTTCCCGACACCTCGAAGGAGACCAACGTCTCGACGACGATCCCGAACCTCGAGGCGGCACCGCCCGACGCCCTCCACCGCCCGCCCGACGCCGGTCCCGCATTCGATCCCGGAACCCTGAAGTCCGCCACCACCTGGCTGGCGAACCTCCTGCCCGAGGCCGGCGCCTGGGCTTTCGGCCAGGTCAGCAAGGTGTCCGGCTGGTTCGGCATCCTCGCCGGCCTCGCGCTGATCCCGGTGTACGCGTTCTACTTCCTCCTGGAAAAGGACGGCATCGAACGCCGTTGGACCGATTACCTCCCGGTCCGCCACTCGGAGTTCAAGGACGAGCTGGTGTTCGTCCTCCGGTCCATCAACGACTACCTCATCGTCTATTTCCGCAGCCAGGTGCTCGTGGCGCTTTGTGACGGCGTCCTCTACACCATCGGCTTCCTCATCATCGGGCTGCCCTACGCGTTCCTCATCGGGCTCGTGGCCACGGTGATGACCATGATCCCGTTCCTCGGCGCGATCGTCACCTGCGGCGCTGCGGTGGTCATCGGCTTCGCCACCTCCGGCAGTTGGCAGCTGCCCGCAGGCGCCGTGGTCGTGTTTGCGGTCGTCCAGGTGATTGAAGGACTCGTCATCTCCCCCAAGATCATGGGCGAACGGGTCGGCCTCCATCCGCTCACCATCATCATCGCCGTCATGGTCGGAACGAACGTCATGGGTGGCGTGCTCGGAGGCGTGCTCGCCATCCCGCTCACCGCCGCCCTGAGGGTGCTGATGTTCCGCTATGTCTGGCGCGTGCCGGCAACTGCGGGGAAGGGGGGCGCGAAGGCCGAGTCCAAGCCGCCCAAGGGCTCCGCGAAGCCGTCGGGTTCGCGCGGCGGTTGAACATCCGTCGGTCTCGGCGAGTCGTTCACGCGGGAAACCCGGCTCGGAATCCGTGATCGTCCAGGGAGGATGATTCCGTTCCGAACTTCCGTTTGGCTTCCCACCCACCCCATTCCATAGTCCATGTCCATGAAAGTCCGGATGTCGCGCTGGTCCGCCCTGCTGGCCTCGCTGCTGTCCCTGGCGGTCCTCGCGGACCAGCCCGGGGCCGCCACCAACCCTCCCGTCCAACTGGGGACATCGGACAGCGGGGTCCTCCCCTCGAAGTTCACGGCGCCCAAGACGCTGGCGCCCGAGGATTCCAACGGCGAGATCGCCAAGCTGGCCGCCCGGATGATCGAGCGCTCCCACTTCCTCCGGCGCGAGTTCGACGACGGCGTCTCCGAGCAGTTCTTCGAACGCTTCTTCGAGGCGCTCGACCCGCAGAAGCTCTATTTCCTCCAATCCGACTACGAGGAGTTCCTCCCGCTGAAGAAACAGTTGGACGAACTGACGGTCCGCCGCGGCGACACGCGTCCGGCCTATGACGTCTTCAACCGCTACCTGCAGCGCATCGACCAGCAGTACGCCCTGGTGATGGAACAGCTGAAGGAGGAGCGGTTCGAGTTCGATCGCGACGTCCGGATCCTGCTGAACCGGAAGGATGCGCCGCGTGCGAAGTCGGTCGGGGAGGCCCGTGGTCTTTGGAAGGAACGTCTTCGGTTCGAATACCTCTCCGAGAAGCTCAGCCGCGACTTCGACGGTCTTTCCACGAACCTGTGGACGAAGCTGACCACTGAACCCGATCCGGAGCCCGAGGTGGAAATCCCGGCGATCCCCGCTCCGGGTGATGCTCCGTCGAAGGCCGCGACCAACAAGGTCGCCACCGCCAAGCCGGCTGCCGCCGCGGCTCCGAAGCCGTTGATGGTGGACGGCAAGAAGGTGGCCGACCTGCATCTCGCCGGCCTGGAGAAGCGCCTCGGCGAACTGCTCAACACCAACCGCGCCGCCGAGTTCGCACGCCTCGCCGAGCAGGGCCGGTTCACCTCCGTCTCCGACGTCCGGGCCTTCGTGGAGAAGAACCTCCCCGAGGACCGGCACCAGGACATCGTGAAGACCCTCACCCGCCGGTACAACCGGGTGATGCGGAACCTCAAGCAGTTCGAGCCCAAGGAGGTCCTCCAGTTCTACCTCGACGCCCTCGCCCACTCCTACGATCCGCATTCCAACTACTTCGGACCGCGTGAGGAGGACGCCTTCGCGATGTCCATGACCCTGTCGTTCGTGGGCATCGGCGCGGTCCTGACCACCGAGGACGGCTATGCGATGATCAGCGAGATCAAGCCCGGCAGCCCGGCGGAGAAGTCCAAGTCGCTGAAGGCCGGGGACAAGATCGTCTCCGTGGCGCAGGACCGCCAGCCGCCGGTCGACGTGATCGACGAGAAGCTCCAGAAGGTGGTGGAGCAGATCCGCGGACCCAAGGGCACGAAGGTGACCCTGACCTACATCCCGAAGGGCGCGGATCCGAGCACCCGCAAGGCGGTGACGATCACCCGGGACACCATCCCGCTGGAGGACCAGGAGGCGAAGGCGAAGCTGGTGTTGCTGCCCGGCTTGGACGGCAAGACCAACCGGATCGGCGTGATCGACCTTCCCGCCTTCTACAGCGGTGCCATCGGCGGCGGTGGCGCGACCAAGAGCCCGACCGCGGACGTGGCCAAGCTGCTCCGGAAGCTCATGTCGGAGAACGTCGACGGCGTGGTGCTCGACCTGCGTCGCAACGGCGGCGGTTCCCTCGAGGAATGCGTCAACCTCACCGGCCTCTTCATCAAGACCGGCCCGGTGGTGCAGGTCGTGAACTCCCTCGGCCAGCACCGCATCCTCGAGGACGAGGATCCGGACGTGCTCTACGAGGGACCGCTGGTGGTGTTGACCAGCCGCTTCAGCGCCTCGGCTTCCGAGATCCTTGCGGGTGCGCTTCAGGACTACGGCCGCGCGATCGTGGTGGGTGACAGCGCGACTCACGGAAAGGGAACCGTTCAGAACCTGCAGGCGCTCGACCCCTATTACCGTGGCCAGGGCAAGCCCGGCCAGGTGAAGGTGACCATCAGCAAGTTCTACCGGCCTTCCGGTTCCTCCACCCAGCTCAAGGGCGTCGTCCCGGACATCGTCCTCCCGAGCGTGAACAACTACGCGGAGATCGGTGAATCCGCGATGAGCAACGCGCTGCCGTGGAACACCATCAGCCCGGTTCGCTACGACCACTACACCAAGGTCCCCGCGCTGCTTCCCGAGCTGCGTCGCCGTTCGGACGATCGGGTCGGTGCCGACCGTGACTTCTCCTACATCCGCGAGGACATCGAGCGCTTCCGGAAGCAGCTGGCCGACCGGACGGTTTCGTTGAACGAGTCGAGCCGGCTGGCCGAGATGCGGGCCGACAAGGAGCGCGCGGCGAAGCGGCGCGAGGAGATCGAGTCCCGGAACGAACGGGAACCCCTCGCCTACAAGCTCACCCTGAAGGACGCCGGCAAGCCGGGTCTGCCCGAACCGGAGAACTCCAAGCCGTTGATCGCGGCGACCAAGCGCGACGAGCGGACGCTTCGCAGCGGAGCGGGCCGCGAATCCGCCTCCGCCTCGGAGAACCGCAAGAAGGAGAAGACCGCGGAAGGTGAAGCCGAAGAGGATGCCGACGAAGAGGGCGTGGCCGCGGACGTGAACCTCCGGGAGGCCCAGCGCATCCTCATCGACTACGTTCAGCTGTCGCGCGGCCAGAAGGGTCTCGCCGGCGCACCGAAGACGGTCGATCCGAAGGCCAACTGAGCCGGATCCACGGAAATGGGGTCGAGGAAGGACAGGGACCTCACGCAAATACGCAAAGGCGCCAACGGGAAGCTGGATCCGGGGCTGGAATGGGTTACCGCCGGTCGGTGATGGATCTTGCTGCCGAGTGGCCATCAAGATCGTCCTCCGTTTCCTTCGCGGCTTGGCGTCTTCGCATAAGCCTCACTCCCTCGTGGGGCCCGCCGGGCGCTGCGACCACGGCGCGCGTGCATTTCTGAAGCGCCCGGGCTTCACTCCGGGTTCCGTTTCGCATTTCGTCACCTCATGAAACCACGCATCGCATTCGTCGGAGTCGGACGCATGGGGGCCAACATGGCCCGCCGTCTCCAGGAAACCGGATTCCGGGTCACCGCGGTCTTCGACGCCCGCCGCAAGACCGCCGAAGCCCTTGCCCAGGAACTCGGATGTGAGGCGCCCAAGCGTCTGGCCGACGTCGTGGCCGCCGCGGATGTGGTGGTCACGGTGGTGACCGACGACGCCGCGATGGAGCGGATCTTCGCCACGAAGGGCGACAGCCTGCTCCGCGGCGCCACGGACCGTCTCTTCATCAACT
>CAMASJ010000240.1 GCA_945860685.1 Akkermansia muciniphila
CCCTGCCGAGATTCCGCGAGATCCTTTCGACCCACAAGTACACCTCCGGCGAGTCCTACGCGGAGTACCGACAAGGCGACAAGATCGCCAAATACGGCCTTGGCGCCCTGGTCCTCGGTGGCACGGCCGCCGCCGCCGCGAAATTCGGACTGCTCGGCCCGGTCATCCTGTTCTTCAAGAAAGCCTGGAAGATCGGCGTGATCGCCCTGGTCGCCGTGGGCTCCTGGGTGAAGCGCCTCTTCACCGGACGCCGCCGCGACGGGGCGATCGAATGACGTCGCGGACGCCCTTCGCGCCGTGCTGATCGCGCTCCACAAGCCCTACGGGGTCCTGTCCCAGTTCACGCCCGACGGGTCGCCGAACCGCACCCTCGCCGGATTCGGGCTTCCGCCGAAGGTCTATCCGCTCGGCCGCCTCGACGCGGATTCCGAAGGCCTTCTCCTGCTCAGCGACGAAGCCGGCCTGAACACCCGTCTGCTCGATCCGGAACGGGGGCATCCCCGGACCTATTGGGCGCAGGTCGAGCGGATCCCCACGCCGGAAGCCCTCGCCCGGCTGGCCGGCGGACTGGAGATCCAAGGCTACCGAACCCGCCCTTGCCGCGCGTGGAAGCTGGATCCCCAGCCGGACATCCCGCCGCGGGATCCTCCGATCCGATTCCGCAAAAGCGTCCCCGACTGCTGGATCGCGCTGGAGTTGCTCGAAGGGAAGAACCGGCAGGTCCGCCGCATGACCGGCGCCATCGGACACGGGACACTCCGGCTGCTGCGGGTCCGGATCGGCGAGCTCGACCTCGGTGCGCTCAAGCCCGGCGAATGGCGGGAACTCACCACTGAAGAACGCCGCCGCGTTCTCTCCCTCCCACCCTCGTAGGACAAGAAATGCAGGCGTAGAAGACGACGTGAGGAGTCTCTACCTATCCACCGAGCGCCATTACCACCCGACGCCTGAAGCCCGACACCCAGCCCATCACATCGCGACGTAGAGCCGGTGGACGTCGTCATGGTCGTCGATCGCGTTGAGGAATTCCGAGACCTGCGCCTTGTCGGCTTCGGCCAGTTCCACGGGGTTTTTGGCCACGTACCGGATCTCGCTGGCCGACAGCTTCCATCCGGCCTTGGTCAGCCAGGCGCTGACGGTGGAAAGGTCCTTCACCTCGGAGAGGAAGCGGGAACCGATGGCGCCTTCCGGGATCTCCTCCGCGTCCAAGGCCTCGACGTTCTGGGCACCGGCCTCGATGGCGTCCGACTCCGGGTCACGTGTCTTGTCGGTGTGCGTCGCTTCGACCACGCCGAGGCGGTCGAAGAAGAAGGCCATGCTTCCGGGCTGACCCAGTTGGCCGTCCTTGAACAGGCGGCGGATCTCCGGTGCGGTCCGGTTCCGGTTGTCGGTGAGGCACTCGACGATCACCGGCACCTTGTGCGGACCGAAGCCCTCATACACCACGGTCTCGAAGTCGACCTTCTCGTCGAGCAGCCCGGCGCCCTTCTTGATGGCGCGCTCGATGGTGTCCTTGAACACGCTGGCCTTCTTCGCCTTTTCCACCGCGGCTGCGAGGCGCGCGTTCATCTCGACCTCGGGACCTCCGAGCTTCGCGGCGACCATGATCTCGCGGGTCAGCTTGCCGACGACCTGTCCCTTCTTCTGCGCGGCGGCTTCACGACCGGCTTGTTTCCATTGGGCTCCCATGGGCCTGAGCAAAGCGAAAACAACCCCTCGGAAGGAAGCCTGAATTCGACGGTCCCGTGACGCCCGCCCGCGATTTTTGCCGCCGCCCGCCATGTGTTGCTTGGCTGAATGCTCGGGCGCCGGATAGCGTCGCGATACCGCACCGCCCATGATTTCCAGGATTCTCCCCACGGCTTTCGCCGCCTCGGTCGCGCTCGGTTGGACCGCCCTGACCGCCGCCGCGGCCCTGCACCTGCCCCAGATGCCGTCGGGCGTCGACGAAGGCACCGTGCTGCTGGGTGAACTCAACTGCACCGCATGCCACGCCGCCGAGCCCGCCGCGGCCGCGCGGCTGTCGGCCCGCGGCGCCCCGAAGTTCGGCGCCAGCCTGCATCTCTCCTCGGCCTGGACCCGCACCTGGCTGCTCGATCCCCTCAAGGAGAAGCCCGGAACCGCGATGCCTTCCGTCCTCCATGGCGTGCCCGAATCGGAGAGGCCCGCAGTCGCCGCGGCGTTGACCCAGTACCTCGCCTCGCTGAACGGAACCAACGGCCCGGTCGGGCTCGGGGCCGATCCAACCCGCGTCGAAAAAGGACGCCGCCTCTACCACTCCGTCGGTTGCGTCGCCTGCCACGCCCCGGAGACCGCTCCGGCGGAGGGTTCGCCCGACGCCCTGAAGCGGGCGCAGGCCGAGGCGGTTCCCCTGGGCGACCTCGCCCGGAAGTACCACGCCGGCGACCTCGCCCGCTTCCTTGTCGATCCCACGGCCCATCGTCCCGGTGGCCGGATGCCGGCCCTCAACCTCTCCGCCTCCGAGGCCGAGGATCTCGCGATCTACCTCGTCCGCGACCAGTTGGCCGCCCTCGACTCCGCCGACCGCGGACCCAAGCGGACTTCCGGTCTCAAGTACGAGCTGTTCGAAGGGGACGGCTCGCGGCTCGACGACTTCCTCAAGGGCAACCCCAAGTCGACAGGCGTTGCTGCCACCCCGGACATCGGCATGCCCCACCCCGGGAACAACTGGGCGGTCCGCTACAGCGGCTTCCTGGAGATCGCCGAGGAGGGCGACCACCGCTTCTGGATCCGTTCCGACGACGGCTCCCGCGTGGTCATCGACGGCAAGCCGGTGGTGGACAACGACGGCGTCCACCCGGCCGCCGAGAAGTCGGGGAAGATCGCGTTGAAGCCCGGCCTGCACTCCATCGAGGTCTCCTTCTTCCAGGGCGGCGGCGAGACCGAGTTCTCCCTGCGTTGGGCCCGGCCCGGCCAGAAGCGGGAACCGATCCCGGCCCAGGTGCTGAGCCATGACGGTCGTCCCCTGCTGCCGGTGGGCGACACGGGCTTGGCCTACGACCCTGTCCAATTCGCCGAGGGACGCCGCCACTTCGCCGCCCTGAACTGCGTCGCCTGCCACGCGGTCACCGACCCGGCCGGACCGCTGCCCGCCGCGAAGCCCGCCAAGCCGCTCGCGGAACTGGCCGGGAAATCGGACGCCGGATGCCTCGCCGACGCTCCGTCGGGAAGCGCACCGCGGTTCGACCTCTCTCCCGCGCAACGCCAGGCGCTGCGGCGCACCCTCGCCCGGGTCGCGGACCTGTCGAAGCCCTTGGCCCCGGCGGACGACATCCGGCTCACGATGGCCCGTCTCAACTGCTACGCGTGCCACAGCCGCGACGGCGAAGGCGGTCCGGTGGCCACCGGACGGGCCGAATGGTTCACGGTCGTCGGCGAGGCGGACCTCGGCGACGAAGGCCGCATTCCGCCGCACCTCACCGGCGTCGGCGCCAAGCTCAAGGAATCCGCGCTCAAGGAGATCCTCGGTGGCGGAGCCAAGGTCCGTCCGTACATGGCCGCGCGCATGCCGGTCTTCGGCGCCGAATCGCTCCGGTTGGCCACCGTTTTCAAGAAGGTCGATCCCCGTCCGGACGCCCAGGCGGTTCCCGCGTTCACCGCGACGGACGCCAAGTCGGGCTGGAAGCTGGTCGGACGCGACGGCCTCGGCTGCGTCTCCTGCCACACCTTCACCACCTACGGTTCCCTCGGCATCCCGGCCCTTTCCCTGGACCGGATGGCTTCCCGCCTCGAATGGGACTGGTTCCGCCGCTACCTGCCCGATCCCGCGGCGCTGCGTCCCGGCACCCGCATGCCGACCTTCTGGCCCGAGGGCCAGGCCGTGAACAAGGCGGTCCTCGGCGGCAACACCGACGCCCAGATCCGCGCGCTCTACGCGTACCTTTCCGACGGCGCCAAGGCCGAGATCCCCTCCGGACTCATCCGCGGACGGAAGGAGCTGGTGGTGGACGACGAGGCGGTGATCTACCGGAACTTCATCGATGGCGCCGGGGCCCGCGCCATCGGCGTCGGCTACCCGGGACACGCCAACCTCGCCTTCGACGCCCAGAACGTCCGCCTCGCGCTGATCTGGCAGGGACCGTTCATCGACATGGCGCGGCACAGCACCGACCGCGGCCAGGGCTATGAACCGCCCTTGGGCGACCACCGCATCGTCCTGCCCGACGGCCCCGCATTTGCCGTCCTCGCCTTGGCCGATGCGCCTTGGCCGGCCGCGGACGCCACCCCGTCACGCTTCCTCGGCTACAGTCTCGATTCCCGTCAGCAGCCCACCTTCCGATACCGGACCGGCGGCGTGGAGATCGAGGAGACCCCGATGCCCAGGCCCGGTCCGATCGACATGACCCTGGTGCGCACCTTCCGCTTCAACGGGAAGCCCTCGGGGCCGCTTTGGCTGCGGTTGGCCAAGGGGCCCATCCGAACCGCCGGCCCGTCGTTCACCCTGGAAAACGGCCTGCGGATCACGGTCCGCGGCGCCGAAGCCGTGGTGGCCGGCGACGAACTCCGCGTGCCTGTCGACACCTCCCGCGAACTCACGGTCGAGATGACCTGGTGACCCCGGAACCCACCCACTTCAAACCCGCCATGAATCCTTCCAGCACCGTGAACCGCACCGGATCCGCCCTGCTCGCGTTGGCCGTCTCCTCGGCAACCCTCTTCGCCGCCACCAAGGCCGAGGAGGAATCGCAGTACTATCCGATCACGCCGATCCCCATCCCCGAGGGTGTCTTGCTCGAGGCCGGGGCCATCCAGGTGCTTCCCGACCGGCAGATCGCGGTCTCGACCCGGCTCGGCGAGATCTGGTTCGTCGCCGGCGCCTTCGAGTCGGATCCGGCCAAGGTCAAGTTCACCCGCTTCGCCTCCGGCCTGCACGAGGTACTGGGGGTCACCACCCGCGGTGACGGCTGGATCTACGCCACCCAACGCGGCGAGGTGACGCGTATCAAGGACTCCAACGGCGACGGCCGGGCGGATGTGTTCGAGACGGTCGCGGACGGCTGGGGCATCAACGGCGACTACCACGAGTACGCCTTCGGCTCGAAGTTCGACCGCGACGGCAACATCTGGGTGGCCCTTTGCCTCACCGGATCGTTCACCAGCGAGAATCCCTACCGCGGATGGGCCTTGCGCGTGACGCCCGAGGGCAAGGTGATCCCCACCACCAGCGGTCTGCGTTCGCCGGGCGGCATCGCCACCAACCACCTCGGCGACATGTTCTACACCGACAACCAGGGTCCCTGGAACGGCACCTGTTGGCTGAAGCCGCTCAAGCCCGGCACCTTCGTCGGCAACCCGAGCGGCAACCGCTGGTACGAGAAGGCCTCCGACGTGATGGGGCCGCGTCCGAAGGATCCCGCCAGCAACAGCCGCATCCCGACCGAACGGGCCAAGATGCCCGAGTTCAACCCGCCGGCGATCGGTTTCCCCTACAACAAGATGGGACAGAGCGCGTCAGGGATCCTGAACGACTCCACCGCCGGCAAGTTCGGCCCGTTCGCCAACCAGCTCTTCGTGGGCGACCAGACCTGGAGCACCGTCATGCGCGTCTGCCTGGAGAAGGTGAACGGCATCTACCAGGGCGCCTGCTTCCCGTTCCGCGAGGGATTCGGCAGCGGCACGCTGAGCCTCGAGATGGACGCCAGCGGCGTCATGCTGGTCGGCGGCACGGACCGAGGATGGGGCGCGCGCGGCGGCAAGCCCTTCGCCCTCGAACGCCTTGCCTGGTCCGGCAAGACCCCGTTCGAGATCCACGAGATGCACGTGAAGCCGGACGGCTTCGAGCTGACGTTCACCGAACCCGTGGACGCCGAGTCCGCCGGCAAGGTGGAGTCCTACCAGTTCCGGACCTTCACCTACATCTACCAGTCCAGCTACGGCTCGCCCGAGGTCGACGAAACGAAGCCCCCGATCGAATCCGCGACCGTCTCCGCCGACCGCCGGAGCGTCCGCCTGAAGACGACACTCAACCTGGGTCACCTCCACGAGCTGAAACCCACCGGCGTTCGTTCCGCCGCCGGCAAGCCGCTGCTCCATCCGCTGGCCTACTACACCCTGAACGAGATCCCGCGCTAGAAGCAGCGGCCGTTCGGCGGGTCCGAAAGTCACCGCCGCGAAGCCGTCGGCCTCGCGGCGGTGGCGTGTCCGCTCCCGCATCATTCGCTGGGTAGTGCTCGGTGCGGGCGGTTCATCCCGCCGTGCCCGGAGGGGGCCGTGCGACAATTCTTGGCGTCACGAACTGCCCTTGGGTTCCGGGAAATCTGTTTACATCCCAACGCTCCACTCCCCACTGTCGCAAGGATCCCCTTAGGTCTGCGAACACGGTCGCCAGGAGTGTCTTCCCGGTGACCACTCACCCCCCGTCGGGACGCCAGGTTCCAACGGAGGAGCCGTGCATTCCGTGCACCGTTCCAGTTCCGCTTCCGGAGTAAAACGGCGGCGGAGACGAGACCGATGCCGGTTGCCGGGCCGTTTGTGGCGGAAGGGGAACGTCGAGTCGGAGTCAAAACAGTTCCTCAGATCCAACCACCATGAACAGCAGCAAACACCACCGCCTGAAGCCCACCTTGGGCTACCTCATGGCGCTCGTCGCAGCGCTCGGGACCGGGGTCCAGGCCAAGGACATCGTCGTGACCACGGCGAACAACGACGCCCCCGGCACCGGGACGTCGCTCCAACAGGCCATCGGCCAGCTCGCGGATGGCGACGTCATCAAGTTCAACATCCCCGGCGACGGTCCCCACGTGATCACCACCCCTCTCGGTGGCTACCCGCTGATCACCGCGAACAACGTCACCATCGACGGCTACTCCCAGCCGGGCTCGAGGCCCAACAGCAACGGGATTCTCGGCGGCAACAACGCCCAGATCCGGATCGTGCTGGATTCCAGCGGCACGGACTCCCTCCCGAGCACGGATCCCACCAACGACGCGCTGCTGGTCCGCCGCTCCACCCGCCTCCCGTTCTCCGGCTACGGCGGCAGCGAGAACGCGATCCTCGGGGTCATGGAGGCCGACGGCTTCAAGGTCCGCGGACTCAGCTTCGTCGCGCGGTACGTCCCAGGCACCGACTCGGATCCCTC
>CAMASJ010000241.1 GCA_945860685.1 Akkermansia muciniphila
AGAGACGCCAGACGTTGCAGTTGAAGGCTCCCGAAGGGCATCCGCTCGGTCACCACAGGCCGCGGTGGCCGCAATTCGCGGAAGGTCCGCAACAGGTGCGCGACATCCATCGGATCGACGTCCGAGACCAGCATCATTCGGAACTCCCCCTCGGGACGGTCGACCAGGTCCGAGGCGTCCAACCCCGCGATCCGCAGCCGCGGCTCAACCAGATGCCATCGGTTCTTGGGATCCACCAGGAACAGCAGCGGCCGCTTGTCCGCCGCCAATGCACCCACCGCCCTGCGGTCCCTCGCTTCAAGCCGCTCCAACCACGGTAGGCGCCCGACATCGTCGACGGTCTGGGTGACGGCGACGGCCGGCTCCGGCGACCTCGACGGCACACCGGACCAATCGAGTGGCAACTCCAGGGAATCCATGAGACGGCGAACTCGGGGGCGGGCCCACCTCACATCACCATGCCGCCGTCCACGGTCAGGACCTGACCGGTGACATAGCGTCCACCGGGTCCCGCGAGGTAGGCCGCCGCCTCGGCGATGTCCTCGGCGCGTCCCAGCGTCCCCAACGGGACCTGCTTGGTGATCGCCTCCTTCTGGACTTCGTTGAGCACGGCGGTCATGTCGGTCTCAATGAAGCCGGGGGCGATCGCATTGCAGGTGACGCCGCGGGAACCGAGCTCCTTGGCAACGGACTTGGTGAAGCCGATGAGGCCGGCCTTGCTGGCCGCGTAGTTGGACTGCCCGGCGTTGCCGATGAGGCCGATGACGCTGGCGACGTTGATGATCCGACCGGAGCGCTGCTTGAGGAAGGCGCGGGTGAAGGCCTTGGTGAAGAGAAAGGCGCCGCGGAGGTTGGTGTTCAGCACGGCATCCCAGTCGGCGTCACTCATGCGCATCAGCAGCCCGTCGCGGGTGACCCCGGCGTTGTTGACCAGGATGTCCACCTTGCCCGGCTCCGCGAGGATCTGTTCGGCGGCCGACTGCACCGCGGTGGCGTCGGAGACGTCCACGGCCAGCGCCCAAGCCCGACGGCCCAGGACCCGGACCTCTTCGGCCACCCGGTTGGAGTTTTCGACGGTCCGGGAAACGCAGACCACGTCCGCGCCGGCTTGGGCGAAGCGGAGGGCGATCGCGCGGCCGATTCCACGGCCGGCACCGGTGACGACGGCAACCTGATTGGCAAGCGATGACATGCCCGGGAGGAAACCCCGGCCAGCCAGACCACCGCAAGCCTTGTGCGGTTCACGGTCGGACACGGGAACGCCGGCTTGTCGTCCTTCGGTCCGGACGGAAGCCTTCTCCTATGTCCACCGGACAAGACCCGATCCCAGCCGCCACCAGGGAGTTTGCGGGCCTCGTCCTGGCTGGTGGAGCCTCCCGACGCATGGGATCGGACAAGGCCTTGCTCCAGATCGGATCCGAGCGCCTTGTAGACCGTCAGGTCCGGATCCTCAGTGAAGCCGTCGGTGATCCGGTGCACGTCGGACTACCATTCGGCGATTCCGTCGCCTGGCCCCTGCCCAAGGGAGCTATCCCGATCCGAGACTCCCAACCCGACTGCGGCCCCCTAGCCGGAATCGTCGCCGGAATCGAGGCCGCCGCTTCCGGACGGTTGGTGGTCGTCGCGGTCGACCTCCCGCGTATCCATCCAGACTGGATCCGCTCCCTGCTCGACCGCAGTCGCCCCGGCGTCGGAGTCGTGCCGGTGGTCGGAGGCCTATTGGAACCCTTGGCCGCGGCATACCCCAGGAGCGCCCTTTCATCGGCCAGTGGACGGCTTCGATCGGGTCGGCTCTCCGTGCAGGAATGGGCCCGGGAAGGTCTCGAAGCCGGTTGGCTCGAACCATGGACCCTCACCGCCGGAGAAGCCGAGATCCTGCTCAACTGGAACAGACCTCAGGACTGGTCGCCTGCCTAGGATGGCGCGGCACCGGGCGAAGGCCGTTCAAGGGGACTTCGCAGGCTCCCAGTTGCCACGGTAAAGAGTGCCCCAGCGGTCCCCCTGTCGCAGCAGCACTTCGTTTGCGGTCAGTCGCAGCCGCAGGCCGCGTCCCTCGTCCAAGAGGTCGATGTGCTCCGGGGTCCGGGCCTCCTCGCGGAAGGTCCAGATCCGCTTTCCATCCTGGAACTCGCCCCACGAACCGTCGTTCAACCGCTCGAAGCTCCCGTTCCGAAGACGCATCACTTGGGTGGTGGTCGGCAGCGGCCCGGACTTCTGGAACGCCGCCAAGTAGTCCTTCCAAAGCGTCTCAAGATCCCGGCCTGTGCGATCGCGGAACACCGACTCACGGTACCCGCCTCGACGCAGCGCCGCGTTCAATTGGCGAACCACCCCGGGCGCCGGCCCCGACTCGAGCCAGAACAGGAAGCCCGCAGCCACCTTGTAGGAGTCCCGGTAGCCGCGGTCCTTCGCGGGACGTGGAAACTCCGACAGGGGCATCGACTCGTACACCGCGCAGCGGAGGTAGTCCGCGATCCCTTCGGTCAACCAGCCCTCCGAGCCACCCGGATACGCCTGAACCACATGGACCAGCTCGTGGATCACCACCCCTCGGCTGTCCTCCGGCAGCGCCGCCACCCGCTTGGCAGACATCTCGATGCGGTTGCCCGAGGCCGCCGCTACGCCGTCGTAGGTGGGTGTGACCCGGATCTCGACGTCCGGCAGGACCACCTCGGTCCCCGAGGCGAGGAGGTTGCCCAGGCGCGGGTACCATTCGTTGGCCAGGACCTCCGCCGCGGCCGCCCAAGACGCCGTCTCCGGGGCCGCACCGGTTTCGAACCGCACCCGAGCCGGAGCCGCGGCTGAAGCCAGGGAGAAAGCCAGGCAGACCAGACCGAAGACAACGGTGAAGGAACGACGGAGGCGATTCATCGGCCCACTCTCGGAAGCCCGGGCGTCGGGTCAATGCTCCGTCCCGCTTTTGGGAAGACCCGATCCCGATTCCGTCCTCAGCCCGGTGCAAACAATGGGCGTCCCAAGAGGCAACCGTTGAAATCCGGCCCGATTGGCCTCCTTTGACCCTTGGCACAATCCGTGCAAATGGAGCGTCGCCCGAACTCCGATGATGAACGACCTCCGCTTCGCCTTCCGCCAGTTGTTGAAGTCGCCGACCTTCACCACCGTGGCGGTGCTTTCCCTGGCCCTCGGCATCGCCGCCAACATCATCGTGCTCGGATGGATCCGCGGCGTCCTCCTGGAGGCGGTGCCAGGCATCCGCGAACCCGGTCGCATCGCCGTGCTCGCCACCCGCAACCGCTGGGGCGTCAACGAGACCATGTCCCATCCCAACATGCGGGATGTCGCCGCGGAATCCTCGGCGTTCGAGGACGCAGCCGGTTCCGAGATGGGATCGGTGCACGTGCAGTTGGGCGACAAGACCTCGTGGGCCTGGTGCGAACTGGTCACCGACAACGCCCTCTCGATGCTCGGCGTCGAGACCGTGGCCGGCCGCACCGACTTCCCCAAGGACAGCGACCTCAATCCCGGATCCGTGCCGCTCGTCGTGGTCGGCGAGCGGTTCTGGCAGCGGTTCCTCAACGCCGATCCGGCGGCGGTCGGCAAGACGCTGCGCATCAACCAGCACACCTACACCGTGCACGGGATCGCCCGAGCCGACTTCCACGGGCTGATGCCGGGATTGGCCTTCGACCTGTGGGTCCCCCACTCCATGCACGAGCAGATCGGGTTCGGTGCGCCGGCGGACAAACGGGGCTGGAACAACCTCCACACCCTCGTCCGGCTCAAGCCCGGCGTCTCCGTGGCCCAGGCCGCCGCGGCGGCGGAACTGGTCGGGGAACGCCTGAAGGCCGCCCACCCCGACACCGTCGGCAAGAATTCCGGATTCACCGTCCTGCCGATCTGGGAATGTCCCTTCGGGGCGCCCGCGGTGTTCCTGCCGCTGCTCCGCGCGCTGGCGGCCGCGTCGCTGCTCGTCTTCGGATTGGTCGTGGCCAACCTTGCCAACCTCCTCCTCGCCCGCGCCACCGTCCGGCACCGGGAGATCGCCGTCCGTCTCGCCCTCGGCGCACGCCGCTCCCGCATCGTCCGTCAACTGCTCACCGAAAGCCTGGTCCTGTCCGTGTTGGGCGGCGGGCTCGGATTCCTCGTCGCCAGCTGGGGTGTCCACGCCCTCGGCAACTTCATCCCCAAGACCCACCTACCGATCGCCGTCGGGCTCCGGATCGACCCGCTTCTCGCCGGCGCCACTTTCCTGCTGGCCGTGGCCGCCGCCCTGCTCTTCGGCCTCATCCCGGCTCTCCAGGCTTCCAAGGCGCCACTGACCTCCGCCATGAACGAAGGCGCACGCGGCACCGAGGCCGCCGGCGGACGCCAATGGCTCCGCCGCTTCCTCGCGGTGACCCAGGTCGCCCTCGCCACGGTCCTGCTCATCGCCTCCGCCCTCTGCGTCCGCAGCTTCGCCGCCGCCAAGCGGGTCCCGCTTGGCATCGATCCCAACAACGTCTGGGTCGCCGCGTTCCACCTCGATTCCCACGGGCTCGACGGCGCGGCTGCCACCCGCTTCGCCCGATCGGTCCGCGAGGAACTCCAGGGACATCCCGCCGTGGCGAGCGTGGGCTTCGCCGAGACCCTTCCCCTCGGTTTCGAAGATGGCGCCAGCGGCTCCGTCGAGGTTCCCGGAAACCCGGCACCCAAGGGGGAAGGCCGCTCGGCGTTCCTCAATCGCGTCAGCCCCGGCTACTTCGCCACCCTGCGGATTCCCATCCTCGAAGGACGCGACTTCGATGACCGCGACGACTCCAAGGCGCCGCAACGGATCATCCTCAACCGGACCGCCGCCGAACTGCTCTTCCCCGGCCGGAGCCCTCTCGGTCTCCAGTGCGCGATCTGGGGACGCACCTGCGAAATCGTCGGCGTCGCCGAGGCCGGCAAGTACCGTTCGCTGGGCGAATCCCCACGGCTCCAAGTCTGGGTGCCCCAGGCCCAATGGAACGAAACCGACCTCGTGGCCCTGATCCGGATGCGTGGCAACGCGGAGCTCGGAGCCGGATTGCTGACTGCGACGCTGAAGAAGATCGCCCCGGAGGTGAACCCGTATGCCATGCAGACCCTGGAGCAGTACATCTCCCCGGCCTTCCTCGTCCCTCGGACCGCCGCGGTCCTCCTCACGCTGCTCGGACTCGTCGCGCTCATCCTCGCCTTGCTGGGGATCTACGGACTGATGTCCTTCCTCGTCAACCGACGCACCCGGGAGATCGGGATCCGCATGGCGCTCGGTGCCGGTCGCGGCGAAGTCTTGGGAATGATCCTCCGCCATGGACTGACCATCGCCGGGATCGGGCTGTTGGCCGGCATGCTGGGGGCGCTGGGCGTGACCCGACTCCTGCGCGGGTTCCTGCTCGGAGTTGAGCCTTGGGATCCGTTCACCTTCCTGTCCGCGTCCCTGCTACTGGCCGCGGCGGCGGCCGGAGCCACCTGGATTCCGGCCCGCCGGGCTGCCCGGGTCGATCCCATGGTCGCACTCCGCGCCGAGTGACCCGCCTCACCGAGGTCTCCGGCGGATCTCCAAGACCATCAGACGGGAGCCGCCCGAAGCCAGGAATCCGTGGCCGTCCGTGCCAATCCGTGTCCCTCGCCGCTCTTGGCCTCCGCGTGACAACCCAACCGAAAATCGCTCGCGACCCCACCCGTCCCAACCCATCGTCCCGCTGCACGCGATTCCCCCATTCCCATGGCCTTGCTCTTCGCGGTCCATTTTGCCGTCACCTGGGCGTTGGTCGGTTTGATCTGGACGATCCAGTTCGTCCACTACCCTTCGTTGGGTGAGGTGGGACCCGAACGTTTCCACGGATACCACGAACGCCACATGTCCCGCATCGGACCTCTGGTCGTGCCCCTGATGCTCACGGAGGTTGGCAGCGCGGTTTGGCTGCTGTTCCTTGGCGAAAGTTCGGGGCTCTTCTGGCTCAGTCTCGCCGGATTGGCCCTGGTCTGGGGATCGACGTGGTTCTTCCAGGTGCCGCTGCACCTGAGGCTGTCGCAGGGTCACGACCCAGACGTCATCCGGAAGCTGGTCGCCACCAACCTCTTGCGAACCGCGGGATGGACCCTCCGCGGACTCTGCCTTTCGGTGATTCTTTTCTCACGGACAAACCCGGCTCCGACCTCTGCGGCACCCGGGACCGGTGCGCCATCGGAGTCCCATGGCGCCGGCGGCGGGAGCGGACGCACCGGAGGTTGAACCGAAATCGGGTACAGGCGTTCGCCCGGTTGGGTTGGCGACACCGTAGCCCGCGGAAATTCCGTGGCCGCGTCCGCCCCGGCCCTGCTATCCCCTCCCTTCCGGTCCATGACCATCGAGACGCTTCATTTCGAGAACGCCCGTGCCGCGCTCCAACTGCTTGGGGGCGACGAACGCAACCTCCATTCCCTCGAAAAGGAACTGGGCGTGAAGGCGGCCTCCCGCGACGGCTGGATCCGGCTCGAGGGCGAGGCGGAGGACGTCGAGCGCTGCAAGCGGCTCTTCGAACTGCTCGGCGCGGCGCAGAAGGACGGATCGCCGATCAAGTCCCGCGACTTCCACCATGCCCTGCACGTGGTGAAGAACGACGGCGCGGCGGCGTTGGAGGCGCTGTTCCATCAGAAGATCAGCACTTCGACGAAGAAGGCGACCATCACGCCCAAGACCGTCGGGCAGCGCCGCTACGTGGAGGCGATCCGGGACCACGACATCACCTTCGGCATCGGCCCCGCCGGCACCGGCAAGACCTACCTCGCGATGGCCATGGCGGTGAACGCCCTGAAGGACGCCAAGGTGGGGCGGATCATCCTCACCCGACCCGCGGTCGAGGCCGGCGAGGCCCTCGGTTTCCTGCCGGGCGACCTCTACCAGAAGCTCGATCCGTACCTGCGTCCGCTGCACGACGCCCTGCACGACATGATGCCGCCCGAGGAAATCCAGAAGAACATGGAACGCGGCGTGATCGAGATCGCCCCGCTGGCCTACATGCGCGGACGGACCCTCAACCAGTCGTTCATCGTCCTCGACGAGGCGCAGAACACGACCGCCGAGCAGATGCTGATGTTCCTCACCCGGCTCGGTTTCGGATCGAAGGCGGTGGTCACCGGGGACCCGAC
>CAMASJ010000242.1 GCA_945860685.1 Akkermansia muciniphila
CTCCCCGGAAGCGATCTGTGCGAGTTGGGCTGGGCTGGGCCCGGTGAGTTCGACCGGTTCCTTGGGCACGACGATCTCCGCAGGGTTGGCGTCCGCGGCCGGCTTTTTGGCGGGACGCTCGGGGCGTCCGCCCTTCGACGCGGAATGCGTCGAGGCCGGTGCGGTGGCTGCGGGAGGGGTCGGCTTCTTCAGGGCGGCCTTGGCGACGGGCTTCTTCTCTTTCGTCTTGGACATAGGTGCGTTGACCGCGGGGAAGGCGGGGCGCGAACGAGCGGGACAACTTGTCGGTCGCGCCCCGCGGAGTCAAGGAAGCGGTTCGGGGGGAGGGGTGAGCCAATGGGCCACGAGCGGGAGGTCCGCCGAACTGGTCACCTTGGGATTGGGATCCGGACACTCGGTAAGGACCACCGGGTGTCCGGCAAGTCCACAAGCCGCCGTGTCGTCGGTGACCAAGACCCCCTCGTTCCGCACCTTCTCGAGGGATGGAACCAGAACGTCCAAGGCGAAGCATTGGGGAGTCTGTACGCTCCAAAGCCGGGAACGGTCGAGGTGTTGTCCGATCATCCTGCCTTCGGGAGTCGACTCCTTGATGGTGTCGACCATCCGCTGTGCGGCCACGGAGGCTCCGGCGCGGCGGGCATCCGCCAGGCATCGGGAGATCGTATCTTTACTGGTGCAGGGCCTGGCACCGTCCTGAACGGCGACCCAGCGGGTGCCAGCAGGGGCCGCTTGGACTCCGTTCCACACCGAGTCCTGCCTTTCGGCCCCGCCGGTGACCAGGGACCAGGGTTTGGTGAGTTCCAGGGTCACACCAATCTCATGGAATGCCGGTTCGGAGCCCTTCCGAACGACGAGAACGACATGGTCGATCTCCGGATGCCCGTCGAAGCGCTTCCAGGTGTGGCCGACGACGGTGCGGCCTGCGATTTCGAGGAAGAGCTTGTCGATGCCCGGGCCCATACGGGTTCCGCGCCCGGCGGCGACGATCACGGCGGTGGTCATGGCGGGAAAGTGCGGCAGTTTGTAAAATGAAAAGGGGCGCGGCCAATGCCGCGCCCCCTTCAAACTGGCTGGGAGACTACTTCTTCTCCTCGGTCTTGGGAGCATCCGCCTTCGGCGCATCGGGCGGGGCCGAAGCGGCCAACTGCTTGGCAACGGCCTCGGAAAGATCGTTCTCCGATCCCGAAAGGGTGCTGTAGAGGAGGATCGGGGTCTGATTGGCGGAAAGCGCTGCGGTATCCATGACCATGTTGAAACCGCCGGCCTTGGCCTTCTCCTCAATCACGCCGCGGACCTCGCGGAGGATCGATTCGCGCACGCGGAATTTCTGCTCCATCAACGACTTCTGGCTGTTCTGCTGGAACTGCTTCAGGTTGTTCTCCATCTCGAGGATGTCCTTGCGCTTCTTCTCGAGGTCCTTGCGGCGCTTGTCCTTCTCCTCGTTGGAAAGCGCGGGGTCGTTGGCGGCCTCCATCTGCTTGCTGAACTCCTCGTTCGCCTTCTTGTAGTCCTCGAACATCGTGGCCCCGAGTTTCTCGAACTCGGAGAGACGATCCTTGATCTGCACGTCGGCCTGCTTGGTGCGCCAGAAGTTGTCGAACACCTTCTGCAGGTCGATCACTCCGACTTTGCCCTGGGCATTGGCCGGCATGGAGAGGAGAGCCGCGGTGATCGCGGCGGCGAGGAACTTCACAGGTCGTTTCATGCTTCGTTTGGGAGAACGGTCGGGAAATGAATGTCAGAAATCGCGGGTCCAGCCAACGCCAAATTGGAATCGGCCTGAACCCCCGGAGTCGGGATCGTGGTTGATGGGAATGCCGTAGTCGAGCCGCAGCGGGCCGATGGGGAGGTTCAGGCGAATGCCGATGCCCCAGTTGTCGTTATAGAGGCCGGTGTTGCCACGGACCAACGGATTGCCGATCGCATCCACACCGGAACTGGTGGGATCGAAACTGTAGGCTTCCGGGTAAACCATGCCGATGTCGTAGAACAGGGCGAAGCGCAGGCGTTCAATGATCGGGATCGTATACTCCGCGGATCCGAACCAGTAGGTCCCACCGCCCAGGGGCTCACCGGAGTAGAACTCCCGGGGACCCACGGCGCGGAACCTGGATCCGCGCAGGTTGTAGAGACCGCCCAAGTAGTACCGGTCGAACAGGGGGACACGGCTCGAGTCGCCATAGGCCTCGACCACACCGATGCGTCCGGCCAGCTCGAGCGTATGGGTGTCCAGGATCTCCTTCGCCGTCCCCTCATCCCTCAGCAGGCGTCCCGGGCTCCAATATTGCGCGATCCGGGCTTCCAGCTTGTAGAAGTCGGAGTCGCCGCCGAACGGACCGCCCGCCAGCTCCCCAAGCAGCTCGGCGCGGTGTCCCCGGGTCGGCAGAAGGAAGTTGTTCCGGGTGTCGTGAGCCAGAGAACTGCCCACGCGTGATACCAGTCGGGTGCCTTCCTCGGCGAGGATCGCGCTGCCCACGGCCTGTTGCTGGGCCCGGTAGGAGTCCGAGAACCGGATCCCGATGCTCTCGATCGTGTAGCTGATGTTACCGATGAGGCTCATCGGGAGCTGCCGGCTCAGGCCGATCCGCGCGCCGGTCTGGCGCTGGTTGAAGTTGTCCGACAGGAAGTTCAGGTCACGGTGGTAGAGGTCTGTGCTGAGCGAGAGCCGCTTGCCGAGGAACCACGGCTCCACGAAGGTGAACACGTAGTCCTGTCGTCTGGATCCCACCTGGGCGCGGAGTCGGGCCTTCTGCCCCGCTCCGGTGAAGTAGGGCGGGTTGCCGATGTCGAAGTTGCCCTGGCTGATCTCCACGAAGCCGACCAGGGAGTCGACCGAGCTGAATCCCGCTCCGACGGCGACGTTGCCGGTGTTCTTCTCCTCGACGGAGATCACCAGATTCTTCCGGTTCGGGACGTCGGTGCCCTCTTCCTTCGTCTCGACCTTCTCGAAGAACTGCATCTGTTCGAGCCGGCTCTTCGAGACCTTCACCCGGATCATGTCAAAGGTCTCGCCGGGCGTGATCGCCAACTCGCGGCGGATGACCTTGTCCTTGGTCTTGGTGTTGCCTTGGATCTCGATCTTCTCGACGTAGAACTTGTCGCCCTCCTCGACGTTGTAACGGAGGTCGAGCGAGCCTTTGTCGATGTTCGCGATCCGCTCGGGTCGGACCCGCGCGTCGATGTAGCCGCGCGCACCGTAGAAATCCTGGATCGCCTCGGTGTCCTTGCCGAGACGCGTCGGCGAGAACACCTCTCCGGGACGCAGCTGCAGGCCCCGCTTCGTCTTCTCGCCGTCCTTCGAGGTGAGGTTCTGGACGATCTGCTCGCGCGGGAAGAGCTCGTTGCCCTTGAACTCGACCGAGCCGACCCGGTACTGGGGACCCTCGACCACCGGCAGGTGCAGGATCAGGTTGTTGGTCTTCGGATAGACGAACACGGGCTCCTTGAGCTCCATGTCGATGTAGCCCTTGTCCGCGTAGAACTCGCGGAGCTTCTCCTTGTCCTCCTCGAAGACGTCGTCCTTGAAGCGGCCGGACCCGGTGATCCAGGAGAAGATCCACCAACGGCGGGTCTTGATCGCGCGCCGCAGCTTCCGCTGCTTGAAGGCCTGGGCGTCGTCGAAGACAACGTCCTTGATCTTCACCCGCGGGGCCTCAGAGATCTCGAAGGTGACGATGCCCCGGCCGAGCGCCTCGTTGATGCTGGGCTTGTACTCGATGGTGGTCTTCTGAAGACCGGCCTTCTGGTACATCTTCAAGATCTCCTGCGTGTCGTTGAAGAGCCGGCGCTCGTCCATCGGCTCGCCGGTCTTGGAGGTCAGCTTCCGACGCAACCGCGAGGTCGAGTACTTCTTGTTCCCCGAGAACCGGATTTCCGTGATCACCGGCTTTCCCTGGACCACGTAGGTCAGCGTGTACTCCCTCGGGATCTTGACGCCGCCGGGACCCGTTTCGGTCGCCGTTACGTCCTCGGTCACGCGGATGTTGTAGAAGAAGAGCGTGCCGTAGAGGTTCTTGATGTCGTCGTCGATCGACACCCGGCTGTACGCCTCCCCCTCCTTCACCCGGATGTTGGCCCGAATCAGCTCCTCGCTGACGGCAGGCGGACCGACATGCTTGATGACGATCTTCCGGATCACGGGACCTTCTTCGGCGGCGGCCAGTTGGAGGCAGGCGACGAGGACGGCGCAGAGCCTAAGCCAGCGGCGAGGAAACAGTTTCATCAGCGATTCAGTCTTCGGCATCGACCTTCGCCGCAGACTCGAACCGTGTGAAGCTCTTAAAGAAGGTCAGTCGGACGTCGCCGGTCGGGCCGTTGCGCTGCTTCGCGATCAGGAGGTTCACGGGATGGGATTCCACAGGCTGGCGGGCTTCCGACACGTCTTCCTCCTCCTCGGCGGGCTTGTAGAGAAGGCCGACCAGGTCGGCGTCCTGCTCAATCGCACCGGATTCGCGGAGGTCCGACAGACGCGGCTTCCGGTTCTTGTCCTTCTCCAGTTCACGGTTGAGCTGGGACAGGACGATCACGGGGACGTTCAATTCCTTGGCCAGCGACTTCACCCCGTTCGAGATGTCGGAGATCTCCTGTTGGCGATTGTCCTGCGCCTTCTTGGAGGTCGAGTGCATCAACTGGAGGTAGTCGATGATGAACAGCTTGATGCCATGCTGCTGCCACATCCGGCGCGCGCGTGCGCGGAGTTGGAGGATCGAAAGGCCTGGGGTGTCGTCGATGAACAGCGGCGACTTCGCCATCTTGGCGGCCGCGCCGGTCAGCTTCTTGAAGTCCTGCTCGGCCATGAAGCCCTCGCGGATGGACCGCCCGTTCACCCTTGCCAGGGAACAGAGCATACGCATGACCAGCGACTCCGAGGTCATCTCGAGGCTGAACACGCCAACCGGCTGCTTCTCGTTGATGACGATGTGCTCGGCGATGTTCATGACCAAGGAGGTCTTGCCCATCGAGGGACGTGCCGCGATGACGATCATTTCCCCTCCGTGCATGCCGCTCGTCATCTTGTCGAAGTCGGCGAACCCGGTCGGGAGTCCCGTCAGGCCGCCGGCCCGCTGGTGGAACTCCTGGATCATGTCGATCGCCCCGCGCACGAGGTCCTTCATCGGTCGGATCGTGGAAGTCTCGCGGTCCTCGCTGATCCTCAGGATGTCCCGTTCGACCTCGTCGAGCAGGCTGTCCACCTCGCCTTCGTGTTCGTAGACTCTGGAGACCACGCCGGTGCAGGCGCTCAGCATACGGCGCAGGACGTGTTTCTCCCGGACGATGTCGATGTAGTACGAGAGGTTGGCGGCGCTGGGCACGGCGTCCTGCAGCCCGCTGAGATAGGCCAGCCCGCCGACGCCCTCGAGCTGGTTGGTGTCCTTGAGCTTCTGCTGGACAGTGATCAGGTCGATTGCGTCCTTCTTGTCGTACATGTCGGCCAGCAGCTGGTAGATGGCCTGATGGCGGAGGTCATAGAAGGTCTCGGCGCCTGACTTGAACTTCTCGATGCAGAGACCCATGCATTCGTTCGGCGACAGCAGCACGCAGCCGAGCACTCCCTGTTCCGCCTCCACCGAGTGGGGCGGAAGACGGTCCAGCTTCGAGATGTCCACCGCGGAGCGGTTCCGCTTGGAACGCTTGAAGTCCGGCTTGGTTCCGGAATCGGCACCGCCGATGCCTTCGGGGAGGTCTTGCACGCGCGCAATCTCCCCGTCGGGGCAAAGCCGGGGAAGGGGTATCCCCGGGAAGATGTTGACCATTTCCGCCCGGCGGAATGTGGAGAACTTTTTCTGGATTCCCGGCCGGCGGTCGATCCGGGCTCGAAAGGATCCGCGTCTGGGAGTCAGGGACGGACGCGGTCCTCAGGCAGGCGACCGACGAGTTGTCCCGTAAGCCGGGTGTCGGTTGAACCCTCCTGGGGACGCTGCGGCACCACGTGTCCGTCGGCGAACGCGGCGATGCTTCGTTTCCGATGGCGGAAATGGACCGAGGGCGTCAGCAGGTCGAAGTAGTAGAACTCCTCCAGCATGGGGTTCGCAGGCGAAGCCGGGGGCTGGAAGTCGTTGACTTGGGCACAGTCCGCGAAGACGGCGAGGTCGGAGGGGCTCCGGACCTCTGGGATGCGGATGCCGGATTCCGAACGGGTGCCCACGAGCAGGTTGTAGCCATAGCCGTAGGCGGCGCCGGAGGCCTTGGACTTGAATTGGGTCGACGAGCGGTCGAGGGCAGGACACACGCCGATCGACTGTTGGCGCAGGTGCGGCCACAGCGCACCGCAGGTCGGATCGAACTCGCGGCGACCCTCGTGTCCATCCGCCAGCCATCCGAACCAGTAGTTCCATCCGCCATTGGTCCTGGCGCCGCGTTCGGGAAAGGCGCGACCCCCGTGGTCGTCCCAGTAGATCTGGGCCGCCAGGATGAGTTGACGCAGGTTGGACGTGCATCGGCTCCCATCGGCCGCCTGCCGTGTGCTCCCCAGCGTCGGCAGAAGAAGGCCCGCGACGATCCCGATGACGGCGACCACCACCAGGAGTTCGACCAAGGTGAAGGCCTGCCGGAAGGCCTCGCGGTTCCCGCGGCTCATGGCCGAACCGCGCGAATGCGGTAGAACTGTTCTCGGAACACGGCATCCCGCAGGTCGGACATGCGGACCACTCCGTCCTCCGTGGGTTCCGCGGTGTCGACCACGCTCCAATTCTGGAGATCCCCGGAGGCCTCCAAATGGTACCGCCAACCCTTTGAAGCCCGGAAGGAGACCTGCTTGCCGTCGATCCGGATCAGTTCCACCGGCGGGGTGGGGACGGTGATCTGCACGTTGTCGATCACGGCACGGGCAAAGACCGAACCTCCGAAAAGCGGGTGCTGGCCCTGCGCCGAGTAGCTGCAGATCGCGAAGGCGTCGACGGAGAACCCGGTGAACTCCGGCGGCAGCACGATGCTGTCCAGGGAAGGGCCGGGTTCGCTGCCGGTCTTCATGTGTAGCCTCAACGTCCGGTCGGACGCCGTGTACTGGACGTCGAACCGGTAGCGGGTCCCGACCTCCAGCGTG
>CAMASJ010000243.1 GCA_945860685.1 Akkermansia muciniphila
AAGGCGTTGCCTTCCGTGTCCTGTAGGATGGCGATGGATCCCCACGGACCGATGGGTAACTTCGGGCGCAGGATCCGGCCGCCCGCGGCGGGGGTACGGGCGATGACGCCGTCCAGGTCGCCCTCGACATTCAGGTACACCACCGTGCCTCCGGCCCCGGAGGAGAAGCCCTCCATTTGGGTGATCGCACCGCCCACGCCCTTCTCCATGTCGAAGGGGAACATGGCCATGCGGCCCATCGGGTTGGCCTGCTCGTTCAAGGGAGTGGCCAGGATGGATTCGTAGAACTTCTTCGCACGGTCGAAGTCGGTGACGATGATTTCGAACCAGTTGACGGCGTTGTTCTTGTTCAAGGAGTGCTGCTTTGGGGTCTTGTTTCCGACGGTTCGTCCGGTCCTGCACGGACTGCAGGGCGGTCGATGGGAAGACTGTGGAGGACGGACCTGACAACCCTATGTCAGGAGGCTTTCGGAGGCGCTCCGTGATGGACGGCGGCGGCGTGGGCGGCGACGACGATGCGGTCCCGCAATTCCGGCGGATCCAGCACGGTGACCCAGGGCCCGAACGACAGGAGCCAGTTCACGAACCATTCAAGGCGGCCGGCCGTGAGCGTGAACACCACGCCGTCGGGAGTCGGTTCCTCGGACACCAGCCCGAGTGACCACTCGCGGCGAACCCGGTTGGCGCCGCGCTCGCCGATGCGGATCCGGATGGCAACCCCGGGCTCACAATCCTCCATCCGCAGGACGTGGTCTTGGAGATCGAAGTCCTCCCGCGGAGCGAAGGTCTCGGACAGCGCCGTCGCCGACTGGATCCGGTCGAGGCGGAAGTCCCGGAAATCGCGGCGCAGCCGGCACCAGGCGATGAGATGCCAATGCTGCAGGTAGTGGGCGAGTCCCAGCGGTTCCACGTCCCTTTGGGTGTGTTCGCCGGAGGCGCCGGCACGATAGGCCAACCGCACTACGCGTCGCCGTGCGAGGGCGTCCTGGATGTCCATCAACGGCACCCGATGCGGCGCTGCGGGCGTCTTGGGCCGGGGCTCGAGCAGCAGGGTTCCGCTGCCGATCCGTTCGATGCGGTCCTGTTCGTCCCGGGGCAGCACCGCCCGGATCTTCCGCAACGCCGACTGCATGGAGCCGGAGACGGAGGCGTCGGTCATCTCCGCCACCAGGACGCCCCCGGTGGCGAGGGCCGCCGCCTTGGCCGGGGTGAACATGACCGGCGGGAGATGGTAGCCCCGCAGCAGGCTGTATCCGACCCCGGCCTCGGCCACGATCGGCACGCCGGCCTCCCCGAGTGCGTTCAGGTCCCGGTAGACGGTCCGGACGCTCAGTTCGAAATGTCCGGCGAGTTCCTCCGCGGTGACCACGCGTCGGGACTGCAGGTGCAGGATGATCGCCAACAGGCGGTCCACCCGGTTCATGGCCGTCCATCAGACCAAGGAAGCGCAGGACCCTCCATCGGGAAGTCGGGAGCAGGGATTGGCCACGGAGACACGGAGGGCACGGAGGGCACGGAGGGGTTCGTGATTTGTTCGTTGTCCGTCGCCCGTCGTCGATTCCCGCTTCCACCCTTTAACCGTTCAACCGTTCAACGCTTCAACGTCCCCAACCCTCAACCGTACTTCAGCGCCTGCTCCACTTCGCGCAGGCCGCGTGTCATCGGGAGCTTCTGGCCGTTGGAGAGCACCACGGTGTGCTCGCCCTTGAACATCGGCTGGAGCTCGCGCACGTGGTCGAGGTTCACGATGGCCGCGCGGCTGATGCGGAGGAACTTCTCCGGATCCAGCTGCGTCTCCAGGGCGCTCAGCGTCTCGCGGAGGATGTGGCTCTCCTTGCCGACGTGGACGGCGACGTAGTTGCCGGCCGACTCGATGGACTGGATGTCGGCCGTCTTCACCACGACCACCTTGTCCTGGGTGCGGATGGTGAGCCGGGTGAGGTGCGGATGACCGGTAGCGGGCGTTGCCGCGTCGGCGGGCGAGGCCGGCGGGACGGATGCCGCCGTCGGGGACTGCCGGGCGGCGAGCAGGTCGATCAGGCCGCGAGCGGTCTCGCCGGCCTGGCGTTCGAGCAGGCGTTCCCGGACCCGTTGAACGGCCGCCTTGAAACGCGCGGGCTGGATCGGCTTGAGCAGGTAGTCCAAAGCGTGGGCCTCGAAGGCGCGCACGGCGTGCTGGTCGTAGGCGGTGGTGAAGACCACCAGCGGAAGCCGGTTCCTTGGAAGACGCTCCAACACCCCGAAGCCGTCGACCTCGGGCATCTGCACGTCGAGGAACACCACGTCCGGCACGTCGCGGCCGATCGCCTCCACGGCCTCGAGTCCGTCGGCGCATTCCCCGACCACCTCGAGGTCCGACTCGGATCCGGCGAGGTGCCGGAGACGTTGTCGGGCGAGCGGTTCGTCGTCGACGAGCAGGGCGCGGATCCTCATTCGACGTCGTTCGGGGTGGTGGCTGCGGCGGACGGAAGCGGGCGGGAATGGAACGGCAGGTCGATGCGCGCGGTGCATCCCTCGCCGGGAGCGCCGGACAGCTCGAAGCGGTGCAACCCCGGATAGAGCTGGGCCAGGCGCGAACGCGTGTTCGCGAGGCCGATGCCGTGGCCTTTCGAAGCCGCGTCGGGACGGAGCCCGGCACCGGTGTCGCGGACCTCGATGCGCAGGATCTCCCCGTCGCGCCGGGCCACGACCCGGACGGTTCCGCCCGCCCGCACGGGTTCCACGCCGTGCTTCACCGCGTTCTCCACCAGCGGCTGGAGCAGGAAGGTCGGGACGAGCCCGTCCAACGCGGCCGGATCGACCTCGGTCTCGAAGCGCAGCCGTGCGCCGAAGCGGGTCCGCTCGATGGCGATGTAGCTCTCCAGGTGCGCCAACTCCCGACGCAGCGGCACCTCCGGTTCGGCGGCGGTGTCGAGCGAGGCCCGGAGCAGGTCCCCGAGCTGGCCGACCAAGGCGTCCGCCGCGGCCGGGTCGGTGTGGATCAGCGTCGACAGGCCGTTCAGGGCGTTGAAGAGGAAGTGCGGGTTCAGCTGCGATTGCAGGGATGTCAGGCGCGCCCGGGCCAATCCCGCCTCGGCGGCGAGGGCCCGGCGTTCGCGTTCGTGCGCGCGTCGGGACCAGGTGATGGCCTGGCTGGCGGTGACCACGACGGCGTACACGAGCAGGTCGAGCAGCGCGCGGCCGGTGCGGGGACGGTCGGGACTGCGGCGCGGCATCGGCGGTCCGGGTCGGCCCTCGAGTCCGGGCGGCGGCGGTTGCTGGGCGGTGAACGCTTCACGCGCAAAGCGCCCCCCGCGTTGGCCGCCTTCCCGTCCGCCGGGTCCGGAGAGTTCCTGGGCGGTTCCGGCGACGGCCGCGGCCATCAGGAGGTGGACGAGCAGGTTCCGGCGCCAATGGGAACCGTCCAACGGCAGCCGGAACGCAAGCAGCACGGCCGCCGGGGCGAAGACGATCCACGGCAACACCAGCCGGAGGGAGAACCGGAGGGCCTCCTCCCACGACGCGGCGCCGAGTAGCACCGACTGCGCGGTGAACAGGACCACGAGGGCGGTCCAGGTGCCGAAGATCAGGACCAAGGCCGGACGCCGGGACATCGGTCCGGGAGCGGCTTCGGCTTCGGCGTTCATGTGGAGGAGCATGGAGGGGCGGGCTGTCGGTGGGGAGAAACAAGTCCGCCGGTCCGGGAGGCCGGACCGGCGGTTTCGTTCATCCGATGTCGGGGTTCAGACCTCAGGCCTGCGGGGCGCCGTGGCCCTTGCGGCCCTTCGGACCGCGGCCTTCGCCCTTGCCCTCCCCGTCACCTTCGCCACCGCGCGGACCCCGGCCGCGTCCGCCCTCGGGCTTCAGCTCGCCGTTCTCCATCGCGGTCTTGAGGGCCGCCACCTCGGTGTCGTCGAGGGCGCCGTCGTGGTTGGTGTCGAACGCGGCGATCTTCGCGTACATGCGGGTCATGCGCTCGGCGACCATGCCGGCGTCGGGAGCCGCACCCTCGGGGCCGGGACGGCCGGCCGGAGCCTTCAGGGTGCCGGCGGCGATGGCATCGGCGATGGCCTTCTTCTCGGTGTCGTCGAGCTTGCCGTCCTTGTTGGTGTCGTAGGACGCGATCTGGCCGTACTGGGCGACGATTCGGTCCGGGGACGGCGGGCCGCCCGGGCGACCGCCGCGTCCGCGTCCGCCCTTGCCGCCTTCGGGAGCGGCTTCGGCCAACACGGCGGTGCCGAGGGCGAGGGTGGCGATGGCGGTCAGGGCGAGCTGGGTGATGTTCTTCATGGGATTCCTTTGTGTGTGTTCCGGACGTTTCGGTTTCGTTTCGTTCAACCTCCCGCATTCCGCGTTCGGTCGATGGCCACACATTACGGATTCCCCGGCGCGGCGCCTTCGGCCTGAGATGAAACCGGTCTTCGACGGGATGAATCCGAGCCGAAACGGGATGGAACCGGGTTGGATGTGGAGGGGACTCCTGCTCGGCCGCGAATCCGCCAACCCGCGGAGAGGGGAGACACGGATTTCACGGATTCCTGAAGATGCTGCCTGGCGATGGCGGTGATTCGGGGGACGATTTGGCCTATGCGGACGCCGGGGTGCTTCGGATCGGTTTCAGTCTGGCAGAGCAGTCGGCGACGCAGGAGGATTCCCTCGATCTCACGTGGCTTCCCCGGTTCAACGAAGTGTTTCCGGTCTCTTGGTGGCCGGTGTCCTGACCGCCGTCGCCGTGTTCTGGCCAAAGCCGGCACCGCGTTCGGTGTCGCCGGATTCGACCGGTTCAACAGTGGTGGTCCCGAAGCCTCCGGCGCCTTCCGGACCGATCGATCCCGCCGCGATGATCCCCCCGCCGCTGCCGGCCGAACTCCAGGTCCGCTATGCCTTGCCGATCCCGTCGGGAGACCTGGGATCGACCGGACTCAGGACCCCGGATGCCCGGGAGATGACCGAAGCGGAGCGTGACTTCTTCGCCCGGGTGCAACGGGGAAGCCTGCATGTGGACGAGTTGGTCGGACGACCTGCCCTTCAGGGGCTGGACTCCGGTTTCCGGGGAGCCACCGTCTGGGATGAATTCCTCGAACGTTGGGTGGATCCGCGGCTCAAGCGGAACACCGGTCTGGGAATCTTCCGCCCCGACGCCACCTACGAGGCGGTCCGCCTTCCGTTTCAACAGGAGGAGAGCGGATTCAGCCTGGGATTGAAGTACCGCTGGACCTTCTGAATCGGAGCGAAGCCGTCGGTCGGCCTCCTGGTTCGCCATGTCGGCCTCTGCTCCGATTGAACTTTCCCCGGGCGCACCGCAGGCTGGGTCCATGAAGGCCATTCCGTCCGAACGAGGCTTCCCCACCTCCCGCTTCTTCGTCGTTGTGGGTCTCCTTCTGGCCATGGCGTTCCTTGGTTCCGCGGCGGTTCCAAGATCGCAGGCGGCGGAACCGCTGGTGACGGAAGGCCTGATCGAAGCGCCGGTGAAGTCGGTGTGGGAGGCGTTTACCACGACCGCCGGGCTGCGTTCGTGGATGGCCCCGCTGGCGGACATCGACCTGCGGCTCGATGGGAAGATGCGGGCCAACTACCGGTCCGACGGCGTTTTGGGCGACACGAACACCATCGTGAACCGCATCCTGTCCTTCGAACCGGAGCGGATGCTGTCCATCCGGGTGGACCAGGCCCCGACCGGCTTCCCGTTTCCCGAGGCGGTGAAGTCGATGTGGACCGTGATCCACTTCGAGCCGGCGGCGGAGAACCGCACGCGGATGCGCATCGTGGGCCTTGGCTTCACCGACGAACCCGAATCGGTCCGGATGCGGGCCTTCTTCGGCCGGGGCAACGCCTACACGCTCCGGATGCTCCAGGAGAAGTTCGCCCCGCCCCGCAAGCCGGCGCCGTGAACCGGGATGCTATCGGGCAGTGCGGAGCGACGACGCTCAACGATTCCGGGTCCCGATGATTGGGTACAGGTCATGGCCGAGGTCTTCTGCACACGTTCAGATCCGTATGCGTCTTCCTTCATTGCACCCTTGGCACCCTTGGTTGTGGAGCCTCCTTCCGCATCCTACTCCACCGTGAACCAGTTCATCCCCTGGGCGGGGACGGTGACCGGGATCTCCACGGTGTGGTCGCGGGAAAGCTTCAGGCGATTCGCGCGGCCGTCCCGCTCGCGCAGGCGGGCGGTGTCCTTCAGGCCGGTGTAGTAGAGGTTCACCCGGAGTGTGCGCGTGACCGGTTGGTCGAGCGGGTTGAACACCGCCAGCAGGCCCTTGGACTTCAACCGCGGATTCACGTGCAGCATCCAGTCGAGGTCCCGCGCATCGGCGCGGCGGCCGTGGATCAGGTCGCTTTCCAGGATGTCCCGGTGCGCCTTGAACCACACCACCTTCGATTGGACCATGGCCTTCGTCCGGTCGGTGTCGTAGAGCCGCGGTCCGCGGTAACAGGCCTGAACCCCCAGGGCCAGGTTGCTCTCAATCATGGCCGCGTAGTGGTCGAGATGCTCGGACAACGGCTCGATCGTGGCCGCCGCGCCGCCGCCTTGGTACTCGGTCAACGGCACGAACATCCAGCCCATGCTGGGAAGCTTCTGCCAGGTGCCGTCGTAGATGTTCTGGCGGGTGTGGATCACCTGCTGGGCCCGGGGCAGGGACCAGTTGACCTCCCGGTAGCCCATCCCGGATTTCGTGGAGCCGGAAAGGAAGTAGTGGTCGGGCACGTTGAGGTAGAATCCCTCGGCGCGGCACCATTTGTAGAACTCCGAGATGTCGCGCCATTGGTTCCAGCGCGAGTCGCCGAGTCCCGCGTGTCCGGGATGGTGGGTGGCGGCGCAGGGGTCGCCCGGATAGGAACCGTCGTGTTCCAACAGCGTGAATCCGCTCTGCCGATGGAACTCGTACAGGCGTCGGAAGTAGTTCGTTCCCCACCGGCTCAGGAGGCACGGGGAGTTGCCGAAGGCCGGCTTCAGGCCCGGAGGCATCACCACGTCGTGGCCGCCTCCGATGGCCCGCGAGGCGAGCAGGGAATAGCTCCCGATCTCGATGCCTCGGCTCTTGG
>CAMASJ010000244.1 GCA_945860685.1 Akkermansia muciniphila
AAGTACGATCGGATCTGCGCCTCGACCGCGGGATCATGGTGCAAGGAAAGCCCCAGCATGCCGGCGATCCGCTCACGCGTGATGTCGTCACAGGTCGGTCCGAGACCGCCGGTGGTGACGACGAGGTCGGCACGGGACAAACCCTCCCGAACCGCGTTCTCGATGTCCGCCGCACCGTCAGGAACCGCGACCTGACGCGTCACCGCGCGACCGAGGTCGGCGAAGCGCGTGCAGAGCCACTGCTGGTGGGTGTTGAGCACCCGTCCCAGCATCAGTTCGGAACCGGTGTTGATCAGCTCGATCGTCACCGCGTCATCCTGCTACCGAACGACCGGACCACAAATGGGAAACGGTTTGTCCAGGGTCCGAGGGCCATCGTCCATGGATGTGGCTGCCCTTTCCAATCCGCGGTCCACACTCAGCATTCATTTCGACTGGCATCTGCCACCAGACACCATTCCCTCCTCCATTCCGAAGCCAGGAGGCAGAACGAGTGTCCGTCGGTTGCCGGTACCTTGCCGGCGAAGGGCCCCGGAGGCGCCCCACCGCTTGCCGGTCGCTGCACGATGGGCTAAAACCGATTCCATGGCTCCGCTAATCATGGATGACCGGCGTCGGATCACCTTCCCGGAGAGCCTTGGTTTCTCCCCAGGCGACTCCTTTGCCGTCGAGAAGACCGAAGGGGGTGTTCTCATCAAGCGCCTGGCCTCACCGGACCCTGAGCACTTCGGAAAGGGCAGCGTGGTTCGAAAGGGCCGGATACTGGTCTGGGACGGGCCGATACCCGACATCGATGCGGTGGAGGCGGTCAACCAGGCCAGGGAAGACCGCATCCGGCACATGATGGAGCCCGAGTGACCGCCTTCCTCGACTCCAACGTGATCGTGGCCGGCTTGGTGCCCCAGCATGAACATCATGCCGTTTGTTACCCATGGGTTAACCGCGAGAACATCGTGGCGGATCTGCACGCCAAGCTGGAGACCTACAACACGATGACCGGTCGCTATCGGATTCCACCCGCGGCCGCCGCCAGTCTCCTGGAGGGCATCGAAGGCATGCAATGGGTTGAACTCCATCCGGCAGACTACTCCGAGGCCCTCGGCAGCGGCGCCCAGGGTGCGGCGGTCTACGATGCGCTGCACTGTGCGGTCGCACTGCGGATCCACGCCGGCCAGGTTGTCAGCATTAACGTGAAGCACCTGCAGCGCTTCACCCGCCTTCCTCTGGTCAATCCGGCCGACAGGATGGACGCCCCGGACGGATACTGAACGGCGGGCACGGCGTTTGCCGATTTCCGGGGCGGAACCGCAACCCAAGCGGTGATCGCGCTCCCGATTCCGGATCCCATGCCCCGTCTGGCGACTTAGCGCTACCGCGTGAGGTCGGTCTTCGCCCCGCTGAGTCGTCCCCGATCAGGGAATCCCGACGATGTCGACAAACCTGGCTTGTCACCCGTGATCGAAGGTTCTCCGCAGCCGTTGGTAGCGCGACGTCTGCCGGGAATCCGTCGGGAACGGTTGGGAATCCCGGGATCGGGGAACGGCTGGAGGCTCAGCCCTGCTTGTACATCAGAGCGTCCAGCAATGGACGGTCACCTTCGTGTTCACCGGCACCACGACGTCCACGGTCTTCTCCGCCGGGTTCACGGTGGAGTTGTCGATGGTGGTGTCGAAGACGCTCTTGGCGCCGGAGTCCGGGGTCAGGGTGACGCGCACGTTCACGGAGCGGCCGAAGTCCTTCGCGCGGAGCTTCACCGTGCGGTTCGTGGTCGATCCGAACGGCAGGAAGATCGTGCCCGGAATCGTGCCTTCCGGAATCACGGACCCGGCAACTTCGGTGAGCGAGAGCGTCGGCTGGACCGGCGGGAAGACGAGCAGGTTGGAGCCGATGGAATTGGGGTGGCCGTTGAAGTTGAGTCGCAGCTGGGAGCGGTCGATGGAATCGATGCGGATGCGGCCGTGGCCGGCATTCCCGCCGTCGTCCACCGAGAGGGAACCGCTGCCCTCGACCACCATGGACACCAGACGGATCGCACCACCGCTTCCCGAGTTGATGAATCCGTCGCCCTGTGAGGCCCCGTTGGCGACGATGGAACCCGACACCACGATCCGGGTGTTCGCCGCCACCAGAACCGCGCCGCCACCGCCGCCGCCACCGCCCAAGGCCCCCGTACCGCCACCGCCGCCGGAGCCGCCGATCATCGGAAGCAGGAATGGATTGCCGTAGGTTGGCCCTGAGTTCGGGTCGGCGCGCCGGGTGCCGAAGCCACCGCCGCCCGCGACCCTCGGGGATTCGCAACATCCTTCGGTGCCTCCTTCGCCACCCCCGGGTCCGTAGCCGTTGCCCGGAGGCGTCTCGGCACCGAAGCCCGGATTCCCGCCGTCGAAACCGCCCGGCCCGCCGACTCCGCCGGTGTTCGCGGTCCGTCGGGAGCCGCTGACGTTGATCGACCCGTTCACCACCACGTCGCCCTGCGACAGGATGTACACGGGCGTGTTCCGGGCATTGCGGGTGAAGGTCACGGTGACGCCGCTCTCGACCCGCAGGGACGCGAAATGGAGCACGCCGTCGGGCGGCAACGCGATGTTGGTGCTCGCGGCGAGGACGACGTCGCCGAGCGAGCCGTTGCTGCCGGCGTTGAAGCCCTGCGCCGCCAGGCGCGCCGCGCCGAGGGACGTCAGGAGGAGGCCCGCCAGCGCACCGAGGAGGACACCGGGGCGGCGATTCAGGATGGAGCTGATCGTGTTCATGGACTGTGTGGAACGGATGTGGGCGCTGGATCTGGAAAGGGGACGGAGGAGGTTCATGGAATGCGGCGGACGCGGTAGAATGCGGCCTCGGGGTGGATCAGTCGGCAACGGGCCCGGGACTTGCCGTCGACGGTCTCGACGGCCTCCGCCTCCACGGCGGTCCAGGCGGAAAGGTCGGTGCTGCTCTCCAGCACGTGTCGGGCACCCGGCTCCGAGGTCCATTCCAGCAGGACGGACCAGGTGACCGGAGCCGGAGCCAGATCGAGCGAGCGCGGTTGGATGGGTGCCGAGTTTTCGAGCGCCAGCAGACGCACCCGGAGGACGGAGGTACCGCCGTCTGTGGGGCCGGAGCCGGAGAGCGCGCCGCCACCGGGCGCATTGCCGACAGACCCCGGGGCCGACTCGCCTTCACCCAGGAAGCGCACGGTCGCCACCGGCTCGCCGATGAACGGACCGAACTCGGCACCATTCGCGAGCACGGCCGCAGGCAACACCAACGTCGCCAACGGTTCGCCAACCCAGGGACCAAACTCGATTCCGGCAACCGGTGAGAGGCCCGGCAACAGGACGGTCGCCACCGGCTCCCCGATCCACGGACCGAACTCGATCCCTTCCACCGCCTGCAATCCCGGCAAAAGCAGCGAGGCAACCGGCTCGCCAATCCACGGTCCAAACGTGGCTGTGTCGGCACCGGCGAATCCGGGCAGCACCAAGGTCGCCACGGGCTCGCCCAACCAGGGTCCCGTCGTGAAGCCGTCGGCTTCCTGGAAGGCCGGCAGGACCAGCGTGGCGACGGGTTCGCCGAGGACGTTGAGGACGGGTACCGAGGCGGCGTCCGTCGGACTGGTACCCATCGCGACCTCCGCACCATCCGGCCAGCGGTCGCCGTCGGTGTCCCGCGCGTCCGGATCGGTTCCAATGCGAACCTCCTCGGCGTTGGCCAGGAAGTCCCCGTCGCGGTCGTCGTCCAGGTCGTTGGCGATGCCGTCGCCGTCGAGGTCCGCGGTGAAGGTCAATGGATCCGGATCGTTGCCGTCGAGGATGCCGTCGCCGTCGGTGTCGCGCCGCAGCGGATCGGTGCCCGCGACCAGTTCCGCCGCGTCGTCCAGACGGTCGGAGTCCGTGTCCCGCAGATCCGGATCCGTCCCGAGTTCCACCTCGCGGACGTTGGTGAGCCCGTCGCCGTCCCGGTCCGCGTCGTCCCGGTCGGGGATCCCGTCACGGTCGAGGTCCCGCAGCACGACGATCTCCACGAGGTTCGTACCGGATAGGCCATCCACATCGAGGACCCTCAACGTGATGGTGAACGCATTGGTGCCGGCCGAGCGGAGCGTCAATGGGACCTCCGACCGCGCGGACGCCGGAGAGACCACCAGGTTCGTGGCGCCGGAGGACCAACGCAGGAGCGCGATCCCCGGCGTCGATCCGGCTTCCCAACGGACCAGGTCCGCATCCGGATCCTCGGCCACGAACAGGAGGTTCGTCTCCGCGCCTTGCACGATCTCGAAGGGACCCGCCGGAAGGATCCGTGGCGGACGGCTGAATCCACGCGGGCTGGTGTCGCGGTCGTCCGGCGAGCCGTCGCCGTCGGTGTCCACCAACATCGGATCCGAACGGTCGTTGGTCACCTCCACAAGGTCTGTCAGCCCGTCGCCGTCCGAGTCGGCCCGACGCGGGTCGGTTCCCAGTTCCAGCTCCCGCGCATCGGCCAGTCCGTCGTTGTCGTCGTCCGCGTCGTCGCGGTCGGCCACGCCATCCCGGTCGAAGTCGCCAAAGACCTCAACGGCCAGGTTGCGGACGGTCTCGAGGCCGACGCCATCGGTCGCGGTGATCGTGATCGAGCGGGAACCCGCGGCGGCCGCACGGAGGCGAAGCAGGCCCGTCAAGGATCCGATCGGAGACGCGATCGGCAGGGTGGTCCCCAGCGCCGGCTCCCAGCCGAGCACGTCGAATCCGACGCCGGCCACGCGCACCGAAGTGAGGTCGCCGTCGGCGTCGGTCACGACGAACGGGACCGTCGCGGCCACGCCCTCGACGAGTTCCAACGCGTTCGTGTGGTCCACGACCGGGGCCACATCGGGAAGGACGACCTGGCCGAAGACGAGGTCGTCGAGCGCGATGTCGCCGTTGTGTGCGCCGAGGTTCCGGGCGTCGATGCGGAGGCGGAGCTGACGGGCCTGAAGGCGTGATAGAAAAGCCACCGCGGTGCTCGTGAGCCGGGAGACCGGGAGGTTGGTCCGGGCGAGGAGGACCTGTCCGGCGGGATCGAGGACCTCGATGCGCTGCACAACAGGATCGTTGGTGGAGTTGGCCGTGAAGGCCGCGAGACGGAACGACCGCAGCGACACCGCGAAGCCCGGGTCGGCGCGCAAGGTGACCTGAAGGACCGCAGTCGAGTCGCGGTTCTCGAACAGGACGTTCCTCAGATCGCCGTAGCCGAGCCGCCAGAGCGCCGGCTGGGACTCGCCGTAGTCCACGACGACGTTCGGCGTGAACGGCGCGCCGCCTTCATAGCGGAAGCCATCCATCACCGGCGCGGTCACACGGTCGCCATAGTTGCCGTTGATCCCCTGGAAATCGGCGATGCCATCGATGTCGAAGGTCAGCCGGGTCGTTCCCTCGGCGCCCTCCGGCACCGTCGGCTCCGGATCGATCCCGTCGGGCAGGCCGTCGCCGTCCGTGTCGGACCGGTCGACCCGGGTCCCGGCGGCGATTTCCGCCGCGGTGTCGAGGCCGTCGAAGTCGAGGTCGAAAGCCGGACCGTCCGCCTGCTCTGGATCGCTTCCCGAAACCAGTTCCCGCGCGTCGTCGAATCCGTCGCCGTCCTCGTCCTTCCCGGCGAAGTCGGAACGTCGCAGCGCGAAGCCGGTCAGGGAGTCCACGCGGAGACCCGTCTGGCCGCCGCCGTTGGAAACGTCAAACGCGACGCGGTTCGTCCCGGTCCGGAACCCGGAGGGCAGGGACAGGTCGGAGTACCCGGTGAAGCCCGCGCTCGCCGCAACTCCGGCGTCACGGCCGTTCACCAGGATGCGCTCGCCGCCGTCGTCCGTCGCCCAGCGTCCTGCGACTCGGGCTGTCTCGCCCACGACCTCGCCGTCGAGGACCCATTCGGTCTCGTAACGGTAGAGGCCGGCCGGGCTGCCAGCGGTGTCGGCACGCGGCCCGATCCAGCGGGATTCCGCCGAGTTCGCCAGCCACGGTCCGGCCACGATCGGGAAGATCCGTCCGTCATGGGCCACCGCCCCGGTGGATCCGGCGTCCGGATTGACCACCAGCCGGTAGTGCGGGTCGGCCACGCCGTCGGACACCGGGACGCCCGCAGCGTCGACGCCGGTGTCGAACAGGCGCCCGTCCAAGGCAATCCAGGAAGGCGAGCGCAACGCGGTCTCGATCCCGGCTTCCGCCGAATCGAGTTCGCCGTCGTTGGCAACGAACCGGGCGGCCGCGGCCCCGAACTGCGTCCGACGGGCCACCATCAGGAGCCGGCCTTCACGGTCGGACACCGTCGTCCCAACCGCGACGATCTCCTGGCCCGGAACGATGCCGTCCGCGGTCTGGAACAGCCGGGCACCCGTCGGCAACGCGGCAACGCGGAACGACACCGGATCCTCGTCCGGATCGGTGCCGCGCAGGCGGATCCGCACCCGGTCGGTTGCGAGGGATTCGACGTCCGCGACCAGCGTCGGCGCCCGGTTCACCTTCCTCCAGGCGACGTTCAGGATGTTCGTCGCGGTCCTTCCCGCGGAATCCGTGGCGACGGCGGTCAGGTCCACCGAACCACTGGCCGGGGCGGAGTTCGGGATGGTGAACGAAAGCCGGTTGGTGGCGCCCGAGGCGAAGGTGCGGTCGACAGAGAGCGGCGCCGGGGCGGTGAGAAGGACGTTCGTCACCGCGACGTCGTCGACGGCCGAGACGGAAACCACGAAGGCGATACCGCGGGTCACCGGTTGGAGCTCCGGATCGACCAGGGTCAACGTCACGGCCGGGGGCTCGTCGGGGACGGTCTCGAAGGTGCGTACGGAAACCGGCGAGTCGTTGCCGAACCGGTCGGTGGCGATGGCGCGGACGGTCACGGAACCGGACGGCGGCAAGGTGAGGCGCTGACGGAACGGCGCCTCGCGGTCCT
>CAMASJ010000245.1 GCA_945860685.1 Akkermansia muciniphila
TCCGCCTATGCCGCAGAGGCGATTCGGTGTCACGGTGCCCGACGCGGCTCCTCACATGCCCTCCGGCGATTGTGCCGGTGTCACCCCTGGGGCGGGTTCGGGTACGATCCCGTCCCACCGGCCCCGCAACGCTGATTTCCCACTCCCACTCCCCTTACAATGGATCGCAAAGGCATCGCCTTCATCGCCGCCTGCATCGCCGGCATGCTCGGCCTCAAGTACGGACTGGACCTGATCTGGCCCACTCCGCCCCCGGGCAGCCGTCCGGTCGCCGCCGCGGTCTCGGGTACCAACTCGCCCAATTCCGCCGCCGCGACCAACCTGTTGCCGGGCACCGCCATCAACCCCTCCGCCGCCGCGTCCACCTCGGCCGTCGCCGGGGCGTCCCCGGTCGCGTCCCCGGCACCGTTCGTCAACGTCACTCCGAGCTTCCAGTCCGCCGAGGCCACCGAGGTCCTCGAGAACGATTCCGTACGCGTCACTTTTACCAGCCACGGCGGCGGCGTGCGGTTGGTGGAACTCAAAAAGTACCCCTCCTCGGTCAACTGCCTCGACAAGGACGATCCGAACCGCGGTCTGCTGGCCGCCCTCAACCGCTTCGCGCCGACGCCCGCGCTGACCTTGGGGGCCGGGCCGTTGACCGGTGACGGCGAGTTCCGGCTCAGCCGAACCCCGGCCGGCCTCCGTGCCGAGAAGTCCCTTCCCGCCGGACTGGTCGTCTTCCAGGACTACAGTCTTTCCAACGGCTATTTTCTCAACACCACGGTCACCGTCGAGAACCGTGGCGCCGTTCCGCTAAGCCTTCCGGGCCACGACTACGTGGTCGCCTCGGCCACACCCATGGACCGCCACGACAAGGCCGAGGTCCAGGGCGCCTATTGGTACAACGGTTCCAAGGCCGAACAGATCGCCGCCCCCTGGTTCCTCAACGCCACCTTCGGCTGCTTCGGATCCAATCCCCGCACCGAGTTCGTCGGAGGCTCCAGCAACGTCGTCTGGGCCGCCGTCCACAACCAGTTCTTCTCGCTCATCGCCACGCCCGAGCAGTCCCCCGCCGGCGTCCGTGTCCGCGACGTCGCCCTTCCCAAGCCCAGTGCCGCCGAGTTGAACGCCGATCCCGGGCTCAACCCCGCACAACATGCGTTCGTCACCTCCTTCACCTATCCGGCCACCGTCCTCCCGCCTGGCGGCCGACTCGTTCGCAACCACTCGATCTACGCCGGTCCGAAGGAATACCGCCTGCTCAAGGATTCGGAAAATGACATCGCCCTGGTCATGGACTTCACCGGCATCACCGGGATTTGCGCGAAGCTCCTGCTGTCGATGCTGAACGCCCTCCACGGAGTCATCCCGTCCTACGGATGGTCCATCGTGGTCCTCACCATCCTCATCAAGCTCGCCTTCTGGCCGCTGACCAACGCGAGCACCAAGTCGATGAAGCGCATGGCCGCCCTTCAGCCGCAGATGAACGAGATCAAGGAGAAGTACAAGAACGACCCGGCCAAGGTGAACCAGAAGACCATGGAGTTCATGCGCGAGAACCGCATCAATCCGATGGCCGGCTGCCTTCCGCTCCTCCTCACCTTCCCGGTGTTCATCGGGTTCTTCTTCATGCTGAGGACAGCCATCGAGCTCCGCGGCGAGAGCTTCCTCTGGTGCTGCGACCTCTCCCGGCCCGACACCGTGTTCGTCATCCCCGGACTCGGCTTCCTCCCGGTGATCGGCACGCCCGGCGTCGGCTTGACCCTCAACCTGATGCCGGTTCTCTACCTGGCCAGCGCCTGGTGGCTCTCTTCGCTGACCCCGCCGTCCCCCCAGATGGATCCGACCCAGCAGAAGATCATGAAGTACATGCCGGTCTTGTTCGGATTCATGTTCTACAGCTATTCCGCCGGCCTGACGCTGTACTGGACGACCCAGAACCTCATGTCCATCCTCCAGACCAAGATCACCAAGGCGGGCGAGAAGGGCGAGAAGGTCGTCCCCGTGCTGCCCGCCCGACGCAAGTGATCCGGCCCTCCCTTTCATGCCCATGAACGCCAAAGACACCCTGGTCGAGATGCTCAAGCACCTCGGCTTCGAGGCCACGGTCACCGAGCAGGAATACGACGACATGCTCCTGCTGGACATCCAGACCGAGGATTCCGCCCGCCTGATCGGCCGGCAGGGTCAGACCCTCAGCGAACTGCAGTACCTGCTGAACCGCATCCTGCACAAGGGAGACGACTCCGTTCCCCGCGTGATGCTCGACGTCGGCGGCTACCGCCGCCAGGCCCGTGAGCAGCTGGCCAAGCGTGCCGTGGAGCTCGCCGACAAGGTCCGCCGGTTCGGGGACATCATGGAGCTCGAGCCGATGAACGCCTACGAACGGCGCATCGTCCATCAGGCGCTCAAGACCGATCCGGACATCGAGACCCACAGTGTCGAGGTCGACGGCAGCGACAAGAAGGTCATCCTGCTCCGGCCGCGTCGGAACCAACCTGCCGCCTCCTGACCGGGGCCGCGGATCTTCCGTTCGATCCGGGATGAATCGGATGGGGGAGGACCCTCCGCAGATGAAGCCGATGACCCGCGTTCCGGGGTTCTTTCACTCCGGGGCATCTTTGGAAATGCGGGCCATCTGCGTATTCCAATTGGGCATTTTTGCGAGATCCCGAGGAGAGGAGGCCCAAGCGAATCGGAGGTGATCCGGGTCCGTCGTTCCGGTGACCGCATCGTGACGTTTTCCGTCTCGGTGCGGATTCCGGCCCAATTCGACGATGAAGCCCGGTCGAATGCGTTGACCGGACGTCGGTGGCAGGGCATTTCCACGGACGGATTCCGTGGACCCGAATTGCCCCTGTGAAAACCACCTTCAGCCTCCGCAGTGTCGCCCGCCCGGGTTCCCTGGACCGTCGGGCCTTCACCCTGATCGAACTGCTGGTGGTGATCGCCATCATCGCGATCCTCGCAAGCATGCTCCTGCCGGCGCTGGGGAGGGCCAAGGAACAGGCCCGGCGATCCAAATGCCTGAACAACCTCCGGCAACTTGGCATCGCCATGACGATCTATGCCGACGACCACAAGGGTACCCTGTTGCAGGCCCGCGGAGGGGCGGTGCAGATCGCGCTGAATCCACCAGAACGGTTGGCGGCGGCCACGGTGGGTCTCGCCATCCAGACCAACTCCCAGGCGTCGACGATCTGGTCCTGTCCGACACGTCCCGGTTTCCCGACCTTCGAGTCCGACTTCGACCAGTGGATCATCGGCTACCAGTACCTCGGGGGCATCGAGACATGGATCAATCCCGTCGGCAGCTTCCCGTCCCGCAGTCCGGTGAAATCGACCACCGCCCAACCCGGATGGGTGTTGGCGGCGGACGCCGTGATGAAGGTCGACAACCAGTGGGGCGGTGGCCGCGACACGGCCTTCAAGGGCATGCCGGGACACAAGAACGGGCGGCTCCCGGCCGGCGGAAACCAGCTCTACATGGACGGCTCCGCGAGTTGGGTCCGGTTTGAGAAGCTGTTGTTCCTCCACAGCTGGGATGCCGGCGGCACCCGCGATTCGTACATCTACCAGGACGACGTCGGCGAAAGGCTCCAGCCCCAACTGGCGAGACTCCGAAGCCGCTACTGAATCGCAGGGAAATGCCCTGAGAGACTGGTTGCGGTGGGTTCAAGCCAACTCGGCCTTGGCAGCGGCCGGGTCGCGAGGCAAGGTTTTCGTCGACGGAACCGCGAAGGGAAGGGAAGGGAAGCACCGGTTCAAAGCCGGGAATCCAGGACCCAACCGATGCGGTGACGACCCCGGGGCCAGCTTAGCTCAGCGGCAGAGCAGCGGTTTTGTAAACCGTTGGTCGTCGGTTCAATCCCGACAGCTGGCTCCACTTTAAGCCTTCTAAATCAGGTGGTTAGGAATCTGGTGGTCGTCCGAGAGGTTTTTTGACGTGGAATTTGGGACACTTTTGGGACACTTGGGCGAGGGATAGGCGATGGAGCCATCCTCGGAAACCCCTAGATCATGGCCCTCCCAAAACGCTTCCCCCACCGGGTCCAGATCGGGAACGTCTCCGTCACCATCTACCGCAACCGCGTGGATGCGGACGCCAAATACGAGTCGTTCATCGTCGCCGACCTCCTCACCGGCAAACGTCGGCGTCAGCGCTTTCCCAATTACGAACAGGCCCTTGCTGAAGCCCAGCGTCTTGCCCTGAGCCTCAGCCGTCAGGACACCGCCGCCGGTGCCGTCGACTTCAAGGACGCCGCCACGCTCATCCGCGCCCGTGAACTGCTCAAGGGCCTCGACATCCCTCTCGAGTCGGCTGTCGACCTCTTTGTCAAAGCCGCCCGCCTGGTCGGTCCCCACCGGGTCCTCGAGGCCGCCATCGAGCACGCACGGCTTCACCCTGTTTCGATGGAGCGTGTTCCCTTGGCCACCGCCGCCGACAAATATTTCGACACCCTGCGCGAGCGCGGCGCCTCCGAGCGCCACCTCGTGGATGTCCGTACCCGTATTGGGCGCCTGCTCCACGACCACCCCGGACGGCAACTTCACGAACTGACCACCAGCCAGCTCCAGACGTGGATCGATGGTCTGCAGAAACGCGACGGCCAACCTCTTTCGGCCATCTCCAAACGCAACTTCGCCACGGTCGTCGGTGGATTCTTCGAGCACTGGCGGCGTCGAGGGTTTATTTCCACCAACCCGGCAGCCGATCTGGACCGTCCCCGGATGCGGAAGTCCGAAGACGTCCTCTTCTGGACTCCGGACGAAGCGACTAGGCTTCTCGATGCCATTGAGCTTGCGGCCAGGGCTCCCCTGGCGGTGGCCTTGTTCGCCGGCGTCCGCTCGGCCGAGTTGGTCCGCCTCAAGCGCTCGGATTTCCAGTTCGACTCCCTTCACCTTGCCCTCGGAGGCACCCGGACCAAGACCCGATCCCGGCGCCTCACGCCCATTCCGGCCAATCTCCTCGCATGGCTGAAGGCGGCACGGTTCCACGACGCTTCTCCGACCCAGCCACTGTGGGACAAAACCGCGGAACAGTTCTACCGGCAGGTCACAGAGGCCTGCGCCACAGCCGGAGTCCGGCGCTTGGCCAATGGAGCCCGGCACTCCTGCATCACCTACAAGGTCGCCTTGACCGGGGATGTCGCCCGGGTGTCGCTGGAGTCGGGGAACAGTCCCCAGGTCGTCGACACTGCCTACCGTGGACTGGCCACCGAGTCCGACGCCCGCGCCTACTTCGCCATCTTGCCCCGAACCGACAGGTCACCGGCCACCGCGGCTGCATGACCGCCCATTGAGGGCAGCGGAAATGCCTCACCGACGGTTCCGCGGACGATAGTTCGAAGGCCGAGCCGCGTTGAGGAATTGGCCACGGAACCAATCGTCGCACTGCTTGGGCCAGAAGCGGACCATTCGTGGACTGGGACGGGAATGAGGCATCCCTTGGCGCATCCAGTTTTCGATGGTTCGGACCGAGACCCCGAACCGTCGGGAAATGTCCGCCTTGCCAACCCAAACCTCTTCAGTCTGCGGCGCCGTCTTGGCATCGGTCTCGGGAAAGTCCCACGGCCGCTGTTGACGCAGGTCGGCACGGACTCGGTCCCTCAACTCGGACCACGTGAGTTCGATGAACGGAGAGCCCAATGGCGCCCCTGCTCGATTGGTGACGTTCGAATTCATGGGTTGAACAGATTTCGCATGGATCTGCGGTTGGAATCATCCATCTCAGCCAATCGCCTCCGACGCTGCCTCCACCGGCGGAACAATCGGGTTCCAATGGCCTTCGAAGGTGGGTTTGGAGAGCAGCAGCAGGCCGGACTTCCCGCGTCGGGTAACGAGCATCGGGACTGGAGACAGATCGACATCGGCCAAAAAGGAAGCGAAGTGGTCGCGAATCCAGGCCGAGCTGGAATGTGTCCACCGGTGTCGCACTCCCGGCACCAGTCCATTGGGTTGAAACCCGGCAAAGGGCAGCCTCCCTCGCAAGTTGGGCCAGGGGTCTCGCCCCAGGAGTCGTCGTTCAAATTCGTTGGCTGGCACCAGGAAGACGCTGCGTTGGCCGCGCCGGGTGATTTCAAGCGGTGCGCCCGAGTCTGCCGTCTGCGCCAACAGGCGCACCCAATGACGGCGGGCATCGCAGGCACTCAAGCGGCGGGGAATCAGGACCCTTGGGACGTTCTTGACCATGCCCCCAGTCCTAGCGGTGACAGCGTGACTTGGCCAAGAGGAATGCTTACAGTAATTCCATACACGTGTATTGAATCGAACATGTCCCGCCCCAACCAACTCACCCACCGCCTCGTCGAGTTCCGCAAGTCCGCCGAGTTGAGCCGGGAGAAGCTCGCCCTTCGCATCGGAGTCAGTGCCGTCACCGTGGAGAAGTGGGAGCGTCAGGAGCGCTCGTTTCCTGTTCGCCAAGTTTGGAAGATCTTCGAGAACACCGGCATTTGCCCCGGTTGGCTTGGCGGAAACCATCCCGGCCCCATCCACACCGCCGATGGCCATCCTTTCAGTGCTTCGGAGGTCGACCGCTGGGAAGCGTGGCTCAACGCGAAGGCGCCCAAGGTGGTCTGTCTTTCCGGCCAAACCGGGCTGGGAGGGCGTCGACTCGGCCCCCACTACGACAGAAGCTGCTGCCCGGGCCCCAGCGACCTTCTGGCCTACGGTCCGTTTGAAGTTTCCGCGACAGAACAGCCCCAAGCCCGGCAACTGCAGAGGATGGCGCGCCAACATGCGTTCCGGAGGATGAAGGCCCACTTCCTGGATATCGCCCGAGGCGTTGTCGCCGTGGCCGGCAAACCCGAGGATGAAGAGCGGATCTTCAAGGCGATCGCGGCCTTAAAGAAGCTGTTTCCTGAAGCCAAACCACAATCCG
>CAMASJ010000246.1 GCA_945860685.1 Akkermansia muciniphila
GTCCGCAACAGCACCCGTCGCCAAGGTCCGGGCGGCTCGGAGGGACCTTCCTTCTTCCGGCGCAGGGCCCCGGCGTTGGTGAAGGATCCCGAGGCGTCGAAGGCGCCACCGAGGCAACGACCCCGCAGTTGCTCGAGGATCCAGTGCTCGGGCGCGGCGAACACCAGTCGTCCCTCGATGTCCTCCACCTCGAACCGGGCCGTCGGCGCGTTGGTGACCGCGATCGGCAGGGCGACCTTGCCGCCGTGGAGGGTCACCGCCCGGATCTCCGGCCGGAACCGCAACACGGTCCACCAGTCCAGCTTGAGCTGGATCTGGTCCACGAACAGCTGGTCCTCCATCCCGCCTTCGGCACGCCCCACGTTCACATTCTCAGCCACGATCCCCCGGCCCAACCGGATCCGCATGCGGCTGAACTCCAGGTCGAGTCCGCGCTCCCGCAGCTGGCCGACGAGGAAGTCCTTCGCGAAGCCGGGTAGGCCGATCTGGTTCAGGTGGAAGGCGCCGTAGAGGACCACGGCGCCGGCGACATAGCCGCTGCGGCGGCACCACCGGAGGGTGCGGCGCGCCGGTCCCTTCTTGCACCAGAAGGGACGCCGGCCATCGGGATTGGCCGGTGCCGTCTTCACGGGGGCGAAGCGCCTGCCTTGGCCTCGGCGGCCGGCGTCGCCCCGAGCCAAGGTCCGATGAACTCCTGGTACAGGACCAACGGGAACTGGGTCAGCACCGCCTCCGCATCCTCGTCGAACCGGGCCAGGACGAACTGGTTGACCGCGTTGGGCCGGCCGCCGAAACGCAGCTGCAGTGAGCGGAAGGGGCCACCCTCGCGCAGGACCACGGTGACCGCATGGTCCACCTGGTCGAAGGCGAACTGCCGGAGCGCCGGCTCCTGCGGCGCGGGAAACCGCCCTCCCGCGGCGTGCGCGATGCGGTACAGGGCCTCGTCGATGGCCGGGTCCGCCAGGGTCCCGCCGATGGCGACGCCACCTTCCCAACGTCCTGCGGCGTTGCGGCCTAGGATCCGCGTCCGGCCCTGATGGCGGATCTCGATGCGGACGGCGTTGGTCGGATCGAAGACCCAGTCGCGGAACTGCCCGGCCGAGGCGGGAAGCAGGGTGAAGTCCGACATCGGCACTTCGTACACGCCGGGTTCGTCCGTCCGACGCACATACACATGGCGTCCACCGGCCGCCGGCGCCCCGAACTCGAGCGTCGCGATGGGCCGCGCCGCGGTGCCGGTGGCGCCTCCCGCGGAGAACGCATAGCGCCGCACCGGCTGGTCGAGGCCGTAACGGGAGGCGTCCGTGACCAGGTCGTCGGCGAACGACTCGATCTGCATGCCGACCACCCGCCGCAACGTCTCCCGCACCCAGACCGCGTCGGCCGGAAATCGCCGGGACGTCCCGACGAACCAGTTGGTCCCCTCCCGTTCCAACGTGAATGCGTTCGTCCCATTCTGGATCTCCAGCCGGGTCAGGCCGGACACCGACGGCAGCAGCCGGCGTTCGCGATAGGCGGCGAGCGGCTGACGGAGCAGGTCGACCACGGAGTTGGTCACGCGGACGATGTTGCCCGGACCGCTGCGGCGGACGAACACCTCGCCCGGGGCGTTGGTCGGCACGCCGCCGACCTGGAGGCGCACCAGCTCGTTCGTACCGCGCTTGAGGATCATCTGCGCCAACGGCCGCGCGAGACCGTAGTCCTCGGAGGCCACCGCAACGGAATCGGTGACGAAGGCCGAGACGTTGAGTCCGGCCACCTCGAGGAGCAGGCGGTGGATTTGGTCGGCGTTGGCCCGGGCGGCGAGCGGACGCACCAGCGCCCAGTTCCCGTTGGTCAGCCGTTCCGCCTCGAAGACGGTCGGACCGAGCACCTCGATGCGGTCGAATCCCTCCCCCTCGCCGGCCAACAGACGTCGGTCCCGCCAGGCCTCCGGCGTGGCCGGAAGCGAACCGAGCAGGGTGGCGTCCGCGGTGAACACACCCTCCTTGCCCACCTGCTGGAAATAGACCTGGTTGCCCAACGCGGTACGGCCTCCGAGACGCAGGATCGTCATCCCGGAACGCGACCGCACCGTCAGCGTGTCCGGGGAATCCAGCCCGAAGGCGGCGAAGGCGCCCGGTTGGGCGGCGAGTTCGGCCGCGCCCACATGGGACCGCGGGGTGAGGGCACCCAGCACCTCGAGAAGTCCATCCACCGCCGCGGACTGGGCCGGATAGACCACCTGGGCACGCATCCACCAGACCGAGTTCGTCCGCTCGAGTCGGATGGCGGTGTTGGAGCGCAGGATCTCCACCGAGAGGACCTCGCGCGGTTCGATCCGCTCGAAACGGACGCCTCCGGAACCCACCTCCACGGTGGTCCGTGCGCGACGCTCGGTGGTGTAGATCCAGCCCCAAAGGAACAGCGCCGCCAGGACCAGGAACAGGGTGGAACGTCCGCTCATTTCAAGCCCTCCTCCTCACCCAGACCAGGAACCCCAGGGCCAGGGCCGCGCCGGGAAGCGCCCCCAGCAAGGCGATCCGGACCAGGCGCATCTGGCGTCCCGTCAGGTTGAGCCGGTACTCCGCCACGGCCCTCGGCCCGATTGCGAGGGATTGCTGGCGGTCGAGAAGCCAGTTGACGGAAAGGGCCGCGAAATCGCGGTTGGCGGCGCTGTTGATTGGGCTGTTGGCGAAGAGCAGCGAATCCCCGACCACGATCAGCCGCGAGGTCCCGCGGGCGGCGCTGATGCCGCTCACACCGCCCCGTTCCGAGGCCACCGCCATCGGCACCTCGCCCCGCCGGTCCCGCCCTTCGACGAAGCCGAGCGTCCGGTTGTCGGTCAACTCCGACATCGTCCGCCCGTCCGGCCCGGTCACCGCCAAGGCGACCGCCTTCGGCCCTCCCGCCGGAAGGCGGTCCTCCGGGATCGGCACCACCACCCGCGGTGCCTGGAAATGCACCGAGGCCGAGGCCCGTGTCAGCGGGGTCGTCACCGGATGCGACCCGAACCGGGTCGAAACCACGTCGAATCCCCGCATCGAGGCCTGCTCGTCCGAGGCGAACTGCGCAGGCAGGTAGACGCCCCACGTCTCCAGCAACTCCTCCAGCCCGCCCTTCCGACGCAGCGTCTCCATCGCCGTCGCCACCAGGACCCGCCCGCCCTTGTCGAGGTACGTGGCCAGGGCGGCCACCTCGTTGGGCAGCAGCGGCTGGGTCGGCCCCATCACCAGCAGCACCGAGGCGTCCGCCGGTATGCCCGCGCCGGCGTTGGTGAGGATCATCGACTCGACGTTCTTCTCCGCCAACAGCCGCACCATCCGGGAAAGCCCCCGCGCGTCGTCGTCCGAACCCGGGTCCGACTCGCCGTGGCCCTGGAGGAAATACGCCCTCTGCCGCGTCCCCTCGGAAAGCCCTGCCAAGGCCGAGGTGAACAGGGCCTCACCCCGGAACGCGACCCGCCGGATGTCGTTCGTCCTTCCCTGCAACATCCCCTTCACGTCCGCGTCGTATGTCGACATCTCCGCGTCGTCCACCGTCCGGAACCGGCCGTTGCCCGCGTCGAAGACCACCACGTCGCCGATGTTCTTCCCAAGCCCGTACTGCGACTTCACCGCCGTCGCCAATGCCACGTCCCGCACGTAGTCCACCGTCTGGACGCGGATCCTCGGCGACTGCAACGCGTACTCGCGGAGCAGGCCTTCCACGTGCCGGTAGAGGTCCGATCCCGGATCGAAGAGGACCACCGCCTTCACCTCGTTGGTCAGCGCGGCGAGGGTCCCGACGGTCAGCGGCGAAAGCTGCGGACGCCGCGACGCCAGCAGGTCCCGGCGCCAGTGCAGGCGCGTCGCCGCCAGGTAGTTCACCATCGCCACGATGGCGACCATGGCCACGATCCCGACGGCCATGTTGCAGCCCGCCCGCCAGAAGCGGCCCGGCTCGTAGCTGGGTCGGTCCGTTCCGTGGCTCATTTCCACCTCCGCATCTCGACCACCCGGTGGGTCAGGAACAGGAACAGCACCGTGAAGCTCAGGTGGAACACCAACGCCCGGCCGTCGATCACCCCACGCGCGAAGTCCTTCATCTGGAGCGTCACCGAAAGGTGGTCCAGCACCCGGCCGAGCGTGTCGCCCGAACCGCCCTGGCCGGACGGCCGCAGGCTCGACGCCCAGACGCCGACGCCCATCAGCAGCGACGTCATCGCCGCGATGATCTGGCTCCGGGTGAGCGAAGAGGCAAAGATGCCCGCCGCGAGGTAGGTCGACCCGATGCAGGCGATCCCGAGCAACGCCCCGGCCATCGCCCGCGGATCCAGCAGCTCGGGCACGCCCGCCACCTGCCTCAAACCGACCAGCACGCAGATCATCGGAACCCAGCTCGCCAGGTAGAACAGCACCGCGCCGGTGTACTTCGCCAACACCACCTGCCAGTCCCCGACCGGCGTCGTCATCAGCGCCTCGTAGGTCCCCTGCGACTTCTCCGACGCGAACGAGCGCATGGTGATCACCGGTGTGATCACGATGACGATCAGCCAGAACACGAGCCCGTCGCCGAAGAACATCTCGGTGATCGGCGCGTCGGTGCGGTCGCTGTTGAGGGTGTCCAGCAGCCCGGTGAGCCCGAACCCTGCGAGCAGCAGCGTGATCGCCACCACCACGTAGCCGGTGAGGGCGTTGAACGCGATGCCCAGCTCGCGCCGGACCAATGCCAGGAAGACGCCCATGTCAGCGACCCTCCCCCTTCTGCTTGCGGGTGAGGTGGATGAAGATGTCCTCCAGCGAATGCCGGCTCCGGGTCAGCTCGCGCAACGCCCAGCCGTTCTGGCGGGCCGTCTCGAACACGAGCGGACGGAGATCCGTTCCGTTCCGCGGAGACAACGAAAGCCGCACGTGGTCGCCGGCCGCGGCCGAGATGTCGAAGGACTCGACCTCAGGCAGGTCGCGGAACGCATCGCGGACCGCGTCCGCGGTCGCACACAACTCGGCCACCACCCGGCCGTCCTGGCTGAACCGGCTTTCCAGGTCCTCAACCCGGTCGGCGGCGAGGATCTGGCCCTGATTCAGGATCAGTACCCGCGAACAGGTCATCTCGACCTCGGACATGATGTGCGTCGAGATCAGCACCGTGTGGCGTTTGCCCAGGTCCTTGATCAACGCACGCACGGAACGGATCTGGTGCGGGTCGAGCCCGATGGTCGGCTCGTCGAGGATGATCAGGTCGGGCTCGTGGACCAGCGCATCGGCCAGGCCCACCCGTTGACGGTAGCCCTTCGAAAGCTGGCCGATGATCCGCTTCTGCACGTCGCGCAGGCCGCACTGCTCCACCACCCGGTCGACCCGTTCCCGGCTCCGGTTGAACCCGAGCCCCTTCAGGCGGGCCCGGAACTTCAGGTAGTCCCGCACCCGCATGTCCGTGTGCAACGGGTTGTTCTCCGGCATGTAGCCGATCCGCCGCCGGACCTCGTCGGGCTCGTGGAAGACGTCGAAACCCGCGATCCTCACCGTACCGCTCGTGGCCGGCATGAAGGAGGACAGGATCCTCATGGTGGTGGATTTCCCCGCCCCGTTCGGCCCCAGGAAGCCCACCACCTCGCCCCGCCCGACCGTGAACGAGATGCCGTCCACGGCCGTGCGGCCGGGGTAACGCTTCGTGAGGTCTCGGACCTCGATCATGGGGGACTCGTCGGACATCCGTTTTCGGTGAGGGCGGAACCTAGTCGCGGAACCCGTCGGTAGGAACCGGAAACTCCGCCATTGGAACGGGTCACATCGGCTGCGGCCCCGCCTGCACGCGAGCTCATCGCAGGGCGACCGGCACCGAGACGGTCTGACGGTACACGCCCAGCGGCGTCCTCTGGTCCACCACCACCCCGGCCTCGACCTCCTGCCCCTTGCCCTGCCCGTGCAGGTACTTGGCCAGGGAGACCACATCCGGGAACTCCGTCCGGTCGAATCCGCGGACCAACATCCCACGCTGCAAACCCGCCTTGGCCGCCGGTCCGCTGGACTCGACCGACTTCACGACGAAGCCCCCGCCCCGCGCCGGCGCCAGCACCGCTCCCAGCCGGGACTCGACCAGCCCGTCATTGAAGAAGTCCGCCTCCTCCACCAATCGGAGCCGCAGCTCCCGGTGCTTCCCGTCCCTCCGGATGGAGAGGGTAATGTCACCGCGGTCGCCCGCCTTCACCAGCGCCCGGTTGAACTCGATGATCCCGCTCGGCGGATTGGCGTCCACGGCGCTGATGACGTCGCCCGCCTTCAGCCCCGCCTTGTCCGCCGGACTTCCCGGCTGCACGGCCTGGACCGTCAACGGGCGCGTCGCCGTCTTCAGCCGCGCGCCGAACCAGAAGCGGTCCACCGACTCGCCGCTGAGCACCTCGGCCAAGGCCTGGTTGACGCGCTTGATCGGGATGGCGAAGCCGATGCCCTGGGCGCCGACCTGGGGACGCAGCGTGGCGACGCTGATGCCGATGAGTTCCCCCCGCAGGTTGACCAGCGGACCGCCGGAATTGCCGGGGTTGATCGCGGCGTCGGTCTGGAGCCAGTCGAGCGTGTCCAGTTCGGCCCCGTCCCGACGCTCGTTCGGTCCGCGCCGCGCACGGGAGCTCAAGATGCCGCGGCTCACGGAGCCCGAGTATCCGAACGGATTGCCCAGTGCGATCACCGTCTCGCCCAGCAGAAGGTCGTCGTCCTTGGCGAACTTCACCGCTGGGAAACGGCGGCCCGGCGCCTTCAGGCGCAGCAACGCCACGTCCTTGCCCGCGTTCAACGCCACCCGCTCCGCCTCGATCGGCTTGGAGTCGTCGTTGAACTTCACGAAGACGCGCTTCACGCCGTCGACGACGTGGACGTTGGTGAGCACATAGCCCTCCT
>CAMASJ010000247.1 GCA_945860685.1 Akkermansia muciniphila
CCTGCGGGGCGTCCACGGCGACGCGGATGACGTCGCGCAGCTTGCCGTTCACCTGGACCGGCAGCTCGATCTCGGTCTCGACCAGCAGCGCCGGGTCGAACTTCGGCCAAGGCGCGTAGGTCAGCGACGCCGGGAAGCCGGCGACGTCGAGGCGCGACCACAGTTCCTCCGCCACGTGCGGTGCGAAGGGCGCGAGCAGCTGGAGGAAGGTCTTCAGCACGGAAGCCGGCCGGGTCGGCCAGGTCATGGCCGTGTTCACGAAGACCATCATCGCGGAGATGGCGGTGTTGAACTGCAGGTGGTCCAGGTCGTAGGTGACCTTGCGGATGCACTCGTGCAGCACCTTGAGCTGCGCCGGGGTCGGCTCGGTCGCCTGGATCGACGGCGAGAGGCACAACGTTTCCAGCAGACCCTCCGAGCGGTCGTCCTGGGGCGCCACGGCCTCGGCCTGTTCCAAGGCGGTCTCCGCTTCTTCGGCGACGAAGAGGCGCCAGACGCGGCCGAGGAAGCGGTACACGCCCTCGACGCCCTGGGTGTTCCACGGCTTGGTGTCCTGGAGCGGCCCCATGAACATCTCGTAGAGTCGGAACGCGTCGGCGCCGTATTCCTTGAGCACGTCGTCGGGGTTCACCACGTTGCCGCGGGACTTCGACATCTTCTGCCCGTCGTCACCGAGGATCAGGCCCTGGTTGACCAGCTTGTAGAAGGGTTCGGCCGTCGAGACGCGGCCCAGGTCGAACAGGACCTTGTGCCAGAAACGGGCGTAGAGCAGGTGCAGCACGGCGTGCTCGGTGCCGCCGACGTAGAGGTCGACGCCCGGCGTCCGGCCCGAGGCGCCGCCGGAGCCCATCCAGTAGGATTCCACCGCCTTGTCGGCGAAGGCGTTTCCGTTCCGCGCGTCGAGGTAGCGCAGGTAGTACCAGCACGAGCCGGCCCATTGCGGCATGGTGTTCGTCTCGCGCAGTGCGCCGTCGGGCAGCCGGAGCCAGTCCTGGGCGCGGGCCAAGGGCGGCTGTCCGTCCGACGTCGGCTTGTAGTCCTCGAGCGTCGGCGGCAACAGCGGCAGCGCGGACTCGGGCAGGGCCTCGTGGTACGAGTTGCCGTCCGCGTCCTGCCGCCAGACGATCGGGAACGGCTCGCCCCAGTAACGCTGCCGGCTGAACAGCCAGTCGCGCAGCTTGTAGTTCACTGTCTTCTTCCCGAGGCCCTTTGATTCGAGCCAGGCGGTGATGGTCCGCTTCGCCTCGCGGGTCGGCAGTCCGTCGAGGGAGATCTCGGCGCCCTGAGAGTTGACGGCGGTGCCCTCGTCGCAGAAGCCCTGCCAGTCGGCCTTGGGATCCGGCGGCTGGACGACTTGGACGACCGGCAGCGAGAAGGTCTGCGCGAACTCGAAATCGCGTTCGTCGTGGGCCGGCACGGCCATGATCGCGCCGGTGCCGTAGGTCGCGAGGACGTAGTCGGCGATCCAGATCGGAATCCGTGCACCGTTCACCGGATTGATGGCGTAGGCGCCGGTCCAGACACCGGTCTTCTCCTTGGCCAGTTCGGTGCGTTCGAGGTCCGACTTGCGGGCCACGGCACCCTGATACGCCTCGACCGCCGACTTCTTTCCGGCGGTGGTGATCTGGGCCACCAGTCGGTGTTCCGGCGCCAAGACCATGTAGGTCGCTCCGAACAGCGTGTCCGGCCGCGTGGTGAAGACACGGAGCGTCGCGTCGTGGCCGGCGACGGCGAAGTCCACCTCGGCCCCTTCGCTGCGGCCGATCCAGTTCCGCTGCATCTCCTTCAGCGAGTCCGACCACTCGATGGTGTCGAGGTCGTTGAGCAGGCGTTCCGCGTAGGCGGTGATGCGGAGCATCCATTGGCGCATCGGCTTTCGGACGACCGGGAAGCCGCCGACCTCGCTCTTGCCATCGATGACCTCCTCATTGGCCAGCACCGTGCCCAACTCCGGGCACCAGTTCACCGGCGCCTCGCTGACGAAGGCGAGACGGCGGGCGTCGCGGTGGGCGCGGCGTTGGGGTTCGGTGGCAACGTCGGCCGGGTAGGGGAGCGCGGCGATGGGCTCGGCGCGGTTCGTGGCCGGGTTGAACCAGGCGTTGTAGAGCTGGAGGAAGATCCACTGGGTCCAGCGGAAGTAGCCCGGGTCGGTGGTGTTCACCTCGCGGGTCCAGTCGTAGCTGAAGCCGAGCGACTGGATCTGCCGGGTGAAGTTCGCGACGTTCTGCTCGGTGGTGATGCGCGGGTGCTGGCCGGTTTTCACCGCGTACTGTTCCGCAGGCAGTCCGAAGGCGTCCCAACCCATCGGGTGCAGGACGTTGTATCCGACCGACCGGCGGTAGCGCGCGAGGATGTCGGTGGCGGTGTAGCCTTCGGGATGGCCGACATGGAGTCCGGCACCCGAAGGGTAGGGGAACATGTCGAGGATGTAGTACTTCGGCGGAAGCTCGATCGCCGACGACGCGCGTCCGCCGAGTCCGTGGCGGAGGGCAAACGGATGATCCGCCGGGACGGACTCGCCCGGATTCCAGGCGCGATAGGTCTGTTGGGCGGCCCAACGACGTTGCCACTTGGGTTCGATCCGATGGAATGGGTACTGCCTCCGCGACATAAAGGGACGCGGAGAATGGCCGTTCCGCCGGTTCCGGTGCAATGCGGCGGTTTGAGGTCGGTTCGGGCTTCCGACGCCGGGATCCGGGTTAACGGTCCCGTGGGCGCCCTCGCCACAGCTGTTTCCCGTTTCTAGACTTTCAGCCGGAAAACGGACCGGGTATGGCCTCTGGAGACAGTTCTTTCCGTATCCAAACCAAACCCATTCCGTACCCTGCCGCTTCCATGAATCCTCCCGCAGTCGGATCGATCGGTTGGCTCGACATCACCGTGCCGGACGCCGAAGTCCTCCGTACCTTCTACAGCAGCGTCGTCGGTTGGAGCTCCATGGCCGTGGACATGGAAGGCTACAACGACCACTGCATGATCCCTCCGGGCACCGATGCTCCCGTCGCCGGGATCTGCCATGCCCGCGGCACGAATGTCGGACTGCCGGCACAGTGGTTGCCCTACATCACGGTTGCCGACCTGCGTGCCAGTCTGGAGGCGTCGAAGTCGCTCGGGGGCCAATTGGTGGGTGAGGTTCGGGACACGCCGATGGGCCTGTTCGCGGTCATCCGGGATCCCGCCGGCGCCCACTGCGCGCTGTTCCAGGCGGCGGCACCGTCCGCGAGCTAGCCGGTTTTGCCGGGCGTCCCGGAGTCCACGAAACGGAGGACACGTGCCAACGAGGCCAAGTCTTCGGTGGTGTGGGCGGCGCTGATCGCGAACCGGAAGAAGCCCGCTTCAGGACCCCCTGGATAGCGGATCCAAGGCGGGTGGATGCCTTCCCTTTCCAAGGCCTTGGCGAGCCGGGCGGCCTCGTCGGCGTCCTTTGGAACCCAGGTTCCAACGGGAGTTCGCGGGTCGAAGGAGAACCGCGTCAGCGAGGCCGTGAACTTGGCGAACCGGACGAGGTTCGAATGCAGTCGACGGACCCGGCCGGGATGTCGTTCGACCCAGCGGACGGAGGCGGTGGCGGCGGCGAGCAGGGCGATCGGTTGGGCGGTGGATCCGGTGTAGGCCCCGGCGTTGGCCCGCAGGATTTCCACGGTTTCTGCCGAGCCGAGAACCAACCCGCCGGCGGCCGCGAATGCCTTCGCCAGCGTGACGCACTGGACGAGCCGCGGATCCGAAAGGCCCATGGACGCACAGGCGCCGCGTCCTTGTGGTTCGACCGTTCCGGCGCCGTGCGCGTCGTCCACCACGAGCCATCCGTTGCGTGGCAACCGGGCGAGGTACTCCCGAAGTGGGGCCAATCCGGGTCGGATTGCGCCGGTACCATCGACGGCCACGATGGCACGCGAACCCCGAGGCAGGGAACGGAGCGCATCGGCCAGGGCGTCGGCGTTCCAGGAGGCGAAGCGGATCACCGGCAGGCCGCACACCCGGGCTCCATCCTGCAGGCAACGATGCGCCCCGTCGTCGAGGAGCACATGGGAGGCGTGATGGCGGAGTCCGTCGAGGGCGCCGACCGAGGCGAGGTATCCGCTTCCGAAATACGCGGCGGCCTCGGTGCGGAAGAAGCGGGCCGCGGCGGATTCGAGGGTGTTGAAGGCGGGATGCTCGCCGGTGGTTCGACGCGAGGCGCCGGTCTGGAAGGGACCCGACCGGGCCGCGGAGACCAACGCCCGACGCAGGACCGGATTCCAGGCCAGCCCGAGGTAGTTGCATCCGCCGAAGTACAGCCGGACCGAGCGCCCGATCCGGACGTGGGTGTCGTCGATGAACCCGAGGGGCCGCAGCGAAGATTCGGGTCCGGCGGGCACGAGGTGTCGGATGTGGGGCTTCAGTCCTCCTGGCGGACGCGGCAGTCCTGGCATTCGGAGACGCCGAGGTGGCGCGCCTGCTCGAGGGCCCGGACGAAAAACTGCTTACGGGCGGCCTCGGTCGCCTTGGCTTCGGCCGGGCCGTCGGCGACCTGCTTGGCCTTGGCGATCAGCGCGGTCCGCTCCGCCGACAGGGCCGTGGCGCGCGCCGGTTCGTCGGCCCGCCGGAAGTAGCGGCGTCCGTCGATCCAGGTCTCGAGGCAGACGCTTCCGGAATCGAGGGGCGAACCGGACCAGATCGAGAAGTCCGCGTCCTTGCCAGGTTCCAGCGAGCCGACCCGGTTGTCGATGCGCAGCTGCTTGGCCGGGTTGATGGTCACGAACTTGAGCGCCTCCGCATCCGGGGTGCCGCCGTACTTGACGGCCTTGGTCGCTTCGAAATTGAGGCGGCGGGCGAGGTCACTGGAATCGGAGTTGAAGCTGACCAGCACGCCGCGATCCCGCATGAGGCTTCCGGAGTAGGGTATGGCGTCGAACACCTCCACCTTGTAGGCCCACCAGTCGGAGAACGAACTGGCACCCGCCCCGTGGCGCGCGAGTTCGTCGGCCACCTTGTAGCCCTCCAGCACGTGCTGGAAGGTGGCCACCTTCACCCCGAAGGACTCCATGATGCGGAGGAAGGCGAGGATCTCGTCCTGGCGATAGCTGTGGCAGTGGATCCAGCGGGTGCCTTCGAGGATCTCGGTCAGGGCTTCCAGTTCGAGATCCCTGCGCAGGGGTGAGCCGTCGGGCAGGGTGCCGCGGGCCCGGGCCTGTTGGTACTGCTGGGCCGCGGTGAAGCGGTTCACGTAGAACGTGCCCACGCCCATCCGCGTCTGCGGGAAGCGGCTGACGTAGCGATCGCCCCAATTGGCCTGCTTCACGTTCTCGCCGAGGGCGAACTTGATCCCGGCCGGCGCCCCTTCGAGCAGCAGACCCTGGGGCAGGGCGCCGTCACGCAGCTTGATCACCGCGTTCTGTCCGCCGATCGGGTTCGCGGAACCGTGCAGGAGGTTGGCCACCGTCGTGCCGCCGGCGAGCTGCTGATGGATGTTGTCGGTCTCCGAGTTGACCACGTCGGCGATCCGCACCATCGCGGTGCTCGGCAGGGTGGCCTCGTTGACCGCTCCAAGTACCATCGAGTGGGAATGGCAGTCGATGATCCCGGGCGCGACGTGCAGGCCGGTGGCGTCGACGACGTGGAACGTCCCGTCCTTCGGCGCGTCTCCGACCGAGACGATTCGACCGTCGCGGACCACGAGATCCGCCTTCTGCAGGACGCCGCGCGGGCCGCTGGTCCAGACGGTAGCGTTGCGGACGAGCAGGGCGGGCGGGTTGGTGGAGGGGCCGCGTCCTTCGATCGGTGAACGGGCCACCCGCTTCGCCGCGAATTCGCGGGCCGTGGACTTCTTCTTCCGTTCCTCCTCCTTCGCTTCCTTCACCGGCGTCAGCGAGGCTTCCGTTTCGTGCAGGCGACCCTCGATCCAGACGGCCCGGACCCGGGCTTCGGGATCGAAGTACCCGCCGGCGTCGCAGAGGGTGAGATTGGCCAGCTTGCCGACCTCGACGGTGCCGAGACGGTCACCAAGTCCGCACAGGCGGGCGGGAACCACGGTGAGCGCGGCCAGGGCATCGGCTTCGGAAAGCCCCCGGTCTAGGGCGGAACGCAGGGCGTTCCGGAACGACTTGCGGTCGGAAAGTCCGTGGGTGGTCAGGGCGATCTCGGCTCCGGACCGGCGGATCAACGCGGGATTCTCCGGGGCCCAGTCCCAGGCGCGGAGGAGGTCCAGGGAGATGCCCTCCCAGGCGTCGTCGTCCGGCAGCTTGGGAATGGCCGGGAACCGGACGGGGACGATGAACGTGACCGGGCGTCGGGCGAGTTCGGCGACGAGGTCCGGACGGCGCCATTCCTGACCGGAGGCCACCAGATGGGGGGCGATGCCGAATTCACCGGCGAGCCGGACGGCGCGGTCCTGCATCAGCACGCTGCCGGGTTCGAACACGTACGAGGACGATTCCGGCTTGTCCACCGCCGGCGCGAGGGCCTCGAGGGCCGCGTTGAAGGCGGGGCGCGGACGCCGATCGGGACGGGCCGCATGGTCTGCGTGGTCGGCGACGTACCACTTTGCGTCCAGCAAGGCCTGACGGATCGCGGCGATACCGCCCATCAGCGAATTGGGATAGGCTTCGTCGCCTGGGGTCGGGGCGAACGCCGCATGGCGGGTCGTTTCGGCCGCGAGGATGGCCTCGTTGGGGGAGGTTGAACCCAGTTGGATCGCCGCGGCGCGACCGCGGAGAAGACCGGTCGTCGGGACGACATTCGCCGCGGTGAAACCGATCTCCCTCAGTTCGGAGAGCACTTTGCCATCCGGCGAGAGGTCGTCCGCGACCCGGCGTTCGGGCGAGATGTCCTTCAGCCCATGGGACGGTCCGGGACGTCCAGGGTCCGA
>CAMASJ010000248.1 GCA_945860685.1 Akkermansia muciniphila
AATCTGGCCAATCCTCCAGTCGGACGCACCGCCTTCACCTTCGGCGCCGCACGGGGCGACGACGTCGTGCTGCTTTCCGCGGATGCCGCGGGCAATGCCCTGCGCTGGGAGGATGAGCAGTCCTTCCCGGCGAGTCCCAACGGCGCCAGCTTCGGTCGGTATCCTGATGGAGAAGGCCCGTTCCTGCTGCTGTCTCGTACAAGCCTCGGCACGGCGATCTCCAACACCGACCCGGAGTTCTGGATCGAGTTCTTCCGACAAGGTGCCGGTGCCGCCAACCCGCCGCACGCGCTCGGACCGGTGGTTTTTGAACGGATCCGGTACTCGGCCGCCGCGGACGGGATCGAGTTCGTCGAACTCAGAAATGTCGGGGAAATCGAGATGCCCCTCTACGATCCGGCCTACCCGACCAACACCTGGGGATTGGAAGGGGGGGTGACCTTCCGGTTTCCCGAGGGGCTGATCCTTCCTCCCGGCGGACGCATCGTCGTGGCCAGCACGTCCAATTCGGCGGCGGCACGGTCCCTCCTGTCCCTTCCGACCTCCGTGCCGGTGGTCGGACCCTATTCTGGTCAGTTGTCGTCGGAGGGGGAGCGAATCCAACTGGTCCGGCCGGACACTCCTCAGCTCCCCCCGAGGGAGGACGCGGGTTTCGTCCCCTACTACGTGGTGGAGCAGATCGACTACTCTGCTTCTTCACCTTGGCCTGTCCTTGGAACTCCCGGAAGCCAGCTCATCCGACGCAGGTCGGTAGCCGAACCCGGATACTTGGCATCCAACTGGGTGGCCGCGCCGGTGGAGTCGGTGCCGCCGCGTGTGGATCTGGCGGTCTCGGGATGGAACGCCGGTGTCCTGCGGCTTCAGGCGACCGGTCCGAGCGGGTCGGCCTTCCGGATCCAGTCTTTGGCGATCTCGGGATCCGGAGTGGTGACAGTCCTTTCGGACTCGGCCACCAGAACCTTTTCGGCGGCCACTGGCGTGGTGCAGCCCGATGGCCGGTTCCGTGTGGAGGTCGAAGTCCCGGCGGGTTCCGCCGGCGCGCTGTTCCGCGCCTTGATCCCATGAAAAAGGCCGCCCCTCGGGTGGGCGGCCTTGATGCGCGGAAGCGTTCGAAGGATCAGTGCAGCTCGTGCGATTCCACCTTCACGCCCTTCTTGTAGCCCTTGAATCCGAACGGTGACGGATCGAACTCGCCGACCGGGGTGACGTCTGCCGACTTCGGTACCTCGAGTCCCGTGAGGTGGTACGCGGCGTTCACGAAGAGGCGACGGAGATCGTCGCTACGCATGTCGCTGGCCGCGCCGATCGTGGAGGCGAGGATCCTGGAGGTCGCGCCCGTCGGGGTCTTGTAGTCGCGGAGCCAGACCAACGGCATCACGGCCTTCTTCAGGTTGGGCGGATCGGTCGGCTTCATGCCGGTCAGCACCTGTCCATGCAGGAGCACCGTCGCATCGGACGGGAAGTCGGGGTTCACGCCGTAGACGTCGGTCGGCCCGAAGACGTCGTTCACGCCGCGCAAAAGCGGGTGACTACGGTTCTTGCCGTCGATCACGCCCCGGGTGGCCTCGCGACCGTGGTCACCGTGATGGTAGGTCCAGGTCTCACCGACCGTCATGCCACCAAAACCGCCACCCTTCGCGGTCCACGAGTACTTCGCGAACGGGCTCTGCTTGTTGCGCTCATAGTTGAAGGAATGGGTCGCGGTGCGCAACACCATCATGGGCTTACCGGAGTCCAGGTAGGCCACAAACTTTGCCATGTCCTCGTCGGGAAGCTCACGGAAGCGGAACTGGTTGATGACGAGATCGGCGCCGGCGAGCAGGTGCATGCCGGGCACGTTTGTCTGGTTGTCCGGATTGATCGTCCCGTCGGGATCCTGGCTGAAGAGGACGGTGCACCGGAATCCATGCCGCTGGCTGAGGATCTTGCCGAGCTGGGGCAAGCCCTCCTCGGACCGATATTCCTCGTCCCCGCTGAGCATCACCACGTGCTTGCCGTTCGAGGTGCCCGCCTTGGGTTCATAGGTCACCCATTGAGCGGCTTGGGCGTAGAGGCCGGTGGCTACCAGCAGCGCGGAGGTCAGGAATGATTTCATCGGGAGTAGGTGGGGGGAAGTGAAACAACGTTCACGCCCATCGACCAGCCCCGGATGCGGCAGATTCAATCCGACAGCCCGGTTCCACCTGTGCCACCCGGCACCCTCCCGGTGGGTTGAGGTGTGCCAATGGTGGCACAAACCGCCCTGCACCATAGTTTTTCAAAGGGATCCAAGCTTAGTAAAGGACCCCAAAAATGGGCTGGCGGCGACCAATTGTGGAGCAGGGGGCGGGTGGGGAAGAGCTGGCCCCGAGGCTGCTTAACAGGTGCAAACCAACTGGAATCCCACGTGTCCGGCATGGAATTCGCGGGGCCGGTTTCCAGTGAACAATTGCGGTTCGGTGGACTCCAAACAGCAACGATCATGAAGGCGAACTCCAAGTCGAAGGCCAAGAACGCATCCTCCCGTGGCGCCACCCGGCGTCGTGAGGTCCGGCGACGGAAGGAGGCTTCCTGTTCCCAGGCGGCCAAGGTGGCGAAGCTGCCTGTTTCCCGTCGCCGCGCCGGCGCCAAGCCCGTGGTCGCGGCGGCCAAGCCGGCGACTCCGGTTCCCCCGATCGAGGTCATCATCCCGGTCGAGACCTTGGCGACCTCGCGGACGATCCCGGTGAAGACGGAGCACGTGCCCACGGCGGCCCGCATGCCCAAAGTTCCCGAACCCGTCCTTCGCGGCATCTGGGATGAGCACTCCTCGCTCCGGCTCTACCTGCGGGATGCGGTGGAGACGCCGCTGCTTTCACCGCAGGAGGAGATCGAGTTGGCGAACCGGATCCAGCGTGGAGACGACGCGGCCCGTGAACACATGATCCGCGCGAACCTCCGTCTGGTGATCAAGATCGCCCGCGAGTACGAGGATTACGGGCTGCCGCTGCTCGACCTCATCAATGAAGGCAACATCGGCCTGATGCGGGCGGTGGAACGCTTCGACCCGACCCGCGGGGCCAAGCTCTCCACCTATGCCGCGTGGTGGATCAAGCAGTCGATCAAGCGTGCCCTGTCCAACCAGTCCAAGTCCATCCGCCTTCCGATCCACATCGTCCAGGAACTGGCCCGGATGAAGAAGGCGGAGGTCCGGCTCGAGTCCGAACTCGGGCGCCCGGCGACCGATGTCGAACTGGCCTCGGAACTGGAAGCTCAGGTCGAGGACATCACCCGCTGGCGCGAAGCGGCCGCCATCGGTGCCACTTCGCTCGACGCCCCGCTGGGTTCCGACCCGGATTCCAACCGCATCGCCGACATCATCGCCGACGAGGCCGCGGTGATGCCTTGGGCCGGCGTCAGCGAGGAGAGCAATGCGGAATTGGTTCGGGAACTCGTGGGAACGCTGAACCGCCGTGAGCAGGTGATCCTGAACCAACGTTTCGCTTTGGAAGGCGGCGAACCGCGCACGCTGGAGGAGATCGGGGCGGACTTCGGTCTTACCCGCGAGCGCATCCGCCAATTGGAGGCCGCGGCCCTGAAGAAGCTGCGCGACCGTTACCGGACCCGCGAATCCATGGCCGAAGCCTGATCGACGATTCCAGCCGGTTTCAGCGACGGGGGACGAGGGCGAGAGCCGTCGTCCCCTGTTCTTTCGGGCCTCCTCTGATCTTCCAACGGATGGAGTTCACCGCGATCCGCGCCGGTTGCCCTTCAACGTCAGGATGGCCGGCAACATGGTCAGGCCGGCCACCATGCAGGTTGCCGTTCCCACCGCCATCACCCAGCCGAGGCTTCGGATGCCCCGGTGGTCGGCGATGATCAGGCTTCCGAAGCCCGCGATCGTGGTGAGGCCGGAGATCAGGACGGCCTTGCCGGTGCTCTTGGAGAGAAGGCTTGGATTCCGTTCCTCAGCGAAGCGGTTCAGGATGTGGATCCCGTTGGTCACGCCGATGCCGATCACCAGCGGCAGTGTCATGATATTGGCTGGATTGAAGGGAATGCCCGCCCAACCCATGAACCCGACCATCCATACCGTCCCGACCGCGACCGGGAGCAGCGACAGCAGGACCTGCGACACGGAACGGAAGTGGATGAAGACGAGCACCACGATCGCGCCCAGCGCCCACCAAGCGGCTTCGATGTAGGAAACCTTCAGTAGTTCGGTGTAATAGTAGAGCTGAACCGGCGTCCCTGTTGCGGTCGGCGCGACCGTCTGCAGGTCCCGGACGAACGCCTCCTGCGCGCCCCGTTCCCAGACGTCTTCCTTCGGATACACTTGGATGAGGTGTTTCCCATGGATGCCGATGAACCGGTTACGCAGGGCCACCGGAAGGTCCTCGGTCCGGAGCCCGCCCTCCACCGTCTGCCCTTGCAGGATGTCGAAGGTGTCCCGGATGTCGTCGAAGAGCGCATTCTGGAAGGCGCCCAGCTTCCGTGCGTTGGAGTTGGTGTTGCCCCGGAACATCGCGACGCGGAGTTCGGTGATCGCATCGCGCAAGGCGATCAGGTTGGTGTGGAGAGTCCTTTCCTCCGGGGCGGTCCGGACAACCTCATCGGCCGCAAGTCCCAGCAGTCCGCCCAGGCCCCAAAGCCGGCTGCTGAGCCCGCCGAGGTCCGCCGGTCCGGTGGACGGTCGCGCAAAACGAATCGGACGGGATTCCTCCACGACCTCGTGGATCAATGGCGCCTTGGCCGTCGTGTCCTGGCCAAGGAACTGCACCATCGAATCCGTCCCCGCGACGGTCGGAAGCGCTCGCAGCTTTGGCTCCAGCGCGGACGCCTCGGCCTCCGAGTCGACCATGACCGCGCCGAAGAGGACCGACTTCGCCCGTTCGTCGCTGCCGGGCCGGATCCGCGTCGCCTCGATCAGCTTCTTCTCGAACACCACCGCCGGGAGCCCGTCGCTCTGCATGTTCAGGAGGTTGTAGTCGAACGTCACCGACGGGATCCGATTGGCCGCGAAAAGGCTCAGGGCCGTCGTGATGCCCAACACCAACCACGGCCGGTCGAGCCAAAGCCGCTCTAGCCGCGCGCGGCGGTCCGGCTTCTCCGAGTCGACGTCCTCCGTTTGCCGGCGCGCCGCCCCGGCCGCCATCCGTCCCGCGACATGGTCGAGGTGCAGTTGCCTCCCCTTCTTCAGCAGCAACACCGGCAGCACCGTCATCATGGGAACCAAGCAGATCAGCAGGGCACCTCCGGTGATCACACCCATCTCCTGGATCCCTCGGAAGTCGGTGAACGACATCGCGAGGAACGCGCCTGCGGTGGTGAAGCATCCTGTGAAGATGCCCTGGCCTGTGTTCACCACAGCCCGATTCAGGGCCTCGAGGTCGGAGGCGCCATGACGGAGTTCCTCCTCGAACCGGGTGATGAGATGCACGCCGAAGTCGATGGCCAGGCCGATCAACATGGGCACGAAGGTGATCGTGAGGATGTTGAGGTGCCCCACCACGACGGTGGTGTAGCCCATGGTGTAGCAGAGGCCGATCAGGAGGCATCCGACCGCCTTCAGCGGACGTCCGGTCTCGCTGTATCCGAGGATGAAGATGACCGCGCAGATCACCAGCGACAGGACGGAGGCCACCGTGGAATCGCGGGTGGACTGCTCCATCTCGTCCACCTCGAGCACGGACTCGCCGGTGAGTCCGACGTTGACTCCGGGGACCTCGCGCGCGGTCTCCGCGACCAGTTCCCGGAACCGCCGGACGGCCGCCTCGTTGATGCCGCCCTGAAACCCGTTGCGCTCCATCTCGACCTCCTCTGCCGAGAGCGGTCGTTCCATACTGAGCATCCTCCGCCAGGGCGAGGTGCGCAGGTGCGGGAAGTCGTTGGTGCGGGCCGCTCGGGCCTTGGCGTTGACGAGGTAGAGGCGGCCCCGGTCGAAGGTGATGTACTTCTCACGCTCCGCCTCGGGCCCCGCCGCGAAGAGGGCGTCGACCCCCGGGGAGGGCGGGGTCCCAGGCCGCAACAGGCTCTCCGTGGCCCGGCGGACGACCCGTTCCATGGCCGGCAGGCCTTGGATCATCGCTTGGTTCTCGGCGTTGGTGGAGCGGTCGGCCGACCGGATCGTGAGGCTGATCTGGTGGAAGAGCGACTCGAGGTTGGTGGCCGAGGAGAAGCGTCCGATGAACGGCCGGGCCTCGCGGAGGGCCCGGAGCAGTTCCCTCAGATCCGGCTCGGGAACGAACAGCAGCGCCTTCCGGCCCATCATGGTGAGGTCGCCCTTGTAGAAGACGTCGGTGAAGAGGTTGGTGGGTGACGCGAGGGTGGATTCCGCCTCGAGCTTCGAACCCAGCCGTTCGACGAATTGCCGGTTTTTCTCGAGGTGATCGCTCTCCACCACAGCCACCAGGTCGTCCTGGGCGGGGAACTCCGCTTTGAAGCGGAGGAAGTTGCGGTGGTATTCCTTCTCGGATCCGACCAGGGCATTGCGGTCGGTGTCGAACTCCAGTCGGAACACGGTGATCCAGACGCAGGCGAAGGCCAGCAGCAGCTGGGGCCAGACGTAGAGCCAACGTCTCCGGTAGAGCGACGAGGCCAGTCCGGAAAGCAGGCGTACCGCGATCGATGGTTTCGGTTCCGACATGGATCAGGAGGCGGGAAGGTAGGTCACGGAGCTTCCGGTGTCTGCCCTTCTTGGGGCGGCCGGCCTGCCTGCGGTTGCCGTCGGTGTCATGGAAGGCGGGCCAGAAGCCGGCGTGCCACGACGTCCCAGGAATACGCGTCGCGATACGCCTCCGTGGCGAGATGGGAGATCCCGAGGCGTTCCTGCGTGGAGGCCAGAAGGCGTACGGCTTCCTGCTGAAAAGCTCGGGGATCGGCCGCGTC
>CAMASJ010000249.1 GCA_945860685.1 Akkermansia muciniphila
TGATGCGATGGAGGGCCGTCTGACGGTCGAACTCGTCGTAGCTGCGGAGGGTCTCGGACGGGGTCGCCATGAGGGGTGGCGGCCCGTCAGGCCGGCTTCCGGATCTCGAGGAAGAGGTTCACGCCCGTGGGATCGGCGCCGACACGCGCGCAACCGGGCGGGACGCCGGCAGGAACCAGGCGTTCCATGGCGGCGCGGTCGCGGTAGATGAGATGCCACTCGAGCAGGAAGTCCATCGAGTGACGGAACGGCTTCGAGGCGTCGACGTTGGTCACCACCATCAGGCCTCCGGGCGCGAGCAGGTGGTAGAACAGCTCGTTGAGACGCCGGCAGATCCGGTCGGAGACGTAGTCGAAGAGCCCCGCGCAATAGACGAGGTCGTACTGCCGAACCGCCGATGTCCCGCTGATCTTGCCGGCTTCCTTGAGCAGTTGGTTGATCGACTTCTCGGCGAGGTTGATCACGGACCGGCGTCCATGGGTGGACCTCACTTCCGAAAGGGAGGTCCGGGTGAAGTCGAGGGTCTGGGGATTGAAGTCGAAGAGCTGGAAGTCCGCCATGTCGGAGGCGGCGTCCTCGGCGAGGAACTCACGCACCTCCCGGGCCGGACCGCAGCCCAGGTTGAGCACCTGCAGGCGCCGTCCGGCTTCGAGGGTCCGTCGGGATTCTCCGGCAAGGCAGCTCTTCAGGTACTTGATCCGGTTCCGATGCGCCATCGCCGGCGGGTTCTGGAGGAAACACACGTTGACCAGCTTGGCGAACATCGTCGCGCCCTCGTGGGGATCGCGGAGGATCATGTTCACCATCTCGTAGTCCCCGGCGTAGCCCAGCGGCTTCTGGTAGGTCCGGTACACGAACGGCGAGCACAGCACCAATGGATGGAGCTGCCGGCGGGCGTAGGCCCGGTGGGCTGGCCTCGAGTCCTCCTCGACCTTGTCCGCCACCTGGTCGAAATGGGTCATCCAACCCTCGATCTCGGGCAACATTCGGGATTCCAGTTCGAGCAGGACCTCCCTCTCCATGTCCACCCGGCTGCCAGACGCCTCGGATCGGACGCCCAGCTCGACCTGGTCCAACCACCGCCGCAGGTCCAGGAGCAGCGTCTGGAAGTCCGCGACCGCCACCTTGAAGTCCGGCAGGACCGCCCGGATCTTCGCCCACTCGGCCATGAACTCCGAGAAGTCCGACCGAAGCCGGTCCGGCTGCGAAATGGGCGAGAACAGGTCGATCTCCAGCCACGCCTCCTCGAGCGTGGCCTCGCAGACGATCATGATCCCGGCATTGACGATGTTCGAGACCACCGCCCGGCCGTTGTAGGCGAGGCGTTCGCCGATGCTGATGCGGAATTCGCTGAGGACCTCGGACAGCTGGAGGATGCTGAACGGGTTGTAGACCTCGAAGACGACGGTGTAGCGGGTGAGCCGGACGGGCGTGGCCCGGATCTCGGCACCCTGGCTGTTGCGACAGGAGATCAGCGTCTCCCTCTCGCCAAAGCTGCTCAACAATCCGGGGGGCGTCATGGTGTTCTGGGGTTCCGACTCAATGGTTCAAGTCTTGTCCCATCCTGACCGATTCGCGACTTGGCACCTTTGCAACCCAACTGGAGGGGTGACAAAGGCACTCGGCAGCTCTATCCACGTGCCGAGCTTAACTCCTGCAATTCACCTGCATGCAAGACCCATCGTGCAATTGCAGGATTTAACCTAAAGTCTCCAGCCCGGATACCGATCCGACCGGGCAGCCCTCCAGCCATGGACTCCAGACTTCTCTCGAAAACGTCCTTCGCAACCGCCATCGCGTTCGCGCTCGGGAATCCGGCCAATGCCGAAGGCTTCCGGAGCCCGACCCTGGGCGCCCAGGGTCTGGCTCTCACCGGCGGCCGCCGAGCCTTCGTCGAAGACGCCTCCGCTTCCTGGCATCAGCCTGCGAATCTCACTGCATTGCAACGCTGGGAGGCTTCGGCGGAGGTCACCTTTGTCCACCATCAGGTCGACTTCCAATCGGGCGTGGGACTCGGCTCGGCTTCGACCGTGGATCCCTGGAAGTTCCTGCCATCGGTCTTCGCCGGCGGTCCCGTGGCGGACCGGGTGGCCCTCGGGCTTGCGGTGACGGCACCCTACGGTCTTGGGATCAATTGGGACCGGAACGGCGCCTTCCGCTACACCGCTCCCTATGAGACCGCCCTCCAGACCCTCAACGTCGGTCCGTCGATTGCCTACAAGGTCTCCGACCAACTCTCGATCTCCGCCGGTCTAGACGTGCTTTGGGGTGAACTGAAGTTCCGGCAATCCGTGCCTTGGGGACTGCTGTCCGGTGGACTGCCGCTTCCCGACGGCGAGGTTGCCGCTGCTGGCGACGGGATTGCGTTCGGAGGCAATGTCTCCGCCACCTGGGAATTTCGTCCCGGCACCCGAGTCGCCGTGGGAGTCAAGATCCCCACGGAACTGAACATGGACGGCCGTTTGGACGCCTCCCAGGTTCCTCTCGCCGGGGACATCGGCTTCAACTTCGGCACCGCCCTGGCGACCCCGACCATCGTCACGTTCGGGATCGGACACCGTTGTTCAGAGCGATTCAGCGTCCAGGCGGACCTTGAATGGATCCAGTTCTCCCGCTTCGAGACCCTGCCGATCCGCGTCGACGCCCCGCCCGGCGTCTCGTTGCCGGGACTCGGCGACATCCGTCAGGACTGGCGGGACACCGTGACCGCGGGAATCTCCGGCGAATGGAGGTTCTCGGATCAGTGGAGCCTGCGCGGCGGCTACCAGTACTTCATGACACCCGTTCCTGAGGCGACGCTCTCGCCCCTGATCCCGGATGCGAACCAGAACGTCGTCTCGGCGGGCATCTCTTGGCGGAACGGCAACCACCGGGTGGACGCCTCCTACGCCCGCGTCTTTTACGAGGACCGCACCAGCATCGCGAACCAGAACGCCGCCTACATCGGGAGCTACTCGATGGATGTGCATCTGGTCTCCGCAGCCTACGGCTACTCCTTCTGACGGAAGCCTGCCGCGGCCGCCGGCCCCGATTCCTCGTCCCGCAACGGAATAACCGTTGATCCGCTCTCGGCGGCGCGGGTAACTCTTTGGGCATGTCCCCAAAGTGGTTGCTCGGCGTCCTCCTGCTTGCCGGTCTTGCCGTCTCCGGATGCCAGTCCGGTCCGCGCAAGACCTCCGGCGGCTTCACGGTCGAGGAGAAGGACGGCCGCATCCGGATCGAACACGCCGGCCATCTCGTCTCCGAGTACCACTTCCGCGACGTCTCCCGGCCGTTCCTGTATCCCATCCTCGGGCCGGACGACGTCCACCTGACACGCCGGTGGCCCCAGGAGGAATTCCCGGGCGAGGAGAAGGACCATCCGCACCACCACGCCCTTTGGTGGGCCCACGGCGAGGCGAATGGACAGGACTTCTGGAGCGAGTCCGCGAAGGCGGGCAAGACCGTGCACCAGTACTTCACGCGTCGCAGCGGTGGTCGCGAGGCGGTGGTCGCCGCCCGGAACCGCTGGGTGGCCAAGTCTGGCGAGGTGGTCGCCGAGGACGAGCGGAAGATGACCTTCCACGCGCCGGGCAAGGACCTCCGGATCCTCGACTTCGAGATCACCGTGTTCGCCGGTGAGAAGGGGCTCGAACTCGGCGACACCAAGGAAGGGACGATGGCGATCCGCGTGGCCGAATCGATGCGCCTGATGAAGCCCGACAAGAGCCGGGGTGCCGGCCGCATCCTGAACTCCGCCGGCGACGCCGACGGCGCCACTTGGGGCAAGCGGGCCGCCTGGTGCGACTACGTGGGTCCCGTGGGCGACGGCACCTACGGCGTCGCCATGTTCGATCACCCGTCGAATCTGCGCTTCCCGACCTGGTGGCACGTGCGCGACTACGGCCTCTTCGCCGCCAATCATTTCGGCCTGCACGACTTCGAGAAGAAGCCCGTCGGCGCGGGCAACCACCACTTGGCTCCGGGCGCCACCGTGACTTTCCGCTACCGCTTCGTCCTCCACCGCGGACCTCTGGAACCGGCGCGTCTGAACGCCCTCCACGAGGCCTATTCCCAGGGGAAGCTCCTGCCGTGACCCAACGGAATCCCATCGCCGGCCTCGCCGGCCTCGGGTGCGCGGCCGTCCTTCTCACGGGTTGCGCCGGTTCCCGCATCGACAGCCTGTTGGGACGCGGGCCGATCGCGTCCGGTGCGCTTTACCGTCAGGCGGAGACCGTCGTCCTAGCCCGCGATCGCGAGGCGTTTCCGGGCTGCAACGAGCGCCGGGTCGTGGAGACCGCATTGCTGGAGGCGCCGGAGGTCGTGGCCGGACCCCAGGAGGGCCGCGAATCGGTTTCGTTCAGCGGAACAGGGACCCCGAACAGCTACGTCGTCCCGCCCGAGAGCCGCTACTCACTCTTCGTCGAACGCTGGACCGTCCAGCGCTGCGGAACCAACGCCTCCTACCGCGTCACCTTCCGGCCAACCCGCGACCAGATGCGCGTCGACGCCGTTCCCGAGTCCGATTCCCCAAGCGTCACCAACCCCACGACAGCACCATGAACCGCCGCGAATTCCTCACCGCCACCTCGCTCGCCGCCGGCGCCTTCGCCGCGGGTTGTTCCACCACCGCCACCACCTCGGCGGCCCCGCGCTTCCGTCCCCAGTCCCGGATCATCGGGGCCAACGACGATATCCGCGTCGCCGTGGTCGGCTTCAATTCCCGGGGCAAGGACCACATCTCCGGATTCAAGAAGATCAAGGGCGTCCGGATCGTGGCCCTGTGCGACGTGGACTCCGAGGTCCTCGCCAAGGGACGCGCCGAACTGCAGAAGGACGGCATCCAGGTGGAGACCTTCACCGACGTGCGGAAGCTGCTGGAACGGGGTGACATCGACGCCATCTCCACGGCGACGCCGAACCACTGGCATTCGCTGCTGGCGGTCTGGAGCTGCCAGGCCGGCAAGGACGTCTACGTGGAGAAGCCGGTCTCGCACAACGTCTGGGAAGGCGCCCAGATCGTGAAGGCCGCGAGGAAGTACGGGCGCATCGTCCAGACCGGCACCCAGAGCCGTTCGAACCCCGGACTGCGCGAGGCCATCGCATGGCTGCACGCCGGCAACCTCGGCAAGGTCCTGGTCGCCCGCGGCCTCTGCTACAAGCCGCGCCAGAGCATCGGCAGGGTGTCCGGCCCCACCGCAGTCCCCGGTACGATCGACTACGACCTCTGGTGCGGTCCGGCGCCGATGGCTCCGCTGATGCGCGAGAAGCTGCACTACGACTGGCACTGGCAGTTCGTCACCGGCAACGGCGACCTCGGCAACCAGGGCATCCACCAGATGGACATCGCCCGCTGGGCCCTGCGGGAGAAGACGCTCAGCCCGTTCGTGTTCAGCGTGGGCGGTCGCTTCGGCTACAAGGACGACGGCGACACCCCCAACAGCCAGTTCGTCTACCACGGCTACGAGAAGGCTCCGTTGATCTTCGAGGTCCGCGGATTGCCGAAGTCGAAGGAATTCCAGGACAACCGCTGGGCGAAGAACATGCCGGACTACCATGGCGCCCAAGTGGGAGTGGTGATCGAGTGCGAAGGCGGGCGCATGGTCATCCCCAGCTACGACAGCGCGAAGGCGTTCGACAAGTCGGGCAAGGAGATCAAGTCCTGGCGCGAGGGGGCCGACCACTACGCCAACTTCATCGGGGCCATGCGCAGCCGCCGCAACGCCGACCTCAACGCGGAGATCCTCGAGGGGCACCTGTCCAGCGCCCTCTGCCACACCGGGAACATCAGCTACCAGCTGGGCAGCCGACTGGTGCCGGACGCGGTGCGCGAGCGCCTGAAGGGCGAGCCGATGGCCCAGGAGACCTTCGGACGCCTCGCCGAGCACCTCGGGGCCAACGGCGTCGACATCGCCTCCCAGCCGGTGGTCCTGGGAGAGCGCCTGCGGATGGACGTCTCGAAGGAGCGGTTCCGCGGCAACGCGGCCGCCAACCAGCGCCTCACCCGCGAGTACCGCAAGGGATTCGAAGTGCCCGAACGCGTCTGAGGACGCGATCACGTTCCGTTTGGGGCCACGCGCCCGGCATCGTCGTCCACAGAGATCGGACGACGATGTCGGGCGGCAAGGATTCCGGGGAAGGGGAGTCCTCGGTGAAACGTAGGTAAGCCTGAGATTCCAACGGTCACTGCGCGAAGTTTCCCGAAGGTAGTCCCTCCAGCTTCAAGCCAAGGTTGTCCATAGGCGACACTGAAGAGCGTAGAAGATCGCGGCCGGTTCGCCACAGAGCTGGGTGTCATGGCCGCGGCTTGGCTGTACGCCCGCACTGGGTGGATCGTATCCGAAAGTCGGTGCGACCTGCGGACTCATTTGCCTCCTCGGCCTCATTGTCATCTGGTGGGAACCCGACACCACCGACAACAATCTTGACGCATGAGCCGATCCCCGAAGGTTGCCAACTCGAAACCGAAACGCCTACGCGTCGCGGCCGTCCAGATGATCTTCGCCGATTCCATCGCCGGTAATCTGGAGAAGATCGAGCGCGCCGCCATCAAGGCTGTGGCGGACGGGGCCGACGCCGTGCTTTTTCCTGAATGCGCCACCACGGGCTACGCGTGCGACTTCGGCGCGCTGAAGCCCGCTGTGCTTCGTCAGTCCCTCCACTCAGTCGCGGCCGTTGCCGCCAGGCTCCGGGTCAACCTTCTGGTCGGCAGCCCGATCTTCGCCGGACGAAAACTCTACAATGCGCTGGTCGTCTTCGACCGCTGCGGCCGGCTCGTCCACGCCTACGCCAAATGTCAGCTCGTGGATGCGGATCGCCAATGGTTCACGCCCGGCAA
>CAMASJ010000250.1 GCA_945860685.1 Akkermansia muciniphila
CCTCGAGCATGCGCTTCACGTTGATCGCGTAGTCACGCAGCACGAGGGTCTTGGTGCTGGCGAGGGCGACGATGCCCTGGGCGTTCTTGGCGAACGGCGTGATCGTGGGAACCGCCTCCTCGATGGGCACGTGCTTCAGCTGTACGACGTGCGTCACGAACTGGCTCGCCTCGGGATACTTGTCGGCGGTCTGGTCCGAAAAGGCCGCACCCTCCTGCATCGCCTGCGCCACGGGAACCGCGGTCACGAACTTCTCGCCGGTCGGGATCATGGTGATGCCGTTGAGCGCGAGGATCGTGTCGTACATCTGGACCAGCTCGGCGTCATCGAGCTCGCTCTGGGTGTTGACACTGATCTGGACCTGGGGAAGGCCCTGGGCGCGGAGGATGGTACGGCCGACGGTAGGGCCATAGACTTGGTCGAAGAACTGGTTGAGGTCCTGGTTCTTGAAGACGATGCGGAAATCCTTGGCCGCGGCGTTGGTGCCGCGCTGTTCGCGGAGCGCCTTCAACGTGGCCTCGTTCAGGGCCTTGTCCTCCTCGCTGGCCTTGCCGGGCTGCACCGGTGAAGGCGGGCCGGACTTGGCAGGGCCCCCGGGACGCCCAGCGGTGGTTGCGGGGGTCGTGGCCGGAGTCGTCGTCGGGGCCGGCGCAGCGGGACGCGGGAACCCCTTGGGAAGGGCCGAGGGGAGGTTGGTCGACACGACCACGTTGGTGGAGCGGCGGCGGGTCGGAAGCTCAGGAAGGGCCGGGAATGGGCTTCCCGCGGCCGATGCGCCGCCTGCTGGCACAGTGCCGGCTCCGGCGGCGGGAGCGGTGCCCGCGGTTCCAGGGAGCACGCCGGGCGGAAGGCTCGGGAGATTCGGACGGGCGTCCGGGGTGTCCTGGGCGACCAGGCCGTTCACAGCCAGGGCGGCGACCACCGCGAGATGGATAAGGCGCGAGTTCACGGAAATCATTTCTTGGATGTCGCGTTGGTGACGGAGGCCTTCGAACGGGGATCCCCCGGTGTTCCTTTGACGCCCGAAGCGTCAGGGAGCCCCTTCGCACCCGGCATGGATGGGGGCATGTTGGTAGAGCCCGATGCCGGCTTCGGCGGCGTCGACTTGTTCGGCTTGTTGGCCTTCTGGAAACTGGCGACGAAGGTGACGTTGGCCCCGAGGTTCTGCCCCGAGTTGTCGAGGCGCAGACGGGACATCTCACGGACGCGGATCATCGAGTCGCTGGAGCCGAGCGCGTGGAGGAAGGAGACGAGGCCCTGCTCCTTGGCGCTGAGGTTCACCACCACGACCTGCTCGTCGAAGAAGTTGGTGTCCTTCGAGGCGGAGGTGCGGAGGGTCGCGAGCTGCGGCGTGATCTGGATGATGTTCACCCCGTTGGTGCCTGCTGCGGCGACGATGCTGCTCTGGACCGTGTTGGCCTGGTCCTCGGGCATCACTTGGGCGCCGGAGCCCTCAAGCTCGGTGAGGCGCCGTTGGTAGGCGGCCTTCTGGCTGACCTCCTTGAAGTAGATCGCCTTCTGTCCGGCGAGCTTGTCCCACTCACGCTCCACCTGCCCCCATTCGGAGAAGTAGGGCCAGATGAGCCAGTAGTTGAGCAGCAGCGCGAACAGGCACGCGCCGGCGATGGCGATGCGCCGCTCGGACGGCCCGAGGTTCAGCTTGTCGAACCAGCGCATCATGGCGCGGAGTCCTCCCTCCGAAGCTCGGCTTCGAACCGCCAGGTCAGCTGAGCTCCCCGGAGTTGGGTCATCGCGGGCTTCACCTCGGAGAACAGGGGCTTGCCGTCGATCATCACCGTCTTGAGTTCCGAGTTGAACCGGGTGACATCCGCGCGGTTTTCGTCCATCGCGGTGCCGTCCAAGGACAGTATCCGGCCGCCCTTGAAGTCCATCTGGGTCAGGTTGAGCGTCTCGGGCAACCGCTCGGCGACCGCATTCCAGCAGTCGAGGGCCGCGAACCGCAGCGCGACCTGCTCCTGCAACACACGCACCCGGGCCTTCAGCTGCAGGGTGTTCGTGTACTGCACGGCCATCCCGCGGGTTTCGTCCCTCAACGTGTCGAGACGCGACTTCTGCACGGTCAACACCGCGAGGTAGACGAACACGCCGGCAAGGTAGGTCATGGCGAGGCCGGTCAATCCCTTGACCCAGAGCGTGTCGACGAACTGCCGACGCTGACGCTCACGCACCTCGTCGGCCACCATCGTCGGCGCGCCTCCCTTGAGCGCATGGCGGGCCGTTCGGGCCGCCAGCTCGGGCATCGGCACACGGCTCTCGCACGCGACCGACGTGCCGGACCATTCCTGGAGCGCAAGCCGCAGCGGCTCCAACCCCACCGCCTCGCCGAAGAGCCGGATCGGTGGAAGAGTGGTCAGCCAGCCTTCGGCCTCAGCCGCCCAAGCGGCCTTCTGAATCTGCTGGACGAGCGCGTCCGCCGGGTTGGCTCCAGGCAGGTGCAGGAAGGCGACCTCCCACAAGATCCCACCGGTCCACCAGGCGACAAGGGCACCGGGCACCGCAGCCGTGGTTTCGGCCAATATGTGCAGGCCATCGCGGGGCGCCGGCGAATCCAACAATTCGCGGAGCAGCGGATTCACCAGGGCGTCGACCACGTAACCGCCGGATTCCAGCTCCCCGATGAAGGCGTCGACACCCGAACGGGCGGCAAGGGTCACCACCGCGGTCTGCCCACCACCGTCCGCATGCGGAACGGTCTCGACCGTCCACACCACCTGGGCCGGCGGCATCGGGGAGATCCGCTCGATCTGGAACTCCACCATCCCAGCCACCTCGGCCGGATCGCACGCGGGAAGCTCCACGGTCCGGATGAACACGGTGTCCATCGGCAGCCAGGCCAGGTCCAGGCGCGGACGCAACAGGAAGCGCCAGTCGCGTCCCACGGCCTTCTCGGGAAGCGGGGCGCCCTCGGCAACGGCCAGGTCGCCCACGGGTTCCGGACGTCCCTTGGAAACCTGGAACTGGAAGAGCCGACGGCTCGCCCCGTGGACCACCAGCAAGTTGCAGCCGCTCGGGGCGGATTTCCTGGAACCGCTCATGGAACCACCGCCTTGTCGTCGCCGATCAGGCCCTTCACGTGTTCCTCGGTCTGGGTCACACGGAGGACTTCCTCCACCGTGGTCACGCCCGCCTTCACCTTCCGCCAGCCGTCCTGGCGCAACGTCCGCATGCCCTGCCGCCGGGCCACGTCCCCGATCGCCGCGGCCGAGGCCCGGTTCATCACCAGCGGCCGGATGGCTTCGGTCACCACCAGCAGCTCATGGATGCCCGTGCGGCCCTGGTAGCCGAGCTGCCGGCATTGCTCGCAGCCCACGCCCTTGCGGAAGTCGGTCGAATCGATCTCGTCCTCCGGGAACCCAACCTTCAACAGGTACTCGCGGTCGATCTTCTGCGGGCGACTGCAGTGCGGGCAGATGGTCCGGACAAGACGCTGGGCCATGATCGCTTCCACCGACGAGGCGACAAGGAACGGCTCGATGCCCATGTCGATGAGACGCGTGAACGCGCTGGACGCGTCGTTCGTATGCAGGGTGCTGAAGACGAGATGGCCGGTCAGCGACGCGCGGATCGCGATCTCCGCGGTCTCGGAGTCGCGGATCTCGCCGACCATGACCACGTTGGGGTCCTGTCGGAGGATGTGCCGCAGCCCCACGGCGAAGGTGAGCCCGATGTCCGAACGGACCGGGATCTGGTTGATGCCCTTGAGCTCGTACTCGACGGGTTCCTCGATGGTGATGATCCGCTTGGTCACCGAGTTGATCGTCGAGAGGAACGCGTAGAGCGACGTCGACTTGCCGGACCCCGTCGGACCGGTCACCAGCACGATGCCGTGCGGCTTCACGATCAGCTCCCGGATCACCGCGTCCTCGTCCGCCCCGAAGCCCAGCTTCTCGAGGCTGAAGAAGATCTTCCCGCGCAACAGGAGGCGGAGCGACACCGACTCGCCCCAAACGGTCGGGACCGTCGACACGCGGATGTCGATCTCCTCGCCCTTGATGCGGACGTTGATGCGGCCGTCCTGCGGCAGGCGCTTCTCCGCGATGTTCATCCCGGCCATCACCTTGATGCGCGAGATCAACGCCGCCTGGTAGCGCTTGATCTGCGGCGGCAACGGGGTCTGGTGGAGGATGCCGTCGATGCGGTACCGGATGCGGAGCTCGTCCTCGGAGGGTTCGAAATGGATGTCCGTCGCGCGGTCCTTGAAGGCCTCCCAGATCACCTGGTTGACGAACTTGATGACGCTCGCGTCCTGGTCGTCGCCGGTGATCTCGCGGCCGCCGTCGATCTCCAACTCGATCGCGTCGTCGTCCTCGGCCATCTCGTCCAGCGTCTCCGCGCCGACGCCGTAGTACTTCTTCAGCGCCTTCTCGATCTCGGCCGCCGGGGCGAGTGCGAGGACCACCGGTCCCCGAGCGTCGTACTGCACACCGGAAAGCATCGCGCCGTCGAACGGGTCGGACACCGCCACCACCAGCGAACCGGATTCCTCGGCCAAGGGGATCACGTTGTGCTGGAAGGCGACCTTCGTGCTGATGCGCTTGCGGGCTTCCGGCGGGATCGTGGTCTTGGTCAGGTCGACGTAACTGCAACCGAGGGCCGGGGCCAGCTTCTGGAGGAAGGCCTCCTCCGAGGCGCCGGATTCACGGGCGAAGAACGCGAGCCGCGTTCCCGTGCCGCCGGACTCCCTGGAACCCCGCCATGCCGAGTTCCAATGATCGAACTGCGCCGGGGTGAGCAACCCGGCGCGTTCCAAGACCGTCTTGAGGAGAGTGAAGGACATCGGCGTGATGGCGCTGGTACAACGTCATCCGCCCCGAAAAGTTGCGACGGAACTCGTACGCGAGTCCACCCCGGAGTTTCCCGCCGCAGACAGCGGCCGAGCATCGCCTCCGCAGCAACACGCGCCTGTCGGCGTTTGAAGGTGTCGGGCCCGCACGGATCCCCTTCAATCGGCACGTCATGCCGGAGCCCTATCCCCTCACCTCCCGGGAACGCACCCGCTGGATCCTCGACCGTCGTCAGGGCATCGCGCGGGACGCCGGCCTGTCCCCGGGACGGGTCTCCCACAGCCTGAGGGAAACCGAGCCCGACGGTGTGGGCGGTTTCGCCTCGATTCTCACCCTCTTCCTGACGAACCGCGAGTGCCCCTGGCGTTGCCTGATGTGCGATCTCTGGCGGCACACCCTTGAACGCCCGCTTCGGCCTGGGGACGTCCTCAGGCAGATCGACGACGCCCTGGCGGCGGATTCCGCGTTGGAGCCGGAGCGGCCCGCCTGGCTCAAGCTCTACAACGCCGGCTCGTTCTTCGATGCCAGAGCCATTCCCCGAGAGGACCTCGATGGAATCGCCCGTCGCGCCTCGTCCTTCGGGCGTCTGGTCGTGGAATGCCATCCGACGCTCGTCGGTCCACGCATCCTCCCCTTCCGGGACGCCTTGGGCGGTGAGACACGGCTTGAGGTCGCGATGGGATTGGAGACGGCCCATCCGGAGGTTCTCGACCGGCTCAACAAGGGATTCGGGCTGCCGGAATTCGCCAGCGCCTGCGGATTCCTGAAACGCGAAGGCATCGACGTCCGCGTTTTCGTGCTGCTCCGGCCACCCTTCATGGACGAGCCGACGGGTCTCGAATGGGCGGTCCTTTCGACCCGGCATGCCTTCGAGTGTGGGGCGGACGTCGTGACGTTGATCCCGACCCGCGATGGAAACGGCGCGATGGAGGCGCTGCGGGCGTCCGGAGACTACGCACCGCCGCAGCTAGCGTCGCTCGAGACGGCGCTGCGCGCGGGTTTGGAGCTGCGGAGGGGACGGGTCTTCGCCGACACGTGGGACCTTGGACGGTTCTGCGACAACAGCCACGAAGTGGCGGAAACGAAGGCGAGGCTTGAACGCTGGAACCGGCTCCAGGTCGCGGATCCGCCGGAACCCGGGCATTGACGGGACCCTTCGCTTGCGGTTTTTTCCCACCAGGTCACATGAACTTCCGCAGCGGATACTTTTTTGGATACGGATCCTTTTACGGGATCCGGCGCTGCGGCCGTGTCATGGAATGACCGATTCCTGAACACCAAAAGCCGCAGGCCAACGCCTGCGGTTCCCATCAGGACCGGAGGCGATGAAGCGCGGAACACCACGCACCTCATGATCATCGTACTCAAGCCCCAGACCCGCCGCACCGACGAGACCGCCGTCCTCAAGGAGATCCGCCGACTCGGCTACAAGCCGCACGTGATGCGCGGGGTATCCCGCACCGTCATCGGCGCCATCGGCGACGAGGCCAGTCAGCCTTCCCTGGAATCCCTGCGCGCCTGGCCGCAGGTGGAATCCGTCACGCCGGTCCAGAAGCGATTCAAGCTGGTGAGCCGCGAGGCCCATCCCGCCAACAGCACCATCCGCGTCGGCAAGGACGTCGTGATCGGCGGCCCCGAGGTCGTGGTGATGGCGGGTCCGTGTTCGGTGGAGGGCGAGAAGCAGCTGATGACCACAGCCGAAGCGGTGGCCAAGGCCGGGGCCAAGGTCCTGCGCGGCGGGGCGTTCAAGCCGCGGACCTCACCCTACGAATTCCAGGGTCTCGGCGAGAAGGGCCTGAAGCTCCTCGCCAAGGCCCGGAAGGCCACCGGACTGGCCGTCATCACCGAACTGCTCTCCGAAGACCACGTCGAGCTGGTGGCGGAATACGCCGACATCCTCCAGATCGGCGCCCGCAACGCGCAGAACTTCCAGCTGCTGATCGCCGCGGCGACGACCGGTCTGCCGATCCTGCTCAAGCGCGGACTGAG
>CAMASJ010000251.1 GCA_945860685.1 Akkermansia muciniphila
GATCCGCTCGAACGAGCTCGCCCTCGGTTTCCCGTGGGAACTGCGTGAGTTCGTCATCGACGCCACCACCCGGCGCCTCCGTCAGGAACCCGTGGCCCTGACGCCGGACATGCTCGCGCTGAACGGGACCCCGGACCTGGCGGAGTACATCAACGCCCACGCCGCAGGTCTGCTGTCGGAGACGTTCTCGGTGCCGCGCGGTGCCTCGGCCGCCTCAGCGCTGTCGGGTCCGTTCCAGGTCTCCGACTTCGAGGATGCCGAGGACCGGACCTTCACGGTGCTGCCGTTCTTCGAGCCGTTCGTGGACGTGCCCTGGAGCGCCTCCGGCATCCGCGACAACGAGGCGCGTCACAGCTTCGCCCTGAACACCTGCAACGGCTGCCATCGCGCCGAGACCGGTGCCGCGTTCCTGCAGATCGGGTTCCCCGTGGACCACTCGCTCCCCCGTTCGCTCGGGAAACCCGCCACCTTGGCCGGGTTCCTGACCGGAACGACGCTTCCGGATCCCGTGGTGCCATCGACGACGCGGACCTTCAACGACCTCCAACGCCGCAAGGTGGAACTCGAGGAACTGATCGCCAGCTTCGGCGCCAACGGCAACGGACCCGGCCCGCGGGGACGTCATGTGCCACACTTCGTGCACTGAAGCGGCACACTCGTTCCGCCTGGCACCGACCGGCCCGCGCGAGGGACATCGTTTCGACGATTCCCCGCGCGGCCTCCGTGTTTTCCGGAATGGCCGCTATTCGACCGGTCCCGGCTTCAGCGGGCCAAGGCCGACCGGATCTTCTGGGCCTCCGTCTCGACCTCCGCCATCGGACGGCCGGCCGACATGCCCGGACGCTTGTGCCCGACATGGGTGAGCCAGGCGTCCTTCTCCAGGCGCTGCAGCTCACGGATCTGCCTCAGCGGACCGGATTCCGAAAGCCCAGGTCCGGGAAGCGGTCCGAGGTCCTCCGGTTCCGCGAAACCGAGGCTCCTCACGAACTCCCGCGCCATGAGCCAATGGCCCTGGCCGTTGGCGTGAACGCCGTCGCCGGACAGGCGGAAGGACGGGTCGGCACGGCGCGCCTCGTCGAGGAAGCGGCGCATGGGTCCGTGGATGTCGACGACCTCCCATCCGACCTTCCTCTGCGACAGCAGCCAGTCCCCGAAGGCGGCGAGCACCGAGTCGTAGCCTTCGAACGGCTGCGGATAGCGGTCGAGTCCGGCGGGGAGCGTCTTGCCGGCCAGCGGCACGGGATCGAAGACGGGGGGCGTCAGGTGGATGACCCGGACCCCGGCCTTGGCCGCCGTCTCGTGCAGGCGTCGCATTCCGTCGCGGAACTTCGCGAAGCGTTCCTCGGACAGCGGGAAATAGATGCCGTCGTTCATGCCGTAGCAGGCGATGATGAGGTCCGGACGGACCTTCTCGAGCACCCGCTGCAGGCGTTCATTCAGGTCGGGCCGCGGAAAGGCGCCGCCGGCATGGCCTTCCTCGGACAGCCCGGAGACGGTCTCGCTGGGCAGGCCGAGGTTGAAGAAGCGCGGGCAGCGGACGTTGTGATGCCGCCGCACCACGGCCTCGGCCAGTTCCAGCCATTCGCCGCCGTAGGTGATGCTGTCGCCGAGCACCGCGATCCGCTTGGCATGGAGCACGTCACGGCCGGCCTCGGTCAGCCGCCGCCCGAAGTCCGCGGGAACCAGCCGGATCTGGCGGAGATCCATCACCGCGCCACCGGGCTTGGTCCGGGGCTTCACCTCGATCGTGTTGTGGCCCTTCACCAGGTCGACCTGTCCGAGGCGGCGAACGATGAAGTTCTGGAAGTGGCCGGTCTCCTCGACGACGAACGGGATCGTGCGGCCGTTGATCACCAGATCGACCTCGGCACCGCCGCTGCCGCGTCCACAGCCCTGGGTGAGCTCGATCTCGTAGAGCCCCGCGGCGATCAGCTCGATCTTCCAGTCCGCCCAGTCCTCGACCCGCGCCCACCATCCGAGGGTGTCCTTGAAGGGCATCGGCTCGTAGCGCAGGACGCTTCCGTGGACCTGTGCGGTGCGGGAATGGAGAAGGATGTCCGTGTTGTCCGCATGGTGCGCCGGATCCGGGACGTGGTCCGGATTCGCCAACGGCCACTGGGCCCCGACGCGTCCCTGCCAGTCGAAGAGGAGTCGCGCCAGCTCCAGCGTCTTCTCCGGCTGCAGGGTCGTGAGGTTGATCCTCTCGCCCGGATCCTTGGAAAGCTGGAACAGCTCGTGGTGTCCGTCCTCGTAGTACTGGATGAGCTTCCAGTCGCCGGACCGGACGGCGGCGTAGGGAGTGGCGCCGCCCGGATGATAGTGCGGGTAGTGCCAGAAGATCCCGGGTCGCGGCAGGGTCGCGGTGGTCTGACGGAGCAACGGGGAGAGGTCGAGGCCGTCCGAGGTTGCGGGAGGGAGCGGGTTGCCGAGGGCGGCGGCGACGGTGGCGGCGACGTCCATGGTGACGACCGGTTCGGCGCAGATCGTGCCGGGGGTGGTGACACCAGGCCAGCGGACCAGCAGCGGCACGCGGACGCCGCCTTCGTACGGGGAACCCTTGCCCGAGCGGAGCGGGGCGTTGGAGGTGGGCGGCTCGGCGCCGAGCACCAGCCCGCCGTTGTCGGAGGTGAAGACCACCAGCGTGTTGCCGGCCTGGCCGGTTTCCTCCAGCGCCTTGAGGATGCGTCCGACCGCGGTGTCGAGGCTCTCCAGCATGGCGGCATAGACGGCGTTGGTCTGGGCTCCGCCGAGCTTGGCGGCCTTGCGGCGGTACTTCCGGACCAGCTTGTCAGGCGCCTGGAGCGGCGTGTGTACGCCATGGAACGCCACGTTCAGGAAAAACGGCTTCCCGGCCCGGGACCGGATGAACGCGGCGGCCTCCCGTCCTTCACGGTCGGTGAGATATTCCTCCTTCGGTCCGTCCTTCAGTTGGGGAAGTCCGTAGGGGACGAAGTACGAGGGCGGCTGGCCGCGGTGGTCGCCACCGAGATTGGTGTCGAAGCCCTGCTCCAGCGGGCCGAAGCCTTCGCCGCCAAGATGCCATTTGCCGATGTGGAGTGTCGCGAGGCCGTTGGAACGGGCGCCCTCGGCCAAGGTGGTCTCGGACAGCGGCAACGCCTTCACCCAGTCCGCCGGCGGCGAGAGCTTGGCCTTCGGACGCGAGTGTCCTGCGATCCAGTCGGTGATCTTCAACCGCGCCGGGGCCTTGCCGGTCATCAGTGCCGCGCGCGTCGGCGAACAGACCGTGCACGCCGAATAGGCCTGGGTGAACCGCACCCCCTCCCGGGCAAGCCGATCGAGGTTCGGCGTCTCGTGGAAGCGGCTGCCACCGAAGCCGGGGTCGTGGGCGCCGAGGTCGTCGGCGAGGATGACCACGACGTTCGGCCCTTGCCCCTGGGCTCCGGCACGGAACGAGCCCGCGGCGGTCGCGAGAAGGAGGAGGGGAACCAACGCGGCCATCCGAAGGACCGCCGCCGCGAGGGCGGAGACGGTCCGGTCGGGACATCCCGGGGTTTGCGAACGGATCATGCCGCAGCCTGCTCCGCGGCGGCCCCGTGTGGAAGCCGGGAGACGGGAACCGCACCCGTGGCCAACGAATCAGACGGGCCAAAGACCAACCTCACGCCACGACGCCAAGACGAAAACGGGACGCAGGATCCAGGCCCGAAACCGCGATCACCACCCGGGGTACGGTTCCAAAACGGGAATCCAACGGCTTCCTACACCCCACCGGCGGCTTTGCGGCTTCGCGTGCCGATCCCTTCTGCATGGATCCAACTGGGCGATGCCTTCGACTGAAGGCGCCGTGTCGGATCAGGGCTCGACGGTGCGGAGGAATTTGAACTCGCCGTTCTCGACGGTGATGATCACGGCCGCCTTGGGCGCGTCGCGCTTGGCGTCGATGCGGGTGCGGCCGGTGGCGCCGACCATGTCGGTGGTGGACAGGGCCGCCTTGATCTTGGCCGGCTCGGCGGTGCCCGCGCGCTTGATGGCATCCGCCAGGACCAGCGCCGAATCGTAGCCGAGCGCGGCCATCGCGTCGGGAACCTTCCCGTTGAAACGCGCCTTGTACGCGGCCACGAACTTCTTCGCCTCCGGGGTGTCCTGGATGGGCGAGAAATGCGTCGTGTAGTAGGTGTTCTTCAGCGAGTCCGCACCGGCGATCTGGATCAGCTCCGGGGCCTCCCAGCCGTCGCCTCCGAAGATCGGGACCATGATCCCCAGCTCGCGGGCCTGCTTCACGATCAGGCCCACCTCGTTGTAGTAGCCCGGCACGCAGATGCCCTCGGGGTTCGCGGCCTTGATCCCGGTGAGCTGGGCCTTGAAGTCCTTGTCCTTCGACGAGTACTTCTGCTCGACCACGACCTCGCCGCCGCCCGCCTTGAAGGCGTCGCTGAAATACTGCCGGAGACCGTCGCCGTAGGCCGAGGAGACGTCCGAGAACACCGCGACCCGCTTCAGGTTCAGCGTCTTCCGGGCGAACTCCGCGATGAGGCGTCCCTGGAAGGGGTCGGTGAAGCACACGCGGAACACGCAGTCGCCGACCTCGGTCACCTTGGGGTTGGTGGACGAGGGGGAGATCATCGGGATTCCCGCCGCCTGGCACACGGGACCGGCCTCGAGGGAACGGCCGGAGGCCACCTCGCCGAGCACGGCGACCACGCCGTCGCGGCTGATGAACTTCTTCACGATGGTGACCGACTCGCCCGCGGTGGAGCGGTTGTCCTCGTGCACCAGCTCGAACTGCTTCCCGAGCACGCCACCCGCCTTGTTCAGCTCCTCGATGGCGAGCAGGGTGCCCTCATGGGAGGACTGTCCGAAGGTGGCCTCGGTGCCGGACAGCGAGGCGTATTCGCCGACCTTGATGGTGTTGCCAGCGGCCGCCTCGGGCTTGCAGCCCACGAGGGCGGCCGTGGCGGCGACGGAGGCGGAGGCGAGGAAGGCTCGGCGGGTGGTGGTCGGATTCATCGGGGACGGTGGGATCGGGAAAGCGGACGCGGCAGTCGGGCGGACTCGGGCTTCAGGCTAGGAACGCCGGCACACCGTTTCAACGGGGAGTTTGCCTTACGACGGTGGAAAGTCGGCACAATCGCCGGAATGCACGTCAGGCACGTAGGCCGCCAACGCGGTAGGGCCGATAATCGAGCGATGCAGAAGGGAGGGAAACCGGCGGGGGAGGGAACCTTGGACCTGGTGGAGCCGAGGGGATTCGAACCCCTGACCTTCTCATTGCGAACGAGACGCTCTACCAACTGAGCTACGACCCCGTTCCAAGGCGGGGAAACTTTGGCCGGGACGGTGGTCGGCTGGCAAGAACGGGTTTCGCGTTTGCCAAGGCCCCGTTCCCTCCGTTTGCTGGACACATGGCATCCGGCAGCGATCCCGATCCCGAAGACTCCGATCTGCCGGTGTTCCAGGACCGCGGCCGTTGGATCGGCCCCACCCTGCTGACGGTGCTCGTCGTCGCCGTGGTGGCGCTCTTCGCCACCCGTCCCCTCCTGGACCTCGCGACCCGCCTGCGGACCCGCGCGCTCATCGACGAAGGCACCCGCCTCGTGGAACAGGGTCGTTGGGAGTCCCTTTCAAACGTGGTCCAGTCGGCGCTGCTTCTCGCCCCGACCAATCCCGCCGCGATCCGCCTCGCGGCACGGTACCACTCCCACCTCGAGTCCCCGGAAGGACTCACCCACTGGCAGGCCCTGCTGGCAGGCCCCGCCGCGACACCCGAAGACCGCCGCACCTACGTCCGTCACCTCCAGCACATCGGGCGCGTGGAACTCGCGCTGCCGGAGATCCGCCGCCTGCTGGAATCGGAACCCACCAACCTCGTCCACCGGATGCTGCTGCTCGAGCAGTTGGCCTTGGTCGGCAACTGGACCCGACTGGCCACGGAGGCTGAGGCGACACTCAGGTTGCATCCGGGTGAGGAACGGGCCGGCTTCCTTCTCGCCCAGGCTTTGATCTACGACGGCGATCCGGGTCTGCGGGCCCGTGCTGTGGGCGTGCTGAAGGGATTGAAGAAGCCCGGCCGACCCGGCTACGAGCAGGTCCTCCGGACCTTCGCCTCCATCCCAGGCCTCGATCCTTCGGAGGCGAAGTCCCTCGCCCAGGAACTGGAGGACCGCAACGGGGCGGGCCTCGTGGACCTGGTCCTCGCCGCCGAACTCAGGGAATCCGCCGAGCCCAACCGGAAGAAGGAAATCGTGGACGGGCTCCTGGGTCGGCTTCCGCCGCGCTTGGAAGGGGACCAAGTGGCGCTCCTCGGCAACTACCTTCGGTCGCGGGGACGTCACGACGCGGTCCTGGCCCTCTCGCCGAAATCGGCGGGCGAGACCAACGGACCCCTGGCAATCATCGGCATCAACGCGCTGATGGACCTCGGCCGTTGGGACGAGGTGATGGCCCGCATCACCAACGCACCGGCCCTCGACCTGGTCACGCGCCAATGCACGCTGGCGCTGTACGCCAACCAACTCGGCCGCATCGAGCAGACCTTCGACCTGCTCAAGTCGTCGGCGATCTTCGCGGTCAGCAACCTGAACCAGCTCCGGATGGTGGCGAACCTCGCGGAACAGCTCGGGGAATCGAACCTGGTGATGGAGATCTGGACCACCTCGATGAGGGATCCGCGCCAGACGGTCTTCGCCGCCAACCAACTGCTGCGCATCGGCGCGCAGCGCGACGACTACACCGCAGAGCGTCGGGCCTACCGGCGGCTGGTCGAAATCCTGCCCGAGGAACCGGCCATCCGCGCCGAAGCCAACTACCTGGCAGTGC
>CAMASJ010000252.1 GCA_945860685.1 Akkermansia muciniphila
CCGCCGCCTTCCACAAGGTGGAGCGCGGCTCGCGCAAGGCCATGGAACAGCTGGCCGGGATACTCAAGGCCAACACCAACGAGCTCGAGATCGTCTGGCCCGGCTCCGGAACCCAGCAACGCTTCACGGACCTCGCGATGGACGTCGCCTACCGAATCCGTGAGGACGCCACCGCGCCCGACAACGAGCCCCTTGGTCCCTTCCGTTTTCCCAAGACCCCAAACCCCAAGAACGAACCGATCCCGACTCAAAGACCCGCCGACGACGGCTCATGAGCACCTCCCCCAGCACTTCACCACTGTCACGCATTCCACTTCGCGTGGATGGCCGCATCCGCATGTTCGACGCCAAGGAGATCCTGTGGATCGGCGCCGACGGACACGGCGCCATCGTCCACCTGCGCGACGGCAACACCGTCTCCATCCGACCCGGCATCGGCGCCTTGGGAAGAGAACTCCCCCAGGAGATCTTCATGGCGATCAACCGCTCCGAGATCGTGAACCTCGGAGAGGTCACTGGAACGGAACACAAGACCAACGGCGACCACCGGCTGACCCTCACCGACGGACGCCGTCTCGTCCTCAGCCGCACACGGCGCGCCGTCGTGCTCGCCCGTTTGATGGCCGGCCGATGAACCCGGGTTCGCCCCGGACTTAGTCCGCGGGCAGGCGGCTCAGGGTGGGAACCCGAAAGACAGCTTCACCGCTGCATATTCCGGGTGGACCGAGCCGTCCGCGGCGCGGATCACCAACGGCGGCTCCGTCCAGGTCCGATCGCGCATCCGCGGCGGCAGGTCCGCTGCCCGGTGCATCAGGAAGAGTCCCAGCAACGGAGGCTCCCCTTCACACAGCACGACCGTACGCATCCGCACCACCGTGAGACCCGCGGCTTCCGCGCCGGCGAACACCCTGGCCTCCTGTTCCGGGGGCTGGATCGGAAAGACGCAGGCGAAGACGCCACCCGGCGCCAGGTGCTGGGCGGCGGTGGAGCAGTAGTCTGCGACCGTCCCCCTCACCTCGAAGCGGCATGCCACCTTCTGGGGGTGCCCGCTCGTCACCCCGGTCCCGATCGGGAAATACGGCGGGCTTCCCAGGACGAGGTCGAACAGTTCCCCGGGATCGATGCGCAACGGCTCCCGGAAGTCCCCAAGGCGCTGGTCGAACCGGTGCGCGAGCCCGTTCCATTCCGCCGACTTCCGAGCCAACCGGTAGCTCTCGGCCTGGGCCTCGACGGTCACGAAGCGCGCCTCCGTCATCCGCCACGCGGCAATCATCCCGACCGTCCCGATCCCGCTGCCCAACTCCAGCACCTGCCGCGCAGTGGGACACCAAGACGTCCCATACCAGGCGGTCAGCACGTCGTCGGTGGAGAACCGGTGGCCGTCGGCCAGCTGGAAGATGCGGAAGTGCCCGCTGATCGCGTCCAGCGTCTCGCCCGGCGCCACCTCGGGGCCGCGGCCGAGCGCTCCGGGGGGAACCGGTCCCGGCTTGGTCCATCCTTTGAATTGGGTCTGAAGACTCATCCTGCGCGCCGAAACGCTCGCCACAGATGCGTTCGAGGACAACGCCCATCCGCGGGAACACCGGGAAAACTCGTCGGTTGAAGCCGCGGGTCCGCCCGGCGAGCGTCAACGGCATGAGCGAAGCCACGAGGATCCGCCACGCCACCTTCGAAGACGTCCCCACGATTCTGGGCTTCATCCGGGCATTGGCCCGCTACGAAAACCTCGAGCACCAGGTCACGGTCGACGAGGCGGGACTCCGATCCGTGCTGTTCGGTGAGCGGCCCGCCGCCGAGGTCCTCTTGGCCTGCGACGGGGACCGCGCCGTCGGCGTTGCCGTCTTCTTCCACAACTTCTCCACCTTCCTCGGCAGGCCGGGGCTCTACCTGGAAGATCTGTTCGTGAACCCGGAGGACCGCGGAAAGGGCCACGGACGGGCGTTGCTGCGTCATCTGGCCCGCATCGCGGTCGAACGGGGCTGCGCGAGGTTCGAATGGTCGGTGCTGGATTGGAACGAACCGGCGATCCGCTTCTACCGGAGCCAAGGTGCCGAGGTGATGCCGGACTGGAGGATCTGCCGGGTGACCGGCGAGGCGCTCAGGCGGTTGGCCGACCCGGGTTGATTCCCGGTGCCCCGGGCGCCTTCCCATTGCCCACGTGGATCCCGTTGGCGCCCTGCATCTGGATCAGGCGCACCGCGAAGACACGGCCGATCGTCTCCAGGTTCGCGGCCAAACCGTCGCCATGGACCTGCCGCGCGTTCTCGACCCAGAGCTTCAGCCAGCGCTCGAAATGGGCCGGCGTCAGGCCCAGCATCAGATGCCGCCCCATGCCGCCCCGATACACCGCCGGACCACCGGTCTGCGTGGACCAGAAGTCGGTCACGGTCTCGTAATGGGATTCCCAGTCGTGGACATGCCGGGCAAAGACCGGTCCCAAGAGTTCGTCAGCTTGGGCCAGGTCGTAGAAGCGAACCACCAGGGATCTCAGGCCCGTGCGTCCGCCTAGTTGGTCGAAAAGCGTGCTCACTGGAATGGAGCCTCCAACGAAGTCCCCAGGCTTGGCCATCCGGAGGTTGCTCTCGTAGGGCACCGAACTTGGCGGCACCATGCCAGGAAATGATCCGCTACGAGATGGGAAACGATCTCGATCCCGACGTCTTCATCGAACTCTACCACGCATCCACGCTCGGGCGACGGCGACCGGTCGGGGACCGGGAGCGGATGACCGCCATGCTGCGGAACGCGAATCTCATGGTGACCGCATGGGAGGGAGAAAAGCTGGTCGGGTTGGCGCGGAGCCTGACCGATTTCACCTACGCCACCTACGTCGCCGATCTCGCGGTGCGGGAGAGCCACCAGCGGATGGGGATCGGAATCGAATTGCTGCGTCGAACCCAAGAGGCGGGAGCCCCGGCGATGCTCGTCCTCTTGGCGGCACCGGCGGCGGTGGACTACTACCCGGGCGTCGGCTTCGAGCGGCATGGATCGGCCTGGACGCTTCCGGCCCATCGGAAACCGGGAAAGGCGGGCTGAAGGAAGGGGCAGCGGTTGCCGACGTCCGGCACGGGAAGACCAGGCAAAGCAAACGCCAGCCGGCACCCGAAGGGCCGACTGGCGTCGCGAAAAACTGACGGAACGTCCGGAGACGGCCCTCAGGAAGCGTTGTCTTCCTTGTCCTTGACCGCGAGCGCGCCCTTGCCGATACGGCCGCGGAGGTAGGTCAGCTTGGCGCGGCGGACGGAACCCTGGCGCTCGACCTCGATCTTCTCCACGCGGGGAGAGTGGGTCGGGAAGATGCGCTCCACACCCTCGCCGTAGCTGATACGGCGGACGGTGAAGGTCTGGTTGAGGCCACGGCCACGGACGCCGATCACGACCCCGGCGAAGATCTGGATACGCTCCTTGTCGCCCTCGACGACCTTGGTGTGCACCCGGACGCTGTCGCCCACGTTGAACTTCGCGGCCTCCTTGCGGAACTGCTCGCCCTCAATCTTGTCAAACAATGCAGCCTTGTTCATGGCAATCTCTCCAAAAACCGTTTCAAACCTGCTTCGCCGGCTTCCGCCAGCGATATTTCTCCCACAAATCCGGCCTCTTGGCCGCCGTCCGGCTCATCGCCTGACGATACCGCCACCGCGCGATCTCCGCGTGGTTTCCCGACATCAATGCCTCGGGAACGCTCCAGCCGCGGAATTCGGCCGGACGCGTGTACTGCGGATACTCGATCAATCCGTCGCTGAACGACTCCTCCACCGCGCTGGCCTCGTGGCCCAACGCCCCCGGCAGAAGCCGGGTCACGGCGTCGATGACGACCATCGCGGGCAAGGCCCCGTTGGTCAGCACGTAATCGCCGATGCTGAGTTCGTCGTCCGCGAGGTGTTCGCGGATCCGCTCGTCGAAACCTTCATAGCTGCCGCACACCAGCAACACATGACTCCGCCCGGCCAACTCGGCCGCGACGGACTGCGTGAACGGCCTTCCCCCGGGCGATGTCAGGATCACCCGGGTCTCCGCCCCACGCAGGGCTTCCACCGCTTCAAAGATCGGTTCCGGCTTCAGGACCATTCCTGGCCCTCCGCCGAACGGACGGTCATCCACGGTCTTGTGCCGATCGTGGGTCCAGTCCCTCAGGTCATGGATCCTCAGATCCAAGATCCCCGCCGTCCGAGCCCGTCCGACGATGCTTTCGTCCAACGGACCGGCGAACATGCCGGGGAACAGGGTGACTACGTCGATCTTCATGGGCTGTGCGCGGCCCTGTCCGCCCGCGCCCAACGCGAAATCAATCCTCCACCAGGTCCACCGTGCAACGGCGGCCCGACTTGGTCCCGCCCACCTGGAGCAGCGACCGGATCGCCTGGATGGTGCTCCCGCGGCGCCCGATGACCTTTCCGGCGTCGTCCTGCGACACGCGGACCTCGTAGACGGTCATGCCGCCCTTTTCCGTGGCGGTCACCTCGACCGACTCCGGGTCGTCCACCAACGAGCGGACGACGTATTCGACGAAGGCCTGCATGGCGCCTCGTCGTTCAGGCGGCCGTGGCCGTCGGAGCCGCCTTGGCCGCCTTCTTGATGAAGGACGCCACGGTCTCGCTCGGCTGGGCGCCGACACCGACCCAATACTGGGCGCGGTCGAGCTTGATGGTGAAATTGGTACCGGCCTTTTGCGGCTGGTAGGTGCCCAACTCCTCGATGAACTTGCCATCGCGCGGGCTGCGGCCGTCGGCAACCACGATGCGGTACACCGGGTTGTTCTTGTTGCCGCCGCGCTTCAATCGAATGCGAACCATACAGATAATCTTCACAGACCCGGCCTATCCGGATCGTTTCCTTCAAAGGAGCGGGGACCATAGACCTGCCCGTTTCCAAGAGGCAAGAGATCATTTGAAGCGATTCACAGGGAACCGGGTAGCGGATGCCGGTTTTCCGGGATTCGGGTCGGCCTCAACGAGTCGATCCAGCAGGGCCTCGGGCCCGACCGGGGCATCCATCAGCCCGACAGCGCAGCAAGCAGCGCCCTGAGTTCCTCGTCCACATCCGCGGGATCGGCCAGCGTCCCGGCCACCTCCTCCCGGAGCAACACCCGGAAGCGCTTCCGAAGCCGGTGGACGGCAACCCGCAGGTTCCCTTCCGAAAGCCCCAGCCTGACGGCGGATTCCCGGTACGGAACGGACGACGAACCCATCATGAGGAACCGACGGATCTCGGTGAACAGTCCGGCCTTGCCGTCAGCGGAACATTCGGATTCAAGCCGGCCCACCACCCTTTCCAGGACCGAGAGGGCCCACTCGCGGTCGAAGCCCGCCTCCGGTTCCACCTGGGCTGCAGGCTCGAGGCCCACCCGTCCCTCCGCATCGGTCCAGTCCAAGGAGAGATGCTGGACCCCGCCACCGCGCTTCTGACGCTGCGAACGGTCGCGCGCGTTGGAGAGGAAGTGCTTCAGGGAGGCCAGCAGGTAGGCCCTGAACCGGCCCCGTTCCTCCCGGACCCCTTGAAGGCTCCCGGAGCCCAGGAAGCCGCCCAGGAACGCCTGGGTCAGGTCCTCCGCGTCCTCCCTCCCATGGCCTCGCCGCCGCACATAGACATACAGCGGTCTCCAGTAGATCCGGCAAAGCTCGGCCAACGCTTCCTCGGATTGGGGTGAAGGGCTCCTTCCCGCCGAAAGCACCAGGGTCCATCGCGTGGTGACGAAGATGTCCCGGGGTGCGTCGCTTCCAGTCTCGGAATGGGTGTTCATGTCGCAGAACGATTTGGGGTTCGGGCAGCCGGGGTCCTCAACGGGCTCCGCCTTTTTCGGCCGGAATCCGTGTCCCGGCTTCCTTGGACGTGGGGAGGTCCGCCTTGGAGGGCTCTTCGTCCGGCTCCAGGGCCACGTCCCGGAACTCGATCCAGGTGACCGGGCGGACCTCGATCCGGAATTCGCGGACCGACTCCAACGCCAGACCGTCGAACCGGGCGAACCGGGTTGTTCCCGTATCCTCGGCAAGCCCGGATGAGCGGGTCGCCGGATGCACGCGGCCTCCTCCGTCCAAAGCCACCAGGCGGTGCTTCCAGTCCGCGGATTCGGGACCGAACCGGTATCCGACCTGGCAGCCGTCGCCGGTCCCACCGGCGTCCAGGATGAATCCGTTCCATGCGGGTTCCCCGTCCAGGATCGTCGTCGTCCCGGCACCGGTCGCACGGTCACGTGTCACGACAGCCCGCCATGGGCTGACCGAGAAGCCCACGCGCAGCGAAGCCTTCCGGGTTCCCGGGAGCCACGAAAGGCGCAGCTGGCTCAGGCTGGGGTCCACGACGCCGCCGATTTCCACGGAGGATCCCCAGGAATGCCCCGAATCCGGTTCGCTGGCGAAGACGGGGCCTTCGGCTCCGTCCGGGAGGTCGCGGATCCGGAGGATGAGATCCCGTGGTTCCCGACCCGGAGCGGTCAACTCGGAGGGGAACCGAACCGCAAAGGAGGCTCCCCGCACCTTGGATCCGTCCGGCCGCCAGAATTCGCCGGCTGCGGCGCCAGGACGGGAAAGCGCCAGCAACCGGACCTCCGGTCCGCCGGGAATCCGGGCGGAAAGGCCCTCGCTCCCGGGTAGCGCCTCCGCCCGGATCGGCGGCCGGCCAAGCCCCCGCATCGGATTCAGCCACCGGACCTTCGCGAAGTCCGCGACAAGGACGCCGAGGAAGAGGAAGGCGAGCACGGGCACGTCCGGGAGTCGCGGCCACCGAAGCTTCCCGTCGTCGGCGGCCGCCGTCGATTCCCTCTCCCGGACC
>CAMASJ010000253.1 GCA_945860685.1 Akkermansia muciniphila
TAGAGTCCCGACAGAACCGCCGGAAGCCCGATCACCCCCTCGACGATGGCGAGCACCAGCGAGATGAGGAAGCTGAAGAGGATGAACATCCAATACTCCTTGCGGCGGGCGCGGCCTTTGAATTGGGCGTAGTTCTTGAGGACGGCGAGGTACCAGTTCATTTGGGTTGGTGGGGAAAGTTCCGGGTTGCTGGGTCCTGAGCTGACGGGCGCAGACTATCGGCTCGGGGATGTCGGGCAATTGGAACAAACGCCCCCCGGATCCAAGGACCCGGGGGGCGTTTCGCGAGACTCCGGTGCCTCCGGATCAAAGGGCCGGACGACCGATCCGCAGCTCCCGGCCGCCGTTGCCGGTCTGGAGCTCAAGCCTGCCGTTCAGGTTGCGGACCCAATCGTTGCGCTCGTCGTCGTCGCCGCTGAGCGGATCGCCGTTGGACGGAAGGGACCACGTATGGCCGTGGATGATCCCGTCCTCATCGACCAGCACTCCGATCACACCGGTGCCGACGCCCTGGGTCTGGATGAAGACCCCGGCAGGGTGCTCGACGAGGCGGGAGTCGTCCGAATGGAGGCTGCCGCCGGTGCTGTCGAGGATCTCGACCTCGACGAAGGTCAGTCCCTCGAAGGCCTCGACCGAGTCGGGAAGGCCGGCGGGGTAGGTCACCGCGGATTCCCAGCGGGTGCGGATGAAGAGCGCCGCGTGGTCATCGGTGGGATCGTCGATCCCGGCGAACACGACGATGTCGCCGGCCTGTGCGAGGTCGAGGTCGACGGTGCTGCCGGTGAAGCCCTTGTTCTGGTTCATCATGGCCAGCATCTGGTAGGGGAAGGGGCTGGCGGTGGAGACGTTGGTCTTGCCGGTGACCGGGTCGTTGAACTTGTAGGTGCTCCACTTGAAGTTGTACTTCGCCGCCAGCAGACGGCTGATGAGCGGGGCGCAGGTGGTCAGGTTCGCCGGAGGCAACGCCTGGGTCTCGAGGCGGTAGAAGGACTGTTCCACGTTCGTGGTGCCCTTCCACGCGCCGCCGTAGCGGTTGAGGAGGACGTTGTTGCCGTCGTGGAAGATCCCCTGGGCTCCCTTGGCCGCGATCTGGGCGGAGAGCAGGAGACCCTCGGAGAGGTGGTTGGTCTTCTGGGCCTGGGCGGTGATGGCGCCGGCGATCAGCGCGCCAGTGGCGACGATCTTGGTGAGCCAACTCCGGATGTTCGGTGTCATGTGCGTGTCTTGGATGTGTTTTGCGAGGTGCCGATTCCGACCCGGCCACCCGAAGGCGCCCGTGCGTCGTGGAATTGTTGTCTCACACACCGTGGAAACCACGTCATCGGCCTTGGGTCCCAGACTGGGGTCGTGGACAGGTGATGGGCTGCGACTTTGGTTGGAGGGAGCCGGGCTGGGCGGATGGCACCTCAGCCGGGGGAGATGCGGGGGTGAAGCGTTGAAGGGATGAAGAGATGAAGGGGTGCAGAACAGGTTGATGGAGAGAGCGAAGCGGTCAGGGGGCGTCCGGCTGATCGGGAATCTGGAATCGGGAAAAGAAGGTTCCGGAACCGGCTCAGCGGCGGCCGGAGAGGACCTCGAGGGCGAGCACCGTGGCGGCATTCCGGCCTTCGATGCCGAGCTTGGTGAAGAGGTTTCCGAGGTGGGTCTTCACCGTCTTCTCGGCCATGCCGAGGATGCCGCCGATGTCGGCGTTGCTCTTGCCCTGTGCGACCCAGAGGAGGACCTCGGCCTCGCGCGGGGTGATGCCGAGCCGGGTCTGTAGGGGTTCGGGGGAGGAGAAGTCGAACGCGCCACCGCCGCCCCCTGCGCGCAGGGCCTCGGCCCGTTCTAGACGGCTGCGCACCGCGTTGAGGAGCTCTTCCCGGCTGAACGGCTTGGTCAGGTAGTCGTCGGCGCCGAGTTCCATGCCGGTTCGCTGGTCGGCCCGTTCGGCTCGGGCGGTCACGAAGATGAACGGGGTCAGCCCGGCGTCGCCGTCGGCACGCAGTCGCCGGAGCACCTCGTGTCCGTCGAAGCCTGGCATCATGACGTCGCAGAGTATCAGGTCAGGCCGTTCACGGACGGCCGCCGCGACGCCGTCGGGTCCGGAGGTGGCCACCAGGACGTCGTAGCCTTCCAGCGAGAGTATGGTTTCGAGGGAGCGGACGATCTGGGGATTGTCCTCGACGACCAGGATGCGGGTCATGGGGTTTCGGATTGTCGGAAGGCGGGCAGGGAGAGCCGAAAGCGGGTCCCGCCGTCCTCGCGGGAATCGACGGAGACATCCCCGCCATGGAGGTCGGCGCAGCGGCGGACGATCACGAGACCGAGGCCGGAGCCCTGGATCCCGCCGACGTTGGAAGCCCGGTGGAACGGTTCGAAGAGGCGGGGGCGGTCCTCCTCGGGGACGCCGATGCCACGGTCGGAGACCTCGACGACGAGGAAGTCGGCCTCGCGCCGCACGCGGAGATCCACGGGTTCGCCGCCGGGCGAGTACTTGAGCGCGTTTCCGAGGAGGTTCCCGAGGGCGAGGCGGAGGAGGCTGACATCGATCCAGGCGTGGGGCAGTCGGTTCTCGACGGCGGTGCGGATGCGGTTCGAGGACTCGGCCATACCCGGGCTGGCGAGGAACTCCGTGACGAAGGGGCCGACCTCCACCGGTGCCGGCCGGCATCCGAGGCGGCCTGAAGCGGAGCGTTCGAGGAAAAGCACCTCATCCATGAGGCGCGTCATGGTGGTCGCGGCGTCCCGGATGTCGCCCAGGTGGGCCTGGCGGCGCTCGGGGCCGAGGCGGTCGAAGTAGGTGTCGAGGATCTCCGCCGCCGACTGGATCACGCCCAGGGGTGTGCGGTACTCGTGGGAGACCATGGAGACGAAGCGGGATTTCAGCCGGAGGAGCTCCTGTTCCTGTCCCAAGGCCCGCCGCAGCTCGGCTTCGGCCCGCTTCTGCTCTTCGATCTCCACGCTGGCGGCGAAGATGTGCGGCTCGCCGTCGATCTCCACCCGCTCGGCGGCCACGATGGCAGTGACGACACGGCCGTCCGCGCGGCGGAAGCGGCACTCGCGGTTGCGCACGAAGCCGTCACGGGCGATGTCGGCCAGGAACGCGTTGCGGTCGCGGACGTCCTCCCAGATGGCCAGCTCCTGGGTGGTCCGGTCGAGCACCTCGCCGCGGGTCCTTCCCGTGACGGCGAGGAAGGCGTCGTTGAACTCGACAAGCCGTCCGGTAGCGAGCTGGGCCACGGAGAGAGAGACCGGGGTCCTGCGGAAGGCGACCTCGAGCAGGCGCTCGGTCCTTTCGAGACGCGCCGAGATCTCCGCCAGCCGGACCGCGCTTTCCCGGGCCGTCGCCTCAAGGCCGCTCGTCCTCTGCTCGCGCTCGCGCTCGTGGCGACGGCGCTCGGTGATGTCCCGGACATGGGCGAGAAACATCGCGTCGGGCCCTGGTTGGCCAACCCGTGCGAGGGTCAGTTCGACCTCCACCACTGTGTCGTCCCGGCGGAGTGCCGGCACCTCGACGCGCCGCCCGATCAGGCGCGGCGACTCCCCTTGCATCAGCCGGGCGAGCCCATGCCTGTGGCTCGTGCGATGTTCGTTGGGGACGATGAGTTCGGCGAGTTCCCTTCCGTAGGCCTCTTCTGAAGTCCATCCGAAGAGACTCTCCGCCGCCGGATTCCAATCCGTCACTGACCCGAGCGCGTCGATGGCGATCACCGCGTCGAGGGAGCTCTCCAGGACCGCGCGGAGGCGCTGCTCTAGTTCATCGCGGGTGGCGTGGGTGACGAGGCCTTTGGGGGGCACAGTGCAGGGAGGCTAGCGGCAACTTCCCCTTCGGTGAAGTTCGATGCGGTCTCACCATTCCTTGGAATCCCGTCCTCGGGTGGCTTCTGGGACCAAAGTCGCATTCGGCATTTGGGGGCCTGGCCCGATGCTTCCTTCCAATGGAGCCCGCCGGATCCAATTCCCCCTTCTCCGAGGAGGAGCGGCGGCGCATCCGGGAATCGTGGGTGCTGCTGGTGCCGTTGGCGGATCTCTTCGCCCTGACGCTCTACCGTCGTCTCTTCGAGGCGGCGCCACATCTGCGCAACCGCTTCCACACGGATCTCGGAACGCAGTCGCGAGGGGTGTTCGAGGCGTTTGCCGGTGCGGTCGCCGCGCTGGCGGACTGGAACCGGATCCGGCCGGCACTCGCCGCCTTGGGCCGGCGTCAGGCCTATGCCGGGGTGATGGAGGAGGACCTCGCGTTCCTGCGCATCGCCCTCCATCGGACGTTCGAGGATCTGCTGGGGCCCTCCTATGGTTCCGGGGAAAGGGTGGCGTGGGACCGTTTTTTCCAGGTCGTTTCCGAGGAGATGCTCTCGGGACTTCGGAGCGTCGAGAGCGAGACCAAGGACTGCGACACCACGCGGTTCTTCCGGGATCGCGGGGCGAACCCACCTTGAGGAAGTCGTCCCGCCTGGCATCCGTTCGCGGGTTAGGAAGCCGGTTTCCCTACGGCAACCAACGGGGATGGTCGGCACCGCGGCCCATGTGGCCGGCCGTCAGCATCCGCGCATTCCGTCCGTCCATGTCCGACACCCACAGCGACGGCATTCCGCCGGTTTCCGCCCGACAATAGGCGAGGTGGTGTCCGTCGGAGGAGGCCGTTGCCCTGCAGAGCCAGACGCCTTCGCGCGGCTCGTGGATCGGTGTGGAGACACCGGTGGCGGGATTGATCCGCGAGATGCCTGTTCCGCCCCGCGCGCGTTCGGGGAGGAAGTCCCGGTTGAAGTGGTCGATGTCGGGTCGGGCGGCCTGGAATTCCCAGGGCACCCGGGCCTCCGGCGATCGCGGGCAGCAAAGGATCGAGCCGTCCGGCGTCCACATCGGCATATTGGAACCGCCGCCGCGACCGGCCGGTCCCCCGTAGGTGGCGGCGAACCAGAGGGACTGTCCCCGGGTGAGGACCTCGTGTCCCGAGCCGTCCGGACGTCCGACGCATACGTCCGACCAATCGTGGCCCGGGTCCTGTCGATGGAGACAATCCTGGAAGACGATCCAGCGGCCGTCCGGCGACCAGCTGGTGCCGAAGTAGAGATGTTCGGGATGGCCCGCAACGCGGATCCGGTCCCGTCCTTCCGTGTCGCAGGTCCAGATCTCGTAGCCCCGCGGACTGGCGAGGTGGAAGGCGACGCGGCGGCCGTCGGGACTGAGGCTCAATCCGTAGGGAAGGCCCTCGTCCGGTTTGGTGAACTCCCGGGCGTCGGAACCGTCGAGATTCATGCTGAAGAGCTGTCCCACCCGGTTCCGCACCACCTGAACGAGGATCCGCGAATCCGACAGCAGGAGCGCCGGGGTGTAGAACACGGCGAGTCGGTCCCGGGTGGCGATCTCCTCCAGGGTGCCGGCGTCGAGGTCATGGATCCACAGGTGGGTCGGTGTCTGCGTGTAGTACTCCTCGAAGGGACGTCCGGGTCCGTCACGCCGGGGTTCCATGCTCAGGAAGACCACGCGTCGTCCGTCGGAAAGGAAGGGCCCCGGTTGCCAGGTCGCCTGTCCGGGGACTTTGAAATCGAGCCAACGGAGGCCGGAACCGTCCGCATGGACCAGCCCAGTGCGGCCGTCGGAGGTGAAGAACATCCGGGGTTTGGATCCGGCCATCCGATGCCGGCAACCCGTGGCGCCGGCCATGGCTGCGGTTGCCAGCGCCATGGCGAAGCGACGGCGCGGGAACGGCGACAGCATGGCTCCGGGAAGCATGGGCGCATCCGATCCGGCGGAGCACGACGGGATCAAGCCCGCAGGGCTGACATCCAGGTTTCGCTTGCCAAGGAGTCTTAAAATACACGAATTTCTGTAAAGACAGAAATAACCGATACACAGAAAGGAAACGTATGAACCTGACCGTTGCGACACATCTGGCCTATCTGGCCCTGAGCGTGACCTTGACCGTCTGGGTGGCCCGGACGTTGCATCGGAACGGGCGGATCTTCCTGGTGGACTGCTTCCACGGGAACGAGGCCCTGGCCGATGCGGTGAACCAGTTGCTGGTGGTGGGCTTCTACCTGGTGAACATCGGATTCGTGGCGCTGGCGCTGCGGTTCGGGGTCGATGCGGCGAACCTTCAGACCGCCTTGGAAACCCTGAGCACGAAGGAGGGCGTGATCCTCCTGATCCTGGGTGGCATGCACTTCCTGAACATCGCCATCTTCACGGGGTTCCGTCGCCGCGCCTTGTTGAACCGCAACACGCCGCCGGCCTTGCCGCATCGCGCTTGAAGTTCGGGCGTTCAGGGAGGCGCCTCGGCCTCCCCTCGGAGCGAGGTCCAAATCCGGTGCGGGCTTCACCCGCCGGATCCAAAAATGCCCGTTCACGGAGCGGTGTGGGATGCGAAGAAGGAAGACAGGAGTGACCTGAAACTCCCGATTTCCGTGCGAGTGGCAGCGGCCGGAACTCGGCTCCTTCATCCCGCATGGCCGCCTGGGTGATCCCGCGGTCCGTCAACAGGCCGGGATGACTTCAGTCCCGGAGGTAGTGGCAGGAGTAGCCGCCCGGGTTCTTGAGCAGGTACTTCTGGTGGTAGCCCTCGGCGGGGTACCAGGTCGAGGCGTCGGCGATCTCGGTCACGACCGAGCGCCTCCACTTGCCCGAGGCGTTGACCCGCGCCTTGACGAC
>CAMASJ010000254.1 GCA_945860685.1 Akkermansia muciniphila
GGGGCCCGACGATGGAACACATCTGGAAGCCCGGCGGTCCGCACGTCCGCATCCTCCGTCATCCGGACGGACTCCAGCACCTCGAACCGCACACGGTTTCCTCCGCGGTGCTCGGGTTCCTGGATGCCGATGGCACGGTGCCCGCCTGAGGGAGACCCTCACGCAAATTCGAAAAGCCACCGTGGAACGGGAGGGAGACCGCGGGTATTGCGGCTCGCAGTAACCCACAACGAACTTCGGCCATTTCGGCTTCGGATCCCGATCGCCGTTGCCTTCCCAGCGCACGGAACCCGTCCGCTTGAAACCACTCAAGGACGACGACGCGCCTGCTTCAGCTCGACCACACCGTCTTCGAAGGGACCACCCTTGACCTCAAAGACCACGGTTTCGCCGGCTTCGAGCAGCTTGGTGCGGGTCCGACCGTTCTGGCCGACCAACGTCCGGCCGTCCCGTTGGGTGTGGAAGGCGTTGTACCGGTCGTCCACACGCCACTCGATCACCGGTCGGACCGCTGGATCCGGCGTCTCCAGGAAGATCCGAACCAGGCGCGTCGCGAGGCTCTTGTCGATGCGCTCGATGACGCCGGTGACCCGGAACGTCCGCCGGCCATAACGCGCGGCGGCGGCCGGCGGGTCCGAGCGGAAATGGTTCACGAGTTCCCAGGAGGTCACGGTGTCCTCGGATCCGACGACCGGGAGTTCCGAAGCCGGCTTCGGCGGCTGAAGGCCATTCCAGAGGGAAGCCCGTCCGGTGTCGATCGAGGCCGCCGCCGGAAGCAGCCGAGGAGCGGCAGGAGCCGGGGTCGGGGTCGGGGCCACCGCGAACGGCGCCGGGATCGCCGGCTTCGGGGTCAGCATCTTCGGACCCGGGTTGGACACCGCCTCGTTCCCGGATCCCTTCGAACGCCGCAGCTCCTGGACCTGCTGGAGAAGCCGCTTCAACGCCGCATCCGTGTCGTACCCCAAGGCGCGCCGATCCACCTCCGGGATCTCGTAGAAGAACAGGACCGCCTCCCCACCCGAGTGCTTCACCGTCAACCGGTCATCGTCGAGCTTCCGCGGTTCCGCCTCGCGGAAGACCCGGCCGTCGAGCGTCCGGAGATCCGAGCCCAACGCGGTGAGGGCGGCGACGACGGCCGACAGGCAGACGAGACTTCCGCGGAACTTCATCGGCCAAGGCAACCGGACCCGCTTCCCGACGTCAACGTGTCCGCGGCGTCGATCCCCTGCCCGGCCCTTCCTTGCCCTCGAAGGATCCCGGGCAGGATCAGGCCGTCCGCGGAATTTCTGTTCGCGCGGATTGAAGACCGCAGCAGAGTTGCCGTCGCAAGCCCCATGCCGACGACCTCTTCATCCCGCCGTTGGATCCTGGCCTCGTTGCTCGCCCTGTTCGTCCGGCCGCTCGGTGCGGCCGGGGTCGACTTCGCGCGCGAGATCCAGCCGTTGCTCTCGGAGAACTGCTACCAGTGCCACGGCCCCGGCGAGACCAGCCGAAAGGGAGGGCTTCGCCTGGACACGCGTGAAGGGGCCCATGGCCGCGGAAAGAGCGGCAAGGCGGCGGTCGTTCCCGGGAAGGCGGACGAAAGCGAGGTGCTCCGCCGCATCACGTCGACGGATCCCGACGAGGTCATGCCGCCGCCGGAGACCCACCGGAAGCTTTCGCCGGAACAGGTCCGGCTTCTCAAGCGCTGGATCAGCGAGGGCGGCCAGTGGGGACAGCACTGGTCCTTCGTCGCTCCGAAGCTTCCGGAAGTGCCCAAGGTCCGGGGACTGCGCGGGGGCAATCCCATCGACGCCTTCGTCGCCGCCCGTCTCGCGGAGAACCGCCGGAAGCTGTCTCCGAAGACTGAGCCCGGCCGGCTCCTGAGGAGGGTCACCCTGGACCTCACCGGACTGCCACCGACCCCTGCGGAGATCGCCACCTTCGAGTCGGATCCCTCGGACGAATCGTACCGTCGGACGGTAGAGCGCCTGCTCACCTCCCCGCGCTACGGGGAACGCATGGCCACGGAATGGCTCGACCTGAGCCGATTCGCCGACACACACGGCTTCCAGGCGGACCGCTACCGGGCGGTGTGGCCGTGGCGCGACTGGGTGATCGGGGCCTACAACCGGCACCTGCCCTTCGACCAGTTCGTCCTGTGGCAACTCGCCGGCGACCTCCTGCCGGATGCGACCCAGGAGCAGCGCCTCGCCACCACCTTCAACCGCCTGCACCTCCAGAACGAGGAAGGCGGCATCGTCGAGGAGGAATACCGCGTCGCCTACAACGTGGACCGCGTGAACACCTTCGGCACGGCGTTCCTCGGGCTGACCTTCGAGTGCTCCCGCTGCCACGACCACAAGTACGATCCGATCAGCCAGCGCGAGTTCTACCAACTGTTCTCCTTCTTCCAGAACATCGACGAGTCGGGCCAGAGCGTCTATTTCGGGGAAATCATGCCCGTGCCGACGCTGCTGCTCAGCACTGCGGAACAGGAGACGAAGCTGACGGCGTTGAATTCCGACATCGCCGCGAAGGAAGCGGCCCTGCGCGAGATCGCCGCGGCGGCGCGCCTTGCCTTCAGTGCCTGGGTCGCAACCAACGGCCCCGCCGAGCCGTCGCCCCTTCCGGTGGCCGCCTACTCGTTCGATACCATGGTCTCGAACCTCTTCCCCAATTCGCGGGGTGGAGCCGGGGCCAGGCCCTTCGAGGGTCCCCAACCGGTCGATGGCCGACTCGGCAAGGCCGTCGCGCTCAGCGGCGAGAACGGGATCGGATTCCCCGGGGTCGGCCACTTCACCCGCGCCGATCCGTTCAGCCTCGCCCTGTGGATTCAACCGGCGATGCACGTCCCACGGCAGACGGTGATCCACCACAGCCACGCCTGGATGGACGCCGGGAGCCGGGGCTACGAGATCCTGCTCGAAGACGGACACGTCGCCGTGGGTCTGCACCACATGTGGCCCGGCAATGCGCTCAAGGTCCGGACCCGCCGTCAGGCGCCGACCAATGCCTGGTCCCACGTGGCCTTCTCCTACGACGGCTCCAGCCGGGCCTCCGGCCTGAAGGTCTACCTGGACGGAAGACAGGCCGAGGTCGAGGTGGTGCGGGACAACCTGTGGAAGGACATCACCTACGGCCAGCCCGACCTCACCCTGGGCCAACGCATGCGCGACTTCGGATTCAAGGGAGGCCGTGCCGACGAGGTCCAGGTGTACGACCGGGCCATCACGGCCCTGGACGCCGCCCGGTTGGCCTCGGTCCCTCCGCCCAAAGGCGAGGAGGCGGCCTTCGAACACTTCCTGCAAACGGTCCACATCCCCTACCGCGAGGCGGCGGACGCGCTGCACAAGGCGCGTCGGGAACAGAACAGCCTCGTGACCTCGATCCCGGACATCATGGTGATGCAGGAAATGGAGCGACCGAAGCCCGCGCACATCTTGAAGCGGGGCGCCTATGACGCACCCGGCGAGGAGGTCGGCATGGAGACTCCGGCGGCCTTGGGGCGCCTGCCCGCCGAAGCGCCGCACAACCGGCTCGGGCTCGCCGGCTGGCTGCTGGATCCGGCCAATCCCCTGTTCGCACGCGTGACCGTGAACCGGCTGTGGCAGCAGTTCTTCGGACGCGGGATCGTCGAGACCTCGGACAACTTCGGTCTCCAGGGCTCCGCTCCGACCCATCCGGAACTGCTGGACTGGCTCGCGGTGACCTTCACCCGGGGCGACGCCGCGCTCGGCATCCGGCCGTGGAACCTGCAGGATCTTCAACGCCTGATCGTCACCTCGGCGACCTATCGTCAGTCGTCGCGGGTCACCCAGAAGCTCCATGACTGGGATCCCGACAACCGCTGGCTCGCCCGCGGCCCGGCCCGTCGGTTGACGGCGGAGATGCTGCGCGACCAGGCGCTGTTCACCTCGGGATTGCTGGTCGAGAAGGTCGGCGGACCCAGCGTGAAGCCCTACCAGCCCGAGGGGCTCTGGGAGATGGCGATGGGCGGGGCCCGGTACGAGGTCGGCAAGGGGGACGACCTGCATCGGCGCAGCCTTTACACCTTCTGGAAGCGGACCGTTCCGCCGCCTTCGATGATGGCCCTCGACGCGGCGGACCGGAGCTACTGCGTGGTCCGGCGCCAGAGCACGAGCACACCGTTGCAGGCATTGGCCCTGTTGAACGACACCCAGGTGGTCGAGGCCGCTCGCCACGTCGCCGGACGGATCCTCCGCGAGGGCGGGGCCACGCCGGCGACCCGGTCCGCGTTCGCGTTCCGCCTGGTGACCGGCCGACGCCCGACCCGCGAGGAGGCCGGCATCGTGCAGCGCCTGTTGGAGGAGCAGGAAGCCGTGTTCCGGAAGGAACCGGATTCCGCGGAACGGCTGCTGAAGGTCGGAGAGACGCCGGTCCCCGGTGAACATCCACCGGACCAACTCGCCGCCGCCACCGTGCTGGCCAAGGCCCTCCTGAACCACGACGAGTCCGTGATGCGGCGCTGAACCCGAGGAACCATGAACTGCTCCCACATCAACTTCCGCATGAACCGCCGCGACTTCTTCGGGCGGTTCGGCCTCGGCCTCGGCGGGGCCGCACTCGGTTCCCTCGCCGCACTCGACGGCCGCGCCGCCGCGCCCGGGCCGTTCTCCGGGATCCTTCCCGCAGGGCACCTTCCGGCCAAGGCCAAGCGGGTGATCTACCTCTTCATGAGCGGAGGCCCCTCCCAGCTCGAGACCTTCGACCACAAGCCGGAGCTGGTCCGGCGCACCGGCGAGGACCTCCCGGCCAGCGTCCGCATGGGCCAGCGCCTCACCGGGATGTCCGCCCAGCAGGCCAACCTGCCCATGGCCGGTTCCATCTTCGGATTCCAACGGCATGGCCGTTCCGGCGCCTGGATCAGCGACCTCCTCCCCTGGACGGCCAAGGTCGCCGACGACCTCTGCATCGTGCGTTCCCTCCACACCGAGGCCATCAACCACGACCCGGCCATCACATTCTTCCAGACCGGATCCCAGATCGCAGGCCGGCCCAGCTTCGGTTCCTGGCTCAGCTACGGACTCGGGTCTTCCAACCAGAACCTCCCCGCCTTCGTGGTCCTCATCTCCAAGGACCGCATCGACCAACCGCTCTACTCGCGTCTTTGGGGCAACGGCTTCCTGCCGTCGCAGCACCAGGGCGTCCTGTTCCGCTCCGGCAAGGACCCGGTCCTCTACCTCCAGAACCCCGCCGGCATCGACGGCGCCTCGCGACGCCGGATGCTCGACCGCATGGCGGAGCTCGAGCACCAGCAGTACCGGGACCTCGGCGATCCCGAGATCAACGCCCGGGTCGCCCAGTACGAGATGGCCTACCGGATGCAGACCAGCGTGCCGGACGTCATGAACCTCTCCGGCGAACCGGAAAGCGTCTTCGAACTGTACGGCCCCGAGGCGCGGAACCCCGGCACCTTCGCCGCCAACTGCCTGCTCGCGCGGCGCCTGGCCGAACGGGACGTGCGCTTCATCCAGCTCTACCACCCCGGCTGGGATCAACATGGCGGTCTTCCGGGCGGCATTCGTCGCCAGTGCGGGGACGTCGACCGCGCCAGCTACGCCTTGATCACCGACCTCAAGCAGCGGGGCCTGCTCGACGAGACCTTGGTCATCTGGGGCGGCGAGTTCGGCCGGACGAATTACTCCCAAGGGAAACTCACCAAGACCGACTACGGACGCGACCACCATCCGCGCTGCTTCTCCATCTGGATGGCCGGCGGCGGGATCCGGGGCGGCACGACCTACGGCGCCACCGACGACTTCGGGTACAACATCGTGGAGAACCCGGTCCACGTGCACGACCTCCAGGCCACCGCCATGCACCTGCTGGGGATCCAGCACGACCGCCTCACCTTCCGCTTCCAGGGACGCGACTACAGGCTCACCGACGTCCACGGCAACGTGGTGAAGGACATCCTCGCCTGATCGGTCGGAACCCACCAAGGCGCGCCGCACGAAGCCGTAACGATCCAGCAGAAGCAAAAGCCGACCTCACGCAAATGCGCTATGACGCCGAAGGAGGCTCCGGATCCGTGACCGAGAACGCGAACAGCGTTCGGTCTGCGATTCCGCTTCGGGAACTCATCTGATTTCGCCTCGTGCCCCAGCGGCTTGGTGCCTTTGCGTGGGATCCCTTCTGCTTCGTTCCGGCCCAGCCCTCGCCCAAGGGCCGCCCCAATTCCGCGAGGCAAGGGACCTGTTTCACGACCAAGGGAACCAAAGGTGCGACGCTTTGACCTCTGAAGAGCCCTGAAGCGGCCGCTTCGGCTCCGGGTCCAGCTCCTCACTGGCGTCTTGGCGATTTTGCGTGAGATCCCTCCTCTCTTTCATCGGATGGATCGGTCTCATTCTGGGTGGTTGCCTTGGAACTGCCGTTGGCTTGGACTCTGGAATCCCGGGACTGTGTGACCGGGGCCTCCTCCCATGACCACCCGACGCCTCGCCGCCGCTCTCCTCGTCCTTTTCGTCGCCGCATTGGCCCTTAAGATCCGCGTTTCGGATCGGACCGAGACCGCTGCCCAAGGGTCCCGAGGATCGAACGTCGACTCCTCGTCTACCGCCCCGACATCCTGACCGGGCCTCCGAAACTGCTCCAGGGGGTTCGAGAGTCCTAAGCGTTG
>CAMASJ010000255.1 GCA_945860685.1 Akkermansia muciniphila
CCCAGGTGGACCTTGTTGAAGAGGTGTTCCACGGACCGATGGCCCCACTCGTGGCACTGCTGTGCGAGCAGCACCTGGACATGGCCGCTCCGCAGGTAGTTGAGGCAGATCGGAAGGGCGTCGACGCTGACGCACTTGACGGTTCCGGGCTGCCACTTCAGGGCGTTCTCTGTGAAAAGCGGCCAACCGCCGATCAGGGCCCAGCCGGTGACATCGGGATTCGACTGCATCACCTGCTCGATCCGGGCCGCGGCGTCCTGCGGCGTCTCCCGATGGTAGTAGGTGTCACGGATCACGATTCCCGGATGCTTCTTCGCCTCCAGACGGACCCCGGCCGACCGCTTCTGGAGGTTGGGGGCGTTCTGGTTGCCCGCGAGGATCGCCACGACGCCGCTGCCGCCCATCACGCGGGCGAGCTCCGCCATCACCTGCTCACCGCACTGCCCGTCGTCCACGCCGTAGATCACCATCCTCTTCGAAGCCGGCGCATCGGAGTCGAAGGTCACCACCGGCACGCCATCGGTCACGGCACGATTGATGGCATCGGTGACCTTGTTCGCGTCGCTGCAGCTGATGGCCACGCCGTCCGCACCGGCGAGAACCAGCTGTTCGATGGCCTCGGCCTGCTTCTGCGCATCCTCCTCGTTCGGGGTGCGCCAATCGATCTTGATGGCCACGCCATGCTTCGCGGACAGCTCGCGGGCGGCATCCTCCGCACCGACCCGGGCGACCTGGAAGACGGCGTTCCCCTGCGACTTGGCCACCAGTCCGAAGGTGTAGGACTTCCGGGCTTGGGCTTGGACGAGAAGCGGAACGGCCGGGAGCGCGAGGGCCCCGGAGAGAAAACGGCGGCGATTCATGGGAACTGCGGATGAAAGCCGGCACGAGGCCTCGACGTCAATGCAGTGCAACCGCGCGGGCTCGGAAGGCGACGTGGCCACCCCCGTTCGAAGTTCAAAACGGTTGCCGCATTCCACGGTTTCCGTCCCCAGCCATCCGGCGGCACGTGAAATGGACGTCGGCCTAGAGCCTCAAGGTGCTGCGGCGTCCGTCGTCGTTGGGACGGTCGACCCGTTGCACCTGATGCTGCTGCATGAAGACGGGGCCGCCAAGGAGCGCGGCGCCGACGAAGATCCGGGCGGCCTTCTCGACCATGAGCAGGGTCCTCAGAGTCGCCTCCGCCGTCTCGCCGAGCGCGATGACCCCGTGGTTCTGCAGTAGGACGACCTTGGGCACACGGCCGAAGCTCCGCCTTTGGTGCAGCGTCACTCTTGAACGGATCTCCCGGGCCAAAGGAACCCCGGGATCGGAATAGGGTACGAAGACCGAGGTCGCCCCACAGGCCATGATCTCGTCCGGAAGCATCCGCTGCTGCGCGAAGGTCTCGCCCTGGGGGGAGCAGAGGATCTGGTTGACCGAGACCGGATGGGCATGGGCCACGAATCGGATCCCCTCCAGGGTCAGGAGCCAGTGGTGGAAAAGGAGCTCCAAGGTGGGCTTCGGCGCCTCCGGATAGAGCCGGCATTCCATCAGCTCCTTCTCGAACTGCTTCGCATCGAGAAACGACTGCTCGAAGAGGATCTGGAGGTTGGCGATCCGGACCTCCACCAGCTGGGAGGGATCCAGATTCGAGAGATGCGCGCCGCTCGCCTTCACCAAGAGACGGTGCTCGTCGAGCTTGGCCGAAACGCTGCCTTCGGAGAGGACCACCAGCCCGCGGTCTTCGCGACCCACCTCGCGACCCAGGTTCAGGAGTTGGCTTGGGATGTTTTCCACGGTGCGTTCGATTCTCGTCCCGACCCGGGTTTCCGGGCCGTGGGGTTCCGTCAGGACCTGAGCTTCCTCTCGAGGATCTCGCCGACCAATCCCGGGTTGGCCTTGCCCTTGGACAGCTTCATCACCTGCCCCTTCAGGAAATTGAGTGCGCTGGCCTTCCCCGCGCGGAAGTCGGCCACGGAACCCGGATTTCCCGCGATCGCGGCGTCGCAGAACCCCTCGATCGCCCCGGTGTCGCTGACCTGCACCCAACCCTTGCGCTCGACCACCGCGGACGGCGTCTCTCCCGTCGCGTACATCTCCGCAAAGACGTCCTGGGCGATCTTGGAATTGATCCGACCCGACTCGACCAGTTCGACCAATTCCCTGAGGCCCGCGGGTCCGAACTTGAGTTCCTCAAGCCCGGTTCCCGACTCGGCCAACCGCGCCTGGAGGTTGTTGATCACCAGGTTCGCGATCGCCTTGGGATTCCTCACCCCGGCGGCGGCCGACTCGAAGAAACGCCCGAGTTCCAGATGGTCACAAAGCACCTCCGCGTCGCCGGCCGGGATGCCGTAGTCGCGGATCAGGCGGCGCTTGCGCTGCAATGGCAGTTCCACCACCAGTGAGCGGACCTCCTCCAGCCACGCGTCCGTCGGAGCAAAGGGCATCAGGTCCGGCTCCGGAAAATACCGGTAGTCGTGGGCGTCTTCCTTCGAACGCATCGCCTCGGTGATCCCCGCGGCGTCGTCCCATCGGCGGGTCTCCTGCCGCAGCTTCTCCCCACGCCGTACCGCCTCGATCTGCCTTGGGATCTCGTACTCCAGCGCCCGCCGAACGCCGGAGAACGAGTTCATGTTCTTGATCTCGATCTTGGATCCCAGCGTCGCGGTGCCCTTGGGCCGCACCGAGACGTTCACGTCGCAACGGACCATGCCCTTCTCCAGGTCGCAGTCGCTGATGCCGCCACGGTGCAGGATGTCGGTCAGGGCCTTGAGATAGGCATAGGCCATCTCGGGTCCGTTCAGGTCGGGCTCCGAGACGATCTCAAGCAGCGGAACGCCCGCGCGGTTGAAGTCCACGCCGCTGTGACGGTCGAAGTGGCTGCTCTTTCCGACGTCCTCCTCCAGGTGGGCCCGCGTGATGCGCACCCGGGCGACGCCGTCCACCGAGCCGGGACCGTCGAACTCGAACTCCACCCAACCGTTCGCTGTCGAGGGACGATCATACTGGGTAACCTGATAGTTCTTCGCCGAGTCGGGATAGAAGTAGTTCTTGCGGTCGAACTTCGCGAAGCGGGGGATTTCGCAGTTCAGCAGGTAGCCGGTCAGCACCGTCAGCCGCAGCGCCTCGTCGTTGGCGACCGGAAGGACTCCGGGCATGCCGAGGCAGATCGGGCAGACATTGGTGTTGGGATCGGACCCGAACGCGTTCGCGCAGCCGCACCACATCTTCGACCGCGTCTTGAGCTGGACGTGCGTCTCCAGTCCGATGACCGCTTCGTATTCCATGTCTGGACAGAGGTATGCCACGGGAGCGGCCGCGGGGCCAAACGGAAGTTCCCGCGAATGCGAGACCTCCGAAAGCGACCGGGCCCGGATCCAATGATCCGAGCCCGTCGACGACCTTGGCCGAAGTGGATCAGCCCTTGGAGGCCTTGACCTGCTTGACCTTCGTCCATTTGCGGGACTTGGCCGAGGACAGGACCGCGTCGACCACGTAGTCGGTCGCCAGGCCGTCCTTGAAGTCGGGCTTGGCTCCCTTGCCGCTCTCGAGTCCCGCGATGAACTCTACCACCTGATGGATGAAGCTGTGCTCGTAGCCCAGCTGGAGGCCGGGAACCCACCACTTGCCCGTGTACGGATGGTCGCCGTCCGAGACGTGCACGCTCTTCCATCCGCGCTCGGCGCCGACGTCCTTGTGATCGAAGATCTGGAGCCGGTGCAGGTCGTGCAGATCCCACTTCAGGCTCATGGTCTCGCCGTTGATCTCGAAGGTGTAGAGCGCCTTGTGGCCGCGGGCGTAGCGGGTGGACTCGAAGAGGCCGAGGGAACCGTTGTTGAAGTGGCAGAGGAACGCGCAGGCGTCGTCGATGCCGACCTTCTCCACCTTGCCGGTGAGGTTGTGCTTCCGCTCCTTGATGAAGGTCTCGGTCATGGCGCTGACATCCTTGATGCCGCCATTGAGCCAGATCGCGGTGTCGATGCAGTGGGCGAGCAGATCGCCGGTGACACCGGAGCCGGCGGCCTTGACGTCCAGACGCCAAAGCGCCGCACCGCCCTGGGGCAGGTCGGGGTTGATGGTCCAGTCCTGCAGGAAGTTGGCCCGGTAGTGGAACACCTTGCCGAGCTTGCCGGAGTCGATGAGCTGCTTGGCCAGGACGACCGCGGGGCAACGACGGTAGTTGTACCAAACCATGTTCGGCACACCGGCCTTGTCGATGGCCTTGACCATCTTCTCCGCCTCCTTCGAGTTCAGGGCGAGCGGCTTCTCGCAGAGGATCATCTTGCCCGCCTTGGCCGCTGCGATCGCGATCTCGGCGTGGAGGTTGTTGGGCACCGCGATGTCGACGAGGTCGATGTCGTCCCGGGCGATCAGCTTCTTCCAGTCCGTCTCGATCGACTTGTAGCCCCACTTGTCCGCGAACTCCTGGGCCTTCACCGCGTCGCGGGCGCAGACCGCCTGGAGCACGAGCTCGTGTTCCGACGGGAAGAAGTGCCCGACCTGGGCGAAGGCGTTGGAGTGGGCCCGGCCCATGAAGCCGTAGCCGATGAGTCCGATGCGAATCTGTTTCTTGGCCATAAAGGAGTGCGGAGGTTCGCGAACGATAGGCAAGCGTCCACTTCCCGGGCAATGCCGAGTTGCCGGAAAGGGACGTCCGGGAACGGACTTCCATGCACGGACAACGCCGGTGGGTGGATCGACAATTCCGGAAGGGCGGACGGAACCTCCGGACTTGAGGCTGTTCCCGGCTCCGGCTAATGCTCTCCCAACCGCTCCTCCCATGCCCTCTTCACGCAACCTGTCGTTTTCCCGCAACACCCTCAGCATCATTCTCGGGGGAGGCCAGGGCACGCGGCTCTTCCCGCTGACCCGCGACCGCGCGAAGCCCGCGGTGCCGCTCGCCGGCAAGTACCGGCTGGTCGACATCCCCATCTCGAACTGCATCAACAGCGGTCTCCAGCGCATCTACCTGCTCACCCAGTTCAACTCGGCCTCGCTGCACCGGCACATCTCGCAGAGCTACAAGTTCGACCACTTCAGCGGCGGATTCGTCGAACTGCTCGCCGCGGAGCAGACCTTCTCCAACACCAGCTGGTACCAGGGGACCGCGGACGCCGTCCGGAAGAACCTGATGCACTTCCGGAACACGAACTTCGACTACGTGCTGATCCTCTCCGGCGACCAGCTCTACCAGATGGACTTCAGCGAGATCCTGAAGTCGCACGTCGAGAACTCCGCCGACCTCACCATCGCGACCATCCCCGTCCCGGCCCGCGAGGCCTCCGCGCTGGGCATCCTCCAGATCAACCCCGAGAGCCGCATCACCCGCTTCGTCGAGAAGCCCAAGGATCCGGCCGTGCTCGAATCCCTGAAGCTCGACAAGGCGAGCTATGCGCCGTTGGGGATCAAGGGCGACGAGGAGCTGTACCTCGCCTCGATGGGCATTTACGTCTTCAACCGCGAGGTGCTGTTCGAGCTGCTCAACAACAACCACACGGACTTCGGCAAGCACATCATCCCGGGCGCGATCGCGGAGCGCCGGGTGTTCTCCCACGTCTTCCAGGGGTACTGGGAGGACATCGGGACGATCCGGGCCTTCTTCGAGGCCAACCTCGACCTCGCCGCGGACGTGCCGCGGTTCAACTTCTTCACGCCGCCCGTCTTCACGCGCCCCCGCTACCTGCCCGCCTCCAAGATCAACAGCGCGGCCATCGACCACGCTGTCATCGCCGACGGCTGCATCATCAGCCAGGCCCAGCTCAACCATGTGCTCGTCGGGATCCGCGCGGTGCTCGAGTCGGGCTGCTCGCTCCGGCGGGTCGTGATGATGGGTGCGGACTTCTACGACACCCCGGAGAAGCTCGCCCAACCGGAAAACCAAGGTGTGCCGCTGGGCGTCGGCCGAGGAACCCGGATCGAAAACGCCATCATCGACAAGAACGCCCGCATCGGGGAGGGCTGCATCCTCACGCCCGCCGGGAAGCCCGCGGACTTCGACCACCCGCTGTACTTCATCCGCGACGGCATCCTCGTGATCCCCAAGGGAGCCGTCATCCCGAACGGGACCGTGGTCTAGGCCGGGTTTAGGCCGGGTTTAGGCCGCTGCTGCGGTCGTCACCGATCGCGCGACCGATTCAACGACCCTTCGTGCCGCAGGCCAGCAGGGTCTCGAAACCGGGCTCCTGCTCCTCGCGGGCGACCTTCGCGATCTCGATCTCCTGGAACTGCGCCGACTCCAGCCAACGCTGCAGGTCGCTCTCCACGAAACCCAGCCAGCGGTCGCCGTACAACTCCTTCGCCTGGTCGAATCGGTGGCGTACCAAGTCGAGGATCATCACCCTTCCGCCCGGCCTGAGGATCCGATGCGCCGCCAGGATCGCCTGCGCCGGTTCCTCGGCGTGGTGAAGGGCCTGGCTCAGGATGACGAGGTCGACGGATCCCGGCTCCACCGGAGGGTTCTGCAGGTCGCCTTGGCGGAACTCGAGGTTGTCGAGCCCGTTGCGCTTCGCCTTGCGGGCACCGAAGGCGACCATCTTCTCCGAGTTGTCCACGGCGATGACCCGTCGGCATCGGCGGGCCAGGAGTTCCGCGAGCAGGCAGCGTTGATGGGAAGTGTTCTAGGGATTCAAGAATTTCAATCT
>CAMASJ010000256.1 GCA_945860685.1 Akkermansia muciniphila
CCGGTGTCCGTCTGAAGAAGAGCGCGACCGACATCCGGGCCGGGGTCTCGATCGACCAGGTCATCGCCCGGGCGATCGGTCACCAGACGCGCTTCCCGTCGCTGGAGCTGACCTGCGACGTCGTCCGGAACTCCGGTGCGTGCGACTCGGGCTACGCGTGCGCCTACCAGCACAACATCTCCTGGCGTTCCGCCTCGATGCCGATGGCCGCGGAGCCGAATCCCCGCATGGTGTTCGAACGGCTTTTCGGCTCGGGCGACCGCGGGCAACGCATCACGAACCTGCGTCGGCGTCAAGCCGAGCAGCACTCGGTGCTGGACCATGTCCTGGAGGACGCGCGGGGAATGCAGCGGCGTCTGGGACGCCGGGACCGGGACAAGTTGGACGAGTACCTCACGGGCGTCCGCGAGATCGAGACCCGCATCGAGCGGGCGGAGCGGTTGGGCTCGGCGAAGGATCCGGAGGTGGACACCCCGCCGGGCATCCCCGCGGACCATGCGCAGCACATCCAACTGATGTATGACATGATGGTGTTGGCATTCCAGACCGACTCGACGCGGGTCGCCTCGCTGCTGTTGGCGCACGACGGGAGCAACCGTTCGTTCCCGGAGATCGGGATCCCGGAGGGTCACCACGACCTTTCGCACCATTTCAACAGCGAGGAAAAGATCCGGAAGGTGGCCGAGATCGACCGTTGGTACGTGGTTCAGTTCTCCCGGTTCCTGAAGCGTCTCGAACAGACACGGGACGTCGATGGGCGATCGCTGTTGGACAACTCGATGATCGTCTACGGCGGCGGCAACGCGGATGCGAACCGGCACACCCACTCCAACCTGCCGCTCGTCCTGGCGGGCGGGGGAGGAGGCACGTTGAACCCGGGCCGTTTCGTCCAGCACGGCTCGAAGCCAACCACGAACCTGTTCCTCAGCCTTGCGGACCGCATGGGCGTCTCCGGGCTGGAGCGGTTTGGGGACTCGACAGGCCGCTTGTCCGGGATCTGAGCGGGAAGCTTCCGAAGGGACCGTCAGCCAAATCCGGTAGGCTTCGAGGCCGGGAGGACCCAGGAACGGAAAGGAAGGATCGGCGCAGGACGCACGATCGGGCCTTGGACGGATCCGGAAGAGGGACCTCAGCCCTTCAGCGACTGCATGTTCGCCGGGCCGTTGACCGTCGAATTCACACGCAGGCGGAGGCCGTTGAGGCGGATGAATCCGGTGGCGTCGTTCTGGTTGTAGGCCTTGGTGGGGTCGGCCTCCATGGTGGCGATGTGCGGGTTGTAGAGGCTGACCTTGGACTTGCGGCCGGTGACGTAGATGCCGCCCTTGTAGAGCTTCAGACGGACCGTGCCGCTGACGTTCTTCTGGCTCTCTTCGACGTAGGCCTGGAGCGCGAGGCGCTCCGGTGCGTACCAGAAGCCGTTGTAGACGAGTTCGGCGTACTTCGGGATGAAGGAGTCCCGCTGGTGCATGACCTCGCGGTCCATGGTGAGACTTTCCATCTGCCGATGGGCGTAGTGGAGGATGCTCCCGCCCGGCGTTTCGTACACGCCGCGGCTCTTCATGCCGACGAAGCGGTTCTCGACCATGTCCACGCGGCCGACGCCGTGTTTGCCGCCGATCTTGTTCAGCAGCTTCATGACCTGCAGCGGATTCAGGGTCTTGCCATTCACCGCCACGCAGTCGCCGCGCTCGAAGTCCAGGGTGATGGTCTCCGCCTTGTCCGGTGCGTCCTCGGGGAACACGGAGAGCGTGGTGAAGTAGTCGCGGTTCTTCAGGTCGAAGCTGTCGTACCAGGGATCCTCCAGGATGCCGGCCTCGTAGGAGATGTGGAGGAGGTTCCGGTCCATGGAGTACGGCTTCTTGGCGCTGGCCTGGACGGGAATGCCCTTGGCCGCGCAGTAGTCGATCATCTCCTGGCGACCGGGGAAGTCCTTGCGGAAACGTTCATCGCGCCAAGGGGCGATGATCTCCAGGCCGGGGGCCAACGCCGCAGCGGTGAGTTCGAAACGGACCTGGTCGTTGCCCTTGCCGGTGGCGCCGTGGGCGATGGCGTCCGCACCTTCCTGCTGGGCGATCTCCACCATCCGCTTGGCGATGAGCGGACGGGCGATGCTGGTGCCGAGGAAGTACTGTCCCTCGTAGATGGCCCCGGCCCGGAGCATGGGATAGATGAAATCCCGGGCGAACTCCTCCTGGAGATCGTCGATGTAGATCTTCGAGGCGCCCGTCTTCTTGGCCTTCTTGTCGAGACCCTTGAGTTCCTCCTCCTGGCCGACGTTGGCGCAGAAGGCGATCATCTCGGCATTGCCGTAGTTTTCCTTGATCCAGGAGAGCAGCACCGAGGTGTCGAGGCCGCCGGAGTACGCGAGGACAATTTTCATCGTGAAATCGGGCCGGAGTGAACGGCAGCGCGGGCAGGCGGGAAAGTGAAAAGCGGTTGCCGGACCGACATCCGGATCGCTTCGGAACATTCCATTCCGACCAACAGATGGAGCCTTTCAACTCTTGGCCAAGCCTGCTTCTGGATGTCCGGCCCTCGACCTGCCGCGAAGACACGTTCTTTCAACTCTTCCGCGAATCCAAGAAGTCGGAAGTTGGAAGTCGGATCCATTCCATCCGCAGCCATTGGTTTTCATGGTACATCCGCCCCGAAATCGCCACCCAGTTTCGTAGTTCATGCGACTACTGCATTCACCCTAGGTGGATAGTTTTTGCGCGTCGGCAATGGGTCGAGATTCGTGTGACCTAGAGCAGGGAAAACGGTTCTCGACGGCCGGCAAAACCCAGCAGTCGGTAGCAACACAACCACTGAAACAGCACGACCATGAAGACCCGGCAATTCACCCTGAAACTCGCGACCGTTGCAGCTGTCGTCTCCGCCTCGATGATCCCGTTGCGCGCCGCTTCGTCGGACACGCAGGACCTCAATTTCACCATCAACGAGGTGATCGAGTTCGATGCCTTGGAAGCGGCAGTCGGACTGACGATCGCGGCCTTCGACAACAGCGGTAACGGCAACTTCAACCAAACCGGCCACTACAAGCTGCAATGCAATGCCAACTCGGCTCGCAAGGTGACCGTCGCCCTGGACTCGGCGATGCCCGCACATACGAGTCTGGATATCAGCATGGTGGCTCCGGTGGGTGCGGCGCATGTGGGGCCCATCGCCGGCTTGGGTACGATGGCCACGGATCTCCTGACGGGGATCAACAAGGTGAATGTCATCTCCAGCGACATCAATTACACCTTCCGGGCGACAGTGCTGGCGGCGACCGGGAACTTCACCCGGACGGTGACCTTCTCCGTGGTGCCGTGACCGGCTTCCGATGGGAATGAGTCTGCATCGCGAGGGCTCCATCCTCAGGTCCAACTGGATGGAGCCCTTTGCATTGGATGACGGCCTTCAATCCTTTCCGAACCATGGATGATCTCCTTCACCTGGGAGGTGGACCATACCGGTGGGGTCGGGATTCCAACGATCCGGTCCTTTCTGGTTTGCCGATGGTGAACCATTCACTCGGATCCATGGATCCAATGTGCCTCGGTGCCCAAGGATGGAGTTGGAGCCGTGGTCATGGCGAATTGGCTTCAGTTTTCGAACCAGCGTCTGAGACATTCAAAGGACGTTATCGTTGTGAGGTAGTGGGCCGATCCGATGGGACGACTGGACATCAAGACCCGGCATATCTCTGCGGCGCTGATGGCGCTGACTTTGGAGGTATTGGCGGCCGCAGACCAGGACACTGTGGAACTGCGATTCCGGGTCGACGAGTTCGTCGATTTCGGACTCGAAGAACCTCGGGTTTCCTTTGTGGTCGACCGGATGGATCCGAAGGGCGAGACCGTTCATCAGCACCACTCCGGGTATCGGATCATTTCCAATTTCGACTCACCTCGGCGGGTCGTCGCCTCCTTGAGTTCGCCGATCCCGGCCGGGACTTCCTTGGATCTGGAGTTGGCCGCGCCGACATCTTCTTCCGTCTCCTTGGGGGCGCGCCGACTGGGTGCCGGAGCCGTCGAACTGCTTCTTGGCGTTGGCAAGGTCCATCGGCAAGGCGTGCGTTTGACCTACACGTTCCGGGCGGATTTCACCGCCCCAGTTGGCACGGTTTCCCCGACCATCACCTTTTCCGTGGTTCCCTGAACCGCATTCCGACCCGGGGCCTCTCCGGCATTCCGCGGTCCGCAACTCTCCAAAAACCTTCTGCGCAAGGGGCCGACCGTTGTTCGGCCCTTGGGCATTTCCCATGAAGACGATTTCCATGTTTCCGATGCGACTCCAGGTCAGATCATTCTGGGTGTTTCTTTGGGTGCTGCAGCTGCTGGGTTTCCATTTCGGAGCATCGGGAGCGATCGCCTTGATCGGGTCGACAGTGCATTCCCATGGCACCTCTCCCGGAGGTTCCTTCGATGGCCTGATCCGCATCCAGAACTCCGACACCAATCCCGCCACGGTACGGGTGTACAGCTCGGACTATCGGACCGGTACCAATGGATCGAGCTTCTTCGCGGATCCTGGCGTGCTGCCGCGATCCAACGGGAAATGGTACGCCCTCTCCGCCGAATCAATCGACATTCCGGCCAAGTCCACACGGGAAATTGCCTATCGGGGAGTGGTTCCAGATGACGCACAATTGCAGGGCTCCTATTGGAGCCTGGTCTTCGTGGAGGAGCAGGCGCCCATCCCCCCATCAACACCAACTCCTCGCTCAAGCTCCCCTCGGCCTCCATCCGGACCGTTGTCCGCTTTGCGACCATCATCCTGAATGAGATTGGCGACCCTGAGCCCCCTACCTTGAAGGTGATCGAGAGGAAGGTGGTGCAGGAGGCGTCCCAGCGATCCCTTTCGCTGCTGATCGAGAATCGCGGGCGCTCGATGACGGTTCCGGTCCCATCGCTCGAGGTTCTGGACGATCAGGGCTCCACGGTGCGCAAGGTGGATCTCAATCCGAGCCGGATCTTCCCGGGGTCGTTGGTCCGGCTTTCCTTCGACCTCAGCGAGGTTACGGACGGTCGGTACACTGGCATCGTGATTCTGGACACGGGCGATCCGTCCCAGTTGTTGGCGGTGAAATGTCCCATCGCCCTTGGGACGAAACCGTGAGGGGCCATGTCTCGCTGGCGCCGACTCGCCCGGATGTTTGCTGGAGCCTGCGCTTTGGTGGGCACGCTTGAAGTAGCGATGGCGCAGGTGTCCCAAGGGGGGCTGCGCATCCATTCTCCGCCCGACCCCAAACCCACGGAGTCGGGAACGGTGCTCCGACGGGCCGTGACGGTCGTCAATCGCACCTCGGAGACCGCGGAGCTGCTTGAAGAGGTGCAGATGCCCGATGGGTGGCGATTGCTTCCCTTGGAGGAACCTGCGTTTCAGCTGCCTTCCATGAGGACCGCGACCCGTTTCGTCGCCGTCGCGGTTCCGAAATCGGCAAGCGGTGCCCATCGCTTGATCTATCGCCTCCGTTCGGTTGTCGATGGCGTTGAGGCCGTTCCCGCGATTCCCATGGAAGTGGAAGTCCGTGGCCGATCGGAGCTGCGGATGGAATTGCCGGAATCCCCGGAGTTCCTGGTTGCCGGTGTCTGGTCCACGAATCGGATCCGGCTGGTGAATTCCGGCGGCACCGATCTCCAGGTCCAGATCCGGGTCCATTCCACGCCGGTGGCCGACCTGCGCTTCCCGGAAGGACAGTTCCAGATCGCCGCAGGGCGATCGATGGAGGTGGACGTGGCGTCCAAGGCGAGGCCCCAGGGTGGTTCGCAGTTCCAGCAGTCCTTTCGTTTCCAGGTCGTGGCAAGCGGGCTGGACGGAGTCCCGGTTGCGGTCTCGCCCATGGGCAATTCGATCGAGGTGATCCCGGGCGATTCCCATGCCGAGGATCCGTGGGTTCGAATCCCCTCGTACCTCCGATTCGGAGTCGCCGGCGATGCGAACGGAAACCTTGCGCAGACGGCCGAGATCTCGGGCATTGGATCGACGACAAGGAATCGGGAGGAATGGGTGTCCTATCGGATCCGGCCGACCTTGTCCGGTGAGACGCCGCTGATCTTCGACCCGGACGAGTACACGATCTCCTATTCCGGTCCGGAGATGGACTGGACCGTCGGAGATGGGATCCGGCCATTGACGCCATTGATGCAGGCCTATGCCAGAGACCGGGGAATGCGGCTTGAAACCAAGGGAAATCCAACGCGGGCAGGTGCCCTTTGGGCCACCTCCGTGTTCTCGCCCCACGAACAGCAACGATCCGGCGGATTCCTGGAACAGGATCTGGCGCCTTGGTGGTCCGTTCGCTCTGCATTCCTGCAGCAAAGGCTTGCGGATCCGGGAGCGGGGGACAGGGGTGCAGCCAGGCCGTTGGGGGATCTGTTCAGCCTGCAAAGCCGGATGGTTTGGACCAATCGATTTCGTCTGGAGGTGGAGTCCGCCCGAAGCCCGACCGATTTCAGGCAGCCGGGCTCTCCGGAAGCCTTGAGGATCGAAGCCGGAGGCCGGCTCCCGGGACGCGTCGAGTTCCAGGCGCAGTCGAGGAAGGTGGGTTCCGGGTTCCTGG
>CAMASJ010000257.1 GCA_945860685.1 Akkermansia muciniphila
GACGGCGGCCCGTGCGGACCCGGGTCTGCCAGAACGACTCGTTGAACTTGGGAAGGCCCAGCGCGTTGGTGCCGGTCTGGTTCTGCTTCGCGCCGACCACGAAGGGAATCCCGAAGGCGTTCGTGCGGAGTGGGGTGATCGGGCTGTCCGGGAGCCTGGAGATGTCGTCGATCGAGTCGAAGTCCAGCCAGTTGGTCCAAGCCGTATTGAGGACGACATTGGCGTTGGTGATCTCTTCCAGGCCACCGAGACGCACCACCGAACCCGCGGGGGTGTCCTGACGGTAGAAGGTGGGACGATAGATGTGCGGCGGGAACGGCTCCCGGCCCCGTCCGCCGACGATGTTCGTACGGACCTCGTGGATGTTGGCCGCAAGCTGGATAAGGCGGTGCGCCTGGGCTGAGTAGTGGTAGTTCGTGAAGCTGACCACGGGAAGGTTGCCGGTCGTGTTGGTCACCGAGCCACGCCCAGCGAGGGGGATGCCATGGGCCGCCGGGAGCGTGGCCGTGGGGCGGATCCGGTTTCCGCGGGAATCGCGGAAGGCGAAGTTGTTGGTCTCCGGAAGCCCGGTCTCGAACTCACGCCGCAGCAGGCGGTCGGAAGCCAAGCGCATCCAGTTGGTCGCCGACCAAGGCACGAACGCGGTGGCAGTACCATTGGCGGCTCCGTTGGTCACCACGAGGTTTGCCGCCGCGGACTTCGGATCGGACGGGTCCGTGGACTGGAAGTTCAGGTTCAGCTTGCCACGCCGGTAATAGCGACCCGCGCGGTCCACTCCGGACTCGATGCGGCCATCGGAGCTGTCGGTGCCGAGGGAACCGAGGAGCCGGTAGTAGGTGTAGGCGTCGTAGGTGGAGAGGGAGGCCTCCGTGGGGGAGACCAACTGCCCACCAAAGGCCGCCCGGCGGGTGTCCAAGTTGGTCCAGATGACGCCGCTTCCGAAACCCAGCAGCGACGGATCGTAAAGCAACTCGAACGGCGATCCGAAGAAGACCGTGGGATCGGCGCCGGACCAGCGGACGTTGACCACGTCCGGATCACCGAGGAGACCCGGATTGCGGATCTCGTCGAGAGTCTGGATGAGCGGGCCGTTGGAAAGGTCGTCGACGAAGTTGCGCGGGAAGACCCGGCCGGCGGCGGCGACGTCGCCGGGGGCGCCGGCGGAAGGACGCGAGTCGTCGGCGAAGATCTCCTGAGCCGTGCCGCGAAGGGGCTGAAAGCCGACGCGCCGGCGGGACCAGATGTTGAACGCATGTTCAAAGGTGTTCCCGGTGTTGGCCGCCGTGGTCTGGTAGTTGTAGTTCCGCCAGAGATTGGTGTTCAGGTCCCGGAAGTAGGCGGCGAGGTTGAGCTCCCAGGAGCCGACACCCTGGTTGCGAAGGTACCGGCTGTCGGTGGCGACCGGATTGCGGGCCTGGTTGTGGACGTAGTTGAGATCCAGGGTCCGGTCGGCGGGAACGACCACGTAGGCGATCCGGTAGAGGAACCGGTTGTTGCCGGAATGCGGACGGTCGGGGTCGGCGAGGACGCCGATCCACTCGGGGTCGCCGACATGCCACAGCCGGTTGGTGCCGATGGCCACGCCGTTGTCGTTCCGTTCAAGGATCCAGCCGTTGGTGTCGAAGCGTCCGTTGCGGTTCAGGTCGAGGTAGAAACGATCCTCAAGCGCCCCAGGCAACGTGTTGATGCGCGCAGTCTGGGCGACTACAGGAACCCGCGGATCGTAGAGCAGGTTCGCCAACATCCGGCGGTACTCGAGGGCGTCCGCGGAGCTGTTGAGGTTGAACGGCCGGCCGGTGTCGAGGCCGGTGCGAAGGAGGTAGGAGACGTTGGTCAACGCCGAGAACCATCGGTTGGACTGGGCCAAAGTTCCCGGGAAGGGAAGCTCCGCCGCGGAGAGTCCCGGATTGAAGGTCGGGGAGACGAAATTGGTGGAGACGAAAAGCGTCGGAGCGATGCGCGAGGTGGCCGAGGACATCTGGGCGAGGATGTGGGCGCGGGCGCGGGTCAGCGCGGCGTCGGCGGCGATCCGGGCATCGGCCTGGTCGCCAGCGGCGGCGACGGCGGCCCTTTCGCGGCGGGCGACGGTGAGGAAGGCCACGGCGGTGACGGTCACCACCGCGAGCATGATCAACGTGATGACCAGCGCCACGCCACGCCGGGCGGACTGATGGGAAATGGGTTTCATTGGGGCGCGGTACGGAGGGCCACCCGCTGGCGGAGGGTCTGGATGGCGCCGGAGTTGTTGGCGAGCCACCGGTTGCGGACGTCCACGGTCTCAGGAAGCGAACGGAACTGGTCGAGCTGCTTGCCGTCGAGAAGTGTCACCTCGATCTCCAAGGCCGTCGGAAGATTCGTCCCGCGGAACTGCGCATTCACTTGGCCGGTTTCGACGTCCACCACTTCGATCGAAATCGGCAGCGGCCGTGAAATGCCCGAGACTTGGTTGGTGGAGAGCCAGCTGTCCGGCGTGACGATCCTATGGACCGGTCGGTTGGTGTTGGCTCCCGCCCGGGGTGCGGCGAGGTCGGCGATGATCGGGTGCGTGCGATCGTAGGGACGCCCATCGGCATCGAAGGCGGTGACGCGGAACTGGATGACGCCCTCGATGAGACGGACCGCATCCGCGCGGACGGTTCCCGACGGGAATGCCGGAGTCACGACGCGTCCGGTAAGGAGGTTGGTCTGGACCGCGAACGTTCCGGAGAGCCTCAAGGGAGGAATGGTCGCCGGGTCGGAGGAGCCACCCGGAATCAGGTTCGCGGAATCGAGGGCACGGACGAGGTTCGTGTTCGGAAGCGCCTCATCGATGAGGTAGAGCGAAGAAAGTCCCACCGTGGCGGTGTTGGTGGCCGGCGACGCCTGGTCTGGGGCCACGAAGAATCCGGCGACGTGCCAGAGTCCACCGGCGATGGGATAGGTGAAGAAGACCTCGTCGAAACGAAGCGGACGCGTCCGGTCCGCGACGGCCTCTTGTCCGTCGAACACCAACGAATAACCGATTGCGTTGGCCGGCTTGATCAACAGATTCAGCGAATCCTGCACCTGGGGAGAAGCGGCGCGCTCCGCCCGGCGAACAATGAGGTCGAGCGCGGACCGACCTCCCTCGGAGACATCGACCTGGTTCAGAGCCTGACGGAGAGCCTTCTGGGTCTGGTCGAACATGGCATACAAGGCCAAGATGACGATCGTGAGCATGCCCACCGCGATCATCATCTCCAGAAGGGAGAAGCCGCGGGAGGTCCGCCGGGTTGTGGAGAGGCGAAGCTTCATCGGATCAAAGGGTTCCCGGCTTCATCCGGAAGTAGTAGATCTCGGACGGCGTCGGTCGTTGGGGCGGAGCCCGGAACGGATAGACGATCGGACCGTAGTAGTCGGTGCTTTGGGGAACGTTGCCCTGCTGCACGACTGGAATTGAAAGCACCTCGGTCCGGAATTCACGCCGGTTGAAACCAAGCCGGTACTGCGCCGGGTTCGGGCCGTTGCGGACCAACGGCCACTCCAGGGTGAGCCGGATCTCGCTGACGCCGTCGTCGGTGGTGTCCGGCATTCGCTCGAGGTCGCCCGGGACACGGACGCCCTGTCGGGCGACGGTCTCGATGGTGACCAGGTAGCGGAAGGCGAAGTCGATCCGCGGATCCGAGCCGGGTGTGCGGTAGCCTGAGGAACGGATGATCGGCTGGTTGGCCATCGAGCCGCTGAGTGTCCGCATCTCGAGGTGGATGGTATTGGTGACCACCACCGGACTGTTCGGATTGTTGGAGGAAACCTCGCGGGTGTAACGCGGGCGGCTGATGAGACCCAAGAGCTGGAAGGCATCCCCGAACGGCTGGGAATCGGCCGGCGGCGTTACCACCAAGGGACCATGGAAGTAGTTGGTCCGGGACGGAGAGCCGTCCCGGTAATCGCGGACCAAAGTCACCCGGTCGGCGAAGTTCACCAGGTCCTGCAGGCCCACTTGGCCGGATCGGATGGCATTGAGGAGGAGTTCGGCGTCCTGGGTGAGCATCGCCTCCTCGCGGTTCTGCCGCTGGACGTTCAATCCGGTCGGCAGAACACCGATGATGGCCACCATGGCGATCGAGACGATCGCGATGCACAGGGCAATCTCGATCAGGGTGAAGGCTGATCGGCGACCGGCGCGGCCGCGGACGGAGACGGGTTGGACGAGGGGGATCACGGGAGGACGGCCTTGAGGATTTTGGAGCGTCCGGTCAGCGAGGAGATGACCACCCGGTTGTTGGTGGCGTTATCCCTCGGGGTTTCGATGACATCCGGCGGAACCGAAGGATCGAGCGGTCCGAGGTCCTGACCGGGCGTGGCAGCGAGACGGGCGATGAAGACGCTGCCTTGCGCGACGCCGACGGTCAGCTCGGACAAGGGAGGCAGCGTGAGGTCGTTCCGTCCGTTGGCCCGCCAAACCAGGTTCATCTCATCGACCGCCAATCGGCCGTCAGGACCGAAGGCGATGAAGCGCATCGGAACCGCCGGAAGCAGATCGCCGGGGAACTCGGCGATGGGGAAGGAGAAATCCCGGACCGGAAGGCTGTGGACGATGTGGTTTTCCCGGTCGCCGATCTGGAGAGCCGGGGTTTCGAGCAACAGTCGAGGGGAAAAGATCACGCCGTCCGGAAGCGTCTGCCAGCCGGGCCCGAGGTACTTGGGATGCGCCCGACCGGGCTGGGAACCGACCTCCCGCTCCACCAGTAGCGCGTAGCCGTGGTAGGTACCGAGGGCGATGTTGGTGAAGGTCCGGAGGGCCTGTTCGCGGAAGCGCTCCGGTGCGGTGGCGGAGACGGAGACCATCTCGTTGACGCGTTGTTGGAGTGCCGAAAAGGAGCCCCAGACATTGGTCGGGGTGAAGACCACATAGACGGTCGAGCGAAGACGAAGCGCCTCCTGACGGGCGCGGTTCAGGTCGTCATGCAACTGCTGATGACCGGAGGAGAGGGCCTTGCCCTGGGACATGCCCTTGATGGCGGGAACCGAGATCGCGGCGAGCAGGCCGATGATCGAGACCACGACCATGAGTTCCAGCAGCGAAAAGGCGCGCCGCTTCGGCGGGTGGGCCGGAACGGTGCCGGTTCGTGTGGCGGCGAAGATCCTCATGGTTTCAAGGGGCACGGAGCCGGATCACTTCCAGCTGTAGATGTTGTCCCGGTTTTCCGGGTGTCCTTCTTCCAGCCCGAGGTTGGCCTTGCCGTCCGGTCCAAGGGACATCACGAGCACGCTGTCCGGAATGAATCGGGGTTGGGGAACGTTGTTACGAACCAGCGGAAACGGGCTGAGCACCCGGTTGTCATAGTCCAAGTCGAGGAGGATGATATAAGGACGTCCCCAAGGATCGCGGTAGACTCCCAAGTCGTCCATGCCGCCCGGGTTGTTCCTCGGGACCACCTTGACGTTCAGGTAGACGTTGCGCTTGGGATTCTGGTTGTTGTTGGCATTGACGACCAACGAGGCGTTCACCGAGTCGGGGAACTGGGAGGCCGTGAGCATCGCCATCACTTCGGAATTGTTGGGCTGGCGCGCCGAGTTGGGATCGCCGATTTCCTGAAAACGCGGCACTGAGACCAGATTGCTCGCGTTGTAGGTGCCGAAGACAAAGTCCGGGGTTCCGTTGCCGAAAAGAGTGTTTGCATAGGCCCCCTTCGCGGCGTGGGCCTCGCGCGTGGCCGGCGAAGCAGGAAGACGTGAGTAGTCGGCCTGATATCCCTTGATGGCGCCGACGATGCTGGCGATCTCGGTCCTCGCCTTGGCCGCCTTGGCCTTGCCAAGGGCTTTCACGGTCGCGGGCACGATCATGCCGGCGAGTACGCCAATGATGGCGATGACGACGAGGAGTTCGATGAGCGTAAAGCCGCTCCGACGGGGACGGAGTTGGATTCGGGTGTTCATGGGGGTCCGGGAAACGGGGTTCAGTTGTTCTCCTTCCAGTTGCCGATGATCTTCACCTTGTCCCTGCCGACCGGGATCACCGCCCAGAGGTCGAAGGCGCCTGGGTTGTTGGTGGGACTGGTGGAGACGTAGTGCCAGGGATTCAGGCCCTTGTTCGAAGGGATCGGGTGGTCGTTTCGGTTGTTCGGCCAGGCGAAACCGCCGCCCCGCTTGCCCGAGGCATCGGTGGCGAAACCCACCGCAAGCACCTCGAGGTCGACGTAGCCGGCATCGGTCCGGGACCGGAAGATCTCGGCGTAGTGGGTGTCCTTGAAGTCGGAGATGAAGAGCCGGTTGCGCAGTTCGAAGGGCTTGGCGTTCAGGATGCCTTCGCGTCCAAACCAGGTCGTCAGATCGCCAGAACGGATCCCGTCGGCATCATCCGCATCGGCCCGGGGAACGAAGTAGCCGGCGGCGCTGGTCGCATTGGTGATGTAGACGCCGGTGAGCTCGTAGAAGAGGGGGCTGAGCCGGGGATTCGCGACAAGCTGCGGGCCTTGGGCGGTCGCGACCGAAGTCACCCCATCCGGCGGATAGACGCCGTACTTCAATTTGTAGGCCTCGATCAGGGTAACCAGCTTCTGGAGTTCCGCACGGACCGCC
>CAMASJ010000258.1 GCA_945860685.1 Akkermansia muciniphila
GCCATCGACTTCGACGACCAGGAGTCGTTCGAGGAGTTCCTTGAGGCCAATCCCGACCTGTCGACGACCGCAAGGTGGAAGGGGAAGCGTGGGTGCCAGATCGGCATCCGGATCCTCGGGGAATATCCGAAGTCCTGCGCGGCACGGTCCACCGTCGAGTTCGTGGAGACGGAGGAAGGCAAGAAGCTGGGGAAGCCGCTCTACGAGTGGCGTGCCGACGGCAACCTGACCACCGTCCGCGGCCAGCATCCGTCGGGGTGCGAGTACCAGGTGCTGGTAAGCAATCCTCCGGCGCAGATGCGGTTCGGCGAGATCAACTGGCCGGAGGGATGGCCGGTGCCCGGTGCTAAGGATCCGGTGGAGGAGTTGGTGGCGCGCTACGGGGCGCCATGGGTATTCAGCAAATCGGGACAGGGTGCCCTGAATGGACGCTTCTTCGCCGGGCTGTTCCTGCACGACAACCTGACCCTATTCGATGTCGGGCCCGGTCGGTTCTACCAGTACCAGGTGGAGCGCGGGATCTGGCTGCCACGGACTCGGGAGGAGATCGGCGCCCGCGTCGACGAGATTACTGAGGGTGTTGTGCTGGGCAGCATCAGAAGGACACCGGATGACATCCGGCTCAGTGGGCTTCTCGGGAAGATCACCGACCGTCTGACTGACGGGGCCGTCAATCTGGTACGGTTATGGGCCACGCAGCGGGATCCGTTCGCTCGGACCGATGCCGTGGTCCACACACAGAACGTCATGGTGGACCTGCGGACGCGGCCATATGGCATCCATGGGTTTGCTCCGGAGTGGCGATCCCGGAATCAGTGCGCGGTGGCCTATGAGGCCGGCGCGCGGTGTCCGAAGTGGCAGGCGTTCCTCGACCACGCCCTGCCGGACCAGCATGACCAGAAGCTTCTCCAGCACTGGGGCGGCCTGACCCTGATGCAGCGGAACCGGTGTCAGGTGTTTCTGCTCCTGACCGGCACCGGCGGCGGCGGCAAGGGCACGGTGGTCTCCTTGATTCGGCGTCTGGTCGGCGAGGACAACGTCGGCGAACTGCGCACCGATCACCTGGCCGGCCGGTTTGAGGCCGGGTTGCTGATGTCCAAGACCCTGCTCGTGGGTGCCGATGTCCAACCGGACTTCCTGCAGACCGACGGCGCCTCCCGGCTCAAGGCGTGGACCGGCGGCGACTATCTGCAGGCCGAGTTCAAGGGGCGATCGGAAACGGGCAGCGTTCTGGGTGAGTGGAACGTGGTTGTCACGGCCAACTCCCGGCTCCGAGTGAAGATTGAGGGCGATCTCGGTGCGTGGTCTAGGCGGATGCTCCTGCTCGAGTTCAACCAGCCCAAACCGGAGGTGGTGGTGCCCAACTACCACGACGTCCTGCTGCGCGAGGAAGGACCAGGCATCCTCAACTGGTTCCTGGTCGGTGCGGAGTCCCTGAACCAACTGATCGACGGCGGTAAACCCTTCCCCCTGACGCCGAGACAACGGCAGCGGGTGGATGATCTCCTCTCTGAGTCGGATTCGATCCGGTACTTCATCGTCAACCACGTTCGGCGGTCGTCCATGTCGGCCGACACGATCACTTCCGAAGAGCTGTTCGCTGCCTACCTGCAAATGTGCAGCTCGAAGGACTGGGCCAGCGAACCGCAGCGAAGGTTCGAGCGCCGGGCGGCTGATCTGATGCTCGAGGTGCACCAAGCGAACAAGTCGGTGCACCTGGACCGGGAGAACCGAGAGGATGCTGGAAAACGCGGCTATCGGAACGTCTGCCTCTGCAACATCGAGGACGCCGTTCTTGGAGAGGAGCCGTTTTGAAGGAGACCGCTTCCTATGTGGAACGGTGTGGAACAGATCCAGAAAAGATCCGTTCCACGGAAAAGGCCCGTCACCATTGGGGAAAATGCAATGTGGAACAGATGGAACACTAAATTCTGAACTCTATGCGTAGGGAGATAAATCGAAAGAACTGGTTCACCTGTACAGGGAGGGAGTTGGAAACATCCGTTACATCCGTTCCACAAATCCAAACCGGGAGGGTGATGTGATCAATTCTAGCCTGATCGAGAAGAGGGTGGCCAAGGACGACGGGTGGGTGGGGCGTTGCCCGGCGTGTGCGGAGGGTGGCGCCGATACCACGGGGAACCATCTGCGGGTGTGGGGCGATGGTCGGTTCGCCTGCGTGGTGAACCCCGGCAAGGAGGGGGCGCAACACCGGAAACGGATCTTCGCTTTGATCGGTGTCAAGGAGGGCAGGAACAATAGCCGGTTCGCCAAACTGCCTCCACCGAAGGTCGTAATCCCTGGGTTGGGTGAATGGACCCCGAGGGGATGATCTCATCGGCAGCCGTAAAACCTTAAATTTATTTCCTGCTGATGTGCGCTCTTGTTGATCTGAAGTTGCCGCTGGAATCCTATTGTTTCGGGATATTTATGTTATGAGTGGAGATTGAGGCTGAAGGTGTATCTGATTGCCGTGTTGGCTTCTATGTAGCAACATATCGCGCGCGCGTCGCGGTTTTGCCCAGGCTTTCTGGAGCAATAGGACATTCCAATAGATCGGCGAACATCTTCTCTGCCCTGTTGAGCCACGTCAGGTCGCCAACGCCTTGATCAGGGCGTCCTTGGCGTCGAGGTAGTAGTGGATCGTGATCTTGGCTGCGATCTCGTCGGGGAGGTCGTTCAGCTGACGTCGGCTGGAGATGGGCATCAGGATGTTGGCTGCGCCCTTTTCAACGGCCACTTCCACCACGGACACTGGGTTGTAGATCGGCTCGATCGAGCCTCCCAGGTTCAGGCCGCCGGCCACCACGGTGCCGCCCTTGAGGCTCTTCTGGAGCAGCGAGGAGCAGAGTGCCAATAGCACTCCGATGCCGACGGAACTCCCGCTCTTGGCCGCATCGAAGGCCCGCAGTTGGATGCAGAACTCGTGTTGCCTCGGATCACGATCGCCCACCAGTTCCCGAGCCCGCGCAAAGAGGTTCTGCTCGGCGCACCGCACGCTCTCCTTGAAGGCGGGCGGAGTCGGCTGGTTCAGGATCTTCACCCCGCCGCCCGGACCTTCCGTCACGTCCACCCGGTACAGCCCGCAGCCTTCCTCTCCGCCGCCGGGCGACAGGACCCAGGCCTGGCCGGGTGGCAAGGGATCGCCCCCGACGCTGTCCTCGCTGAAGAGCTCCGGGGTGGCCACGAACTTCTCCACGCCTTCCTCCCCGATGGAATAGCTGAACTGCGTGTTCCGGAATTCGGCCGGAACGATCCGCTTCTGCTGCTCCTTCACCCGGCGCCGGCATTCCAGGGCGAGGCGGACCGCCCACTCCAACATCTCGTCCGGGACCGGGGTCTCGGGGTTGGGGGACAACAACTTGATCAGTCCGCTGACGGTCTTCTGGATCGCCGTGGTGTCCCGACCACTCAGGGCGCCTCCCAGATGGACCCGGCCCGCCAGGATGCTTTGGCGGCTCTGGCGTCGGAGCTGGTTCCAGCACTCCGACAGGAAGTCGCTGACGAGCCCGAAATGGTTGGTCAGCTCCGCCTTGCTGATCTTGGGGATGTCCCAACCCGGGATGTAGGCATGGATGCGGTCCATGAACGCGGTGTCCATGCGCATCTCCGGCGGCAACGGCCCAAAGAGATGCCCGACGCGCTGCTGATGCTGGACGTCCACGTCGAAGTTGCCCACCAGCACGATGCCGCCCTCGGCGCGGATGCTCTCCTTTCCGCGGCTGAACTCGCCGGACTCCATGTAGCCCTTCATGATGTTCACGCCGTCCTTCTGGTCGAAGGAGATGCCGGAGACCTCGTCGAAGCAGACCACGTCGTACTGGCAGACCAATCCCCGTTGGCCGCTGGAGTTGTTCACGAACATCCGGGCGACAGACGATTTGCCGCCGGAGACCAGGTGGGCGTAGGGCGACACCTGCTGGAACAGATGGCTTTTGCCCGTTCCGCGCGGTCCTAGTTCCACCACGTTGAAGTTCCGTTCGACGAACGGGATCATGCGCAGGATGGCGAGGTCCTGGGCCCGGGGGGTGAGCTTCGTCGGCTCCATGCCGGCGGACCGGATCAGGAAGTGTTTCCACCCTTCCGCAGCGAACGCCTCCCGCCCCTTGAAGAGCACCGGAAGGACTTCGCGCTTCGCCAGTTGGATTTCCCGGAGGTGGGTGATTCCAAACGGCCGACCGTTGCGTTCCTGGGCGATGGTCGGGTCGTAGGTCACCTCGACCTCGGCGTAGAATCCGCCGGTCAGCATCCGCTCGTTCTCGTGGACCATCTCCGACGCGATGCGGACGTCCTTGAGCTGGAGGCTGGGCAGCGTCGCCACGAAGGAGTCGGTCGCGGCGTCCAGTCGGGCGGTGATGATGTCGATCAGCTTGACCTGGCCCTTGTCCTTGGCGCGGGCCTTGAACAGCTCGTGCTCGCCGGCCCGAACCGTCTTTTCGCCCAGCTGGCGCTCCACGATCTTGAGCCCTTCGAAAATCTCCGACTCGTCGGTGGAGGCGCAGTAACGTCCCAGAAGGAATTCGGCGACGTAGGTCGGCACCGGATACTGCCCCTTAAATCGGCGCACCAGGTCCTTCCGGACCACGTAGCCCTCGAAGGCCTTGGTGGCGATGGAATCGATGGAATCAAAGGCTTCGCTCATGGTTCAGGTTCCAAGGGTCGTCGGATAGGAATGCAGGACTTGCTGGGAAGAGGAAAGCAGGACGATCTCCGCCCGCTTGCCGATGTCGGAATCCGATTCCAGGAAAAGGGTCGCCTTGCCTTCGGGTGTCAGTTCCCGAGGCGCGCGGTCCACCAGCAGGGACGTCTCGGCATCGCCCAATACGGTGCGGACATCCAGCCGAAGCCCGGCGATCGTTCCCGTCACTCCGACGCGGCATTTGGCGCCGTTCCATTTCGCCTCCGTGATCCGAGGCCCCGTGGAAGCACTGCCACCGGGAGTCACGGTGAGATAGGGAGTGACCGATTCCTGGAGGCTAACTCCTCCATGGGAATACTCCATGCCGGCTCGGTAGGATCCGGCTCCTGGCGGACAGGCGATTCCCACCGCTTCGTTCCAATGCCAGTGGTAGGTGTGCTGGTCTGATTGGGCTCCCGGCTTGAGCGAGGCGCACCGTCCCCAGCGGTCTTCGGTGAGGTAGGCCTTGAGTTCCACCTTGGGTAGGCCCAGCGGCATCAGCAGCCATCCGTGGTCGGTGACCACGAGGACCTCCCTCCAACCGGCGGCGACCAATTGTCCGATGCGTGCCGACAGGTCGCGCCGCTCGGTGGTGAGACTTCGGGCCAGCTTCCATCCTTCGTCGTGTCCCCGTTTGTCGATGGAGCCTGCCTCGGTCCAGGCCCATCCAGCAGGGTCGCCGGTCTCGGATGCGCCCAAGACCTGCCAACCCGCCTGAGCGAGAGCCGCCTTGAAACGGTCGCTGGTGAGCGGCTGGCCGGTCGCCAATAACCGGGTTCCGAATCCTTCGCCGGTCTCGCTTCCACCCAAGCCGCCGGACACCGGGGAAGCCGCGGGCTTCGCCGAGGCGGTGACCGAAGGCACGGTCGACCAGTCCCAATCCAAGGTGGCCGTATGCCCCGCGGTCTTCAGTTCCGACTGGAGCACCGCGGCCAGATCCATCCGCAAGCCATCCGCAAAGAGGACCGCCCGACCCGCCCGAGGCTCGATGACCGGGTTCTTCTTGGTGGTCTTGGATCCCCTCGACTCGATCTGTTTTTGGAGGTGGCGGGAGGTGGTCTCGATCCAGGGCAGGTAGATGCCCCGGACCACCTTCAGGATGGTCGTGGGATCGACCAGAGATTGGGTGGCCTCCAATGCGGCCATCGCATCCGCGTCCACCTTCCAACCCGCGGTGGCGTAGGCCGTGGCGAATTCGGCCGGGGAAGGCGCGCCGAAGGGAACCTCGCAGGCCAATGCGAGCCGGTGCAGGGGCTCCAGCGCCAAGGCAAATGGACTCAGCCCAAGCTTGGCCCAGACGAAGCCACGGCGAGGCGCGTGGAACGCCTCGAGTTCCTTGACTCGCGAGATGATCTCCGACTGCGGCCGATCGCCCAAGGCGGACAACGCCGACTCAAGAGCCCGTTCCTCACTCTCGTTCCGGTCCGGCCAGACTTCGGGCGTGTCGAACATCGAGGGCTCCCGAGGTGAGCCCTTGCGCAGCCATTCCACCACGCCGGAAAACAGGGTCGGGGACTCCGCAAAGCGACTCCAGACCTTCGACCATGGCCCTTGGCGTCCCGCGAGCAGTCGGGCCGCCTTGAGGGGACCGTCCTTGACCACATCCAGTGAGTATTCCCCGCGCGCCTGGTGGCCAAAGGCGTCCCATTCGGCTGCGGAACAACGGGACTTGAACCCTTGTGGATCTCCCAGCCACCGGAGCAACGATCCCACCAGGTCCGGGGCCAGGAGTTCGTTGAAGAACTCGGCGTCGAGCCGACGCCCTTGGAGCCGGTCCACCGGCAGTTCCAGGAGCCGAGGAAGACTGCGGAGCAGGGCGTCCCGTGTGGCTTGATCGCCCGCGAGGTCCAGATTCAGGCCAC
>CAMASJ010000259.1 GCA_945860685.1 Akkermansia muciniphila
CCCTTGTCTTCCTGGGGCAGGAAGTCCTGGTCGAGGTTCCGGTAGGCCAGGACTTCCTGCCCCAGGAAGACAAGGGACGCATGTTCAGCATGGTCCTGACGCCGAACGGCTCGACCTCGGAGTTCACCGACCGCCAGCTCCGCAAGGCCGAGTCGATCATCGCCGGGATCCCGGAGGTGGACAGCTTCGGCGCGATCGTCGCCCCGGGCTTCGCCGGGCCGGGCCAGTCCTCGCTCGGCGTGGTGTTCGTGACCTTCACCGACCGTTCGAAGCGCGAACGCTCCGTCCAGGAGATCGTCAACGGCCCCGGCGGCGTGGCCCAACGCTTCTTCACCGAGGTCGAGGGCGGCTTCGCCATCGCCAACCTGCCCAAGGCGATCGAGATCAGCTTCAACAGCTCCCCGTTCGAACTCGTCCTCCAGAACCAGGATCTCGACACGCTCAACCTCGCCGCGCAGGCCATGTCTGCCCGCCTCGGCATGCTGACCAATGCCGCAGGACAACCCCTCCTCCGCAACATCCGCGTCGGCTACGAGGTGGACAAGCCGGAGCTGCGCATCGCCATCGACCGCAGCCGCGCCGCCTCCCTCGGCGTCACCGTCGAGGACATCTCCCGGACGCTCCAGATCCTCTTCGGCGGACTCGACCTCAGTCGGCTCAAGGTCGGCGGCAAGGAATACCAGGTCATCGCCCAGCTGGAACGCGGATCGCGGCTCACGCCCCAGGACCTCGACACGGTCTTCGTCCGCAACACCCGCGGCGAACTGATCCAGCTCAGCAGCATCGTCTCCCGCTCTCAGGGCTCCGCGCCCAACTCCATCAGCCACTACGGACGCCTCCGCAGCGCCAGCATCACCGCCTCCCCCGGCGGCACCACCATCGGTTCCGTGGTGAAGCAGGTGGAACCGCTCCTGGGTGACCTCCCCGCCGGCACGCTCTTCGCCTGGGAAGGCGAGGCCAAGAACCTCGCCGACACCTCCGACGAGATCTGGTGGGTGCTCGGGCTCGCCGGGATCATCGTCTACATGACCCTCGCCGCCCAGTTCGAGAGCCTCGTCCATCCGTTCACCGTCATGCTCGCCCTGCCCCTGGCCGCCGTCGGCGCCTTCGGCCTGCTCTGGCTCCTCGCATTCCTCGGCAACGTCGGCGTCATCCCCCCGATCCCGGCGATGAACATCAACCTGTTCAGCCAGATCGGCCTGATCCTGCTCGTCGGCCTCGTCACCAAGAACTCGATCCTCCTCGTCGAGTACGCCAACCAGCAGACGGCCAAGGGCATGGATCCGATGACGGCGATGCTCGAGGCCGGCCGGGTGCGCCTGCGTCCGATCCTGATGACCGCCTTCTCCACCATCGCCGGCATCATGCCCATCGCCATCGGCTTCGGCGCCGGTGCCGAAAGCCGCCGTCCCATGGGCATCGCGGTCGTCGGCGGCATGCTCACCAGCACCTTCCTCACGCTCTACGTCATCCCCGTCGTGTACGTGATGCTCGACCGCCTTTTCCACCCCGCGAACTCCGGCCGGGTCTCCCTCCCGATGCAGGACGCCCTTCCCGCGAAATGATCCCCGCCCCTACCCCGCGCCTTCTCCGCTTCGGTGGAGCCGCAATCCTCGCGGTCGCGCTCGCCCTCGCCGGATGCCGCTCGCGGACGCCTGCGGTTTCCCCGCCGACGCTGGATCCGGCCCGGCTCGCGCTGCTGGACCATGCCGTCGTCTCCGCCATCTCCTCGAACCAGTGTCCCGGCGGCGTCCTGTGGCTGGAGAGCCGAGGTTCCCGCCACCTCCGGGCGTTCGGCCAGCAGTCCGTCGAACCCACCCGGGAACCGACCACCCCGGAGACGGTCTACGACGCCGCGTCCCTGACCAAGGTCATGGCCACCGCCCCGGCGGTGATGAAGCTGTGGGAACAGGGCCGTCTCGACATAGAGGCGCCGGTCCTACGGTATCTCCCGGCATTCTCCGCGCACGGCAAGGAGGGCATCACCGTGAGGCACCTGCTCACCCACACCTCGGGACTCCGACCGGGCCTCGGCGGAGGTTCGTGGACCGGGGCAGACGAGGCCGAACGACGGGCCTGCGACGAGACCCCGACACAGCCGCCCGGCCAGAAGTTCGTCTACTCCGACATCAACTTCATCCTGCTCGGCCGCATCGTCGAGAAGGTCGCCGGCGAACCGCTGGACGTCTTCTGCGAGCGTGAGCTCTATCGGCCGTTGGGCATGCGCTCGACCGTGTACCGGCCGCTGAACCGGATCCCCGCGAACCGCATCGCCCCCACGGAACGCCAGCCGGACGGCACCGTCCTCCGCGGCGTCGTGCACGATCCCACGGCCCGCCGCATGGGCGGCGTCGCGGGCCATGCCGGCCTCTTCACCACCGCAGGGGATGTCGCCCGGTTCTGCCGCATGTTCCTCGGCGAGGGCGAACTCGACGGACGCCGCGTGTTGAAGGCGGAGACGGTCCGCGCGATGACCGCGGTGCAGTCGCCGCCAGAGCTGCCGAAGCGCGGATTCGGATGGGACATCGACTCACCGTACGCCGGTCCGCGCGGCAACCTGTTCCCGGTCGGTTCCTACGGGCATTCCGGATGGACGGGCACCTCGTTCTGGATCGATCCCGGTTCCCGCTCGTTCATCGTCTTCCTGAGCAACCGCAACCACCCGACCGAAGCCGGCAACGTCATCGCTCTGCGTCGCCGGCTCGGGACCCTCGCCGCCGAGGCGGTCGGCATCCAGGCCGCCACGCCGCCCGGGAACGCTATCCGCTGAGGGCGCCATTCATGACAGGATCGCAGCGCACCTTGTCACGCCAGAGAAAAGGCTGTGCGGAAGTACTCCGAAGCTGGGACAGGGCGTGACCGAAGAGCCGGCTACCGAAGGGATCCGCTTCGGAAAACGGCGGCCGGCTCCGGTTCCTTGAATCCCATGCCCCGCAACGTCGCGTTCCGAACATTGGAGGCGTCAGGACCGGGGGAGGACAATTGTGGGCCAAGGCCCGAGTTGGCAGCCAAGGTTCCCCTGACCGGGTTCGGATCGCGGATGGGCATCCCGAGTCCCAACCGCATTCGCCTTTGACAAGGGAAGCGCTTCGAAAGCGAATCTTTCCAATCCTCCCTGTGGTGTCCGTTCCGCTGCGTTTTCGTGCCGGTCCAGGCCAACCGTGCGAGGGGGAGAACACCCAAGATCGCAGCGACAGGCCATGTCACAGCCCCTACCCACTTGGCGCAGGACTTCGACGTCCCTCCTCTTCTGGATCGTCTTCGCTACCGCTGCCCTTGGATTGGGGTCGGCCCAGACTCCGAAACGCGGACCGATACCCGCGAGTTGGACTGAGGTCGATTCCATCGACCTGAACGGAGACGAGATCGTCGACTGCCAATTCCGGACCACCTTCGACGGGTACGAAGTGGTCAGTGGCTGGCTCGCCCGAAGGGTCGACCTCGTCAGTGGTGCCGGAAGCGAGGTCCTTTGCCGTCGCGTCACCAACCGGATCGGGGGACAGCTGTGGTGGTACAACGAACCGGTGGTCCTGCCGGAGGGAGCCCCGGTCGTCACCAATGCCGCCCTCGGACATTTCTGGTCTCGAGTCGATTCCATGATCTGGCGGGCCCAAGCGATCCAATGGGTGGTGAACGAGGTGGATCCCGCGACGATGACCAACCTTGTCGGGGTCTTTTCGACCAACTCGGGATACATCGGGGTGAGATTCCAAACCGTTGACGGTCCCAGGATCGGATGGCTGGGAAGGACACAGCATGTCCTGGGTTCGCTCGGATCTTCATGGCAGCCGAATCGGCGGCTTGGAATCGCCGCCGGAGAGGCGGTGCCGCCTCCCGTTGCAGTTCCCGGAACCGAACAGGTCGCCGGGATTCTCGGACCTGGCGAAACCATCGACTACACCATCCACCGCCGCTTCACGCTCAACGCCTCCGGACAAAAGGAGTACCGGGAGGCCTCGATCGAGGCCCTCGGCGGCTTGAGCGTTCTGGTTGCGAAGGATTCCGCTTCGCCGACTCCCGTCGTGGCGCCAATCCCCCTCCGGCGGCTCCTGGGCGCCAACCCGTTTCCGGGTGCTCGTTGGTCGAACCCCGGCGAGAAGGTGCTTGTCTGGAGGGATTCGGGCGACGGCAACCGGCCGATCCACACGAACGTCTTCATCGGGTTCCGAAGGGAACCGGGGCAGCTGGTCGCTTGGATCGAGATGGCGCCCCCCGGAATGGTCGTCCGCAGGTCCGGTTTCCACGCCGAGGTGGCCCGGTACCTCGACATGGGAGGTTACTCACCCCTGCCATTTCCCCCGCATCGGTGGATCGACTTGGATGGCGACGGATGGACGGATGTCAATTTCGGCTCCCAATACCTCAGTTGGCCCGCTGAATCAGGCCCTTTCGGCCATGGTCCGCGCCATCTCGGCTGGGGAGGATTCGAGGCGCTGGAGGACACGGTGATCCGGACGGTTCAACCCATCGACTGGCCGTCGTTCACCTTCTCAACCAACTACCCTTTCCTCAGCCTGGATTCAGGAAGGCCCGCTTATTACTCCGGAGACCAGCCGATACCCTTCCCGATGGGGGAGAACATCCCGGCCGAACCGCCGGCTTCGAACTCTCCGCCGATCGAACCCAACGTCCGTGCCATGGCCAGGTCCGGCGAATTCTGTCTAGGCTGGTCCGGTCTAACCGCCATCTTCGGTGGTTGTTGTGGCGGCGGCGGCATGCCGGATGGAATCATCGCGCTTTGGATGCGAAAGGCGGATGGATGGCATGCAGGATGGTTGAACCTGAAGGACCCGACCTCGCCGAGCGGGGAAAGCTGGTTCGTCCACCCGAAACCGGGGCGGGAGGTCCAGGCCGGTCTCTTTCCGATGCGGCTGGATGCGGTCCTGGTCGACGGCTTCCTTCACCTGACCTGGGCTCCGTTCCCAGGGTGCCGCCTCGAATACATGGACCCGAACTCGTCGGCAGGGAACTGGATCGAGGCCCCTCTCGACCCGGGTGCAGAAAGCCAACGGATCCCGGTCGAGGGAAATGCGCGGCTGTTCCGGATCGTCCGCCGATAGGTGGTGTTCGGAGGCTTCTGCAGGCGGAGAGTGGGTCCGGACGGCTACATAGGGATGGTTCAACGCGCCGGCTCCCCCAATGCTCTCCAAGGCTCTTCGAACAGCCGCACCTTGATTCCCGTCCGTCCTTTGACATGGATCCCCAGATGAAGCTGTCGTTCCCCTCCCTTCGCTCCGCGGTCGCGGTGGCCGGTCTCGCGCTTTCGTCCCTCCTGGCCGCCGACAAGGCCGTGTTCGAGCAGGACTTCACCCAGGTCCCGCCGGGCGAGCTGCCCGCGGAATTCATGGTCCTCGACGGGCAGTTCACCGTGAAGGAGGAGGCCGGCAACCGCTTCATCGAGCTGCCCGGCGCGCCCCTCGACTCTTTCGGGGTGCTCTTCGGCAACAACGCCGCCGACGGACTCGAGCTTACTGCCCGGATCCACGGCACCCGCTCCGGCCGCAAGTTCCCGACCTTCGCGATCGGCCTCAACGGCGTGGGTGGCTACAAGGTGCGCGTCTCCCCGGCCAAGGGCGTTGTCGAACTCGTGCATGGCGACGACATCAAGGCCTCGGCTCCGTTCAAGTGGACCAGCGGCGAATGGGCCCGGCTCAAGCTGGCGGTGAAGCGGCAGGGCGAAGGCGTCCGGATCACCGCAAAGGCCTGGCAGGGCGACACGGAGCCCGCCGATTGGAACCTCACCGCCGACGAGGCCGTGAAGCTCCCAGCCGGCAAGGCCGGCGTCTGGGGCCTGCCCTTCAGCGGGACCGCGCTGCGCTTCGACGACCTCCGGATCGCCGCCGTCCCCTGATCGTCCGGGACTCCCGCATGGAACCGGCAGGGGTTCCTGGATGTGCTGACCGCCTGCACCGATCCGTTCTGCTTCCGTCACCGGATTGTCGACGATCCCGCACCTCTCCGTCCTTGCACCCGTCCACGAAGCCGATTCAAACAGGGGCATGCGCACTTCCTCACGCCGCCAACGGGCTCTGTACGCGGCGGTTGCCGCCGTCCTCGTTGGCACCGGCTGCCATTACCCCACCGACCCCGTCTCGTCCCGTGAGGCCGCGGAGCGCGACCGCGAACACGTGGGTCACCGCGCCGATGGCCGGTCGGTGACCCCGGTCAACCAGGCCCTCACACCGCTCGGACGCCAGGTGGAACTCACCGGCCTACGGCCGCTGGTCGTCCGGCTCTCGCGCCGCGGCGACCGCCTCTACGTCAGCGGCAAGACCAGCGAGTTGCTCGTCCTCGACCCGGCCACCGGCGACGTCCTCCAACGGGTCGCCCTGCCGCCCGAGCCCAAGGACGCCCCGGTCGCGGGCCAGGCTTCGGCGAACATCCTCAAGCCCGACAAGAGCGGCCAGGTCAGCTACACCGGCTTGGCGGTTTCGCCCGACGGCCAGCGCGTCGTGATGAGCAACGTCAACGGAAGCCTCAAGGCGTTCAACGTCGCCGAAGA
>CAMASJ010000260.1 GCA_945860685.1 Akkermansia muciniphila
GAACTCGAAGGCAAGGTCCTGCAAGCCGTATTCGGCATCGCCCGCGATGGCGTAGATCGACTGGATCATGCCGTCGTCTTCATTGAAGGTGCGGGTGGTTTCGACGCCGTTTCCAAGCGTTTCGAGGGTGACCTGGCCCCGGGAATTCACCTCCAAGGCACGCCAGTAGAATGTGGATGGATTGGCGGCATTCTGGACCTCGCTGAGGTGACCATTGGCGGTGTAAACCTGACGGGTAGCAAAGCCGGTGGGATAGGTGAGGCTATCGGGGCGGCCTGCGGGATCGTAGCTGCGGCTGGTGGCAAAGGTGTGGTAGCCGTGGGTCTCCGTGGTGGAGGCGGGGCGTGCGAGGGAATCGTAGTAGAAGTTGCGAGTGAAGCCGGGTGAGGATTCCCGGGCGAGTTGGCCGATGCCCTTGGCCGAGGTGTCGTAGATAAAGGTGGTGGTGCCTTCGGGTTCGGTGCGGGAGACGACGCGGCCGAGGCGGTCGTAGCTGAGCAAGGTGGGCTGTCCGGCGGAGTTCGTCTGGGTTTTCAGCTCGCCGAAGCCGTTGTAGATGAAAGTGGAAACGCCGGTATTCGGCTCGCTCATCCAGACCTTGTTGCCACGCAGGTCGTAGCGGAGTTCGGTGGCGTTTCCGGCGGAGTCGGTGACGAAGCGGAGGTTTCCGTAGGGATCGTAGCGCTTGGTGACGGTCTTGGGAGAGGTGCCGAGATACTGGCTGGAGCGGATGGTCCAGCCCATGGAATTCACCACGCTGGTGGCCTTTTGGAGCTGGGTGGGCGCGGCGGCATCGTAGTTCCGCTCCACGGTGGTGGTGAAGCCGGCGTAGGTGTGCCGGGTGAAGCGGTCACCGGGATCGAACTGCTCAGTGACGCGGCCCAACTCGTCGTAGGTGATGTAGGAGTAGAGGGGTGTCTCTCCGGCGAAGTAGGGCAAGGAGGCGGCCTCTACCTCGCCACGGGCGTTGAGGACCTTATGGACGGACACGGTGCGCCCGTCGAATGCGATGCCATCGGTGCGGATCTCGCGGTCGAGGAGGTCATACCAGACGGTCTTGGGGGCACTGCCGGTGGATTGGACGCGGACGTAGTGGACGGCGCGTGGCGGGGGATTCTCGGTCGTCGCGGTGACCAAACGATAGAACGAACGGGTCACTGTGCCATCCGGGCGAGTTTCCCGCGTTGGGCGGCCGATCTTATCATACTCCCAGGATGTCGGCAGCCCATTGGGGCCGGTCTGGGTGAGGACATTGCCGAGAAGAGGGTCGTAGGTCTTGGACTCGGTATGCCCCACGGAATTCGTGGTGGTGGCGACGAATCGTCCATCTGGTGTGTAGGTGGTGGTGGTGGTGCGCGGGTCCTCGCCGGCGACGCTGATGGTGCTGGTGAGGATGTTTCCAAAGCCATCGTGAGTGTAGTCTTTCTGCTGGCGGAGGTTTCCTCCACCTGGCTCGATGACTTCCCGGGTGAGGAGGCCGGTCGCCTCGTCATACTCGAAGGAGGATGAACGAGTGATGGTCTCGGTGCCGGTCCCGGTGGAGCTTGGGCCGGTCTTGGTGACGGTGCTGGTGGCGAGACGGCCAAGATGCCACTTGGTGGGGGTGACTTGGTCCTCGTAGGTATTCACCACCGTCTCGGTGAAGGTCTCGGTGCCGTCTGTTGTGGTGGTGGTGCTTTCGAGGAGGTTTCCGAACTCGTCGTAGAGGATCATGTCGTTCGGAGCAGGACCGCCAGTCGTGGTGGTGGTGAGGAGAGCGGTCGCTTCGGGGCGGTTCGTGTCGTAGGTCCTGGTCACGGAATTCCCCACCGGGAGCAGGTAGGTGCTGGGTCGACCGCCTTCTTTGGGGAATTCGTAGATGTCGAAGTTGACCTCCTTTTCGCTAATGAGGGAGCTTCCGCCCTCCGGTTGGTTCTCAAGCCATTGCGCGATGTAGTTCGGCTTTCCCCCCAGCAAGATCTCCGACCAACTCTCAAATTCGGTGCGGGTGTGGATGCCAGCGTTCTCGTCGAACTTCTGGACGGCTTTGAACCCTTGGAAGCCTCGCCCGAAGAGGCAGGACCAGGCGCCTTCGTAGGTGTAATGGACGGCGTTGGTCCCCACATCGCCGGGGCCCGGAATCGAGTAGCCATCGCCGTCAATGCCATTGCGGGAGACGACGGAGGAGACGACGAAGAACGAGGCTTGGAAATCGTGGCAGGGATAGACGGTGTCGGAGCCTTTGGCGTAAACGGTGGCGTCGGTGAGGGGCTTGTAGTTGAACTCGGTGGTGCCTCCGTGAGCGTTCGTCACGGTTTTGAGCATGTCGTCGTTGAATTGGTTGGATACCAGTCGGGCAAACTCGGTGTCGGCTGCGAGGATGTCAGCCTTTCCATCCCCGTCAAAATCGCCGATCCAGGCGCCGTTGGTTGGGTCCCAACGATCAAAGAATGGCTGCGGGCCACCTAGAACTGGAAGTGGTGTTACTTCTGGTTGTATCTTGAACACGCTGTTCTTGGCTGACAGGAAACGGTATAGGTGCGTTCTTTCTCCTGAATAAACCCAAGAGAGGATGTCAGCACGTTGGTCGCCATTGAGCTCGCAAACCATTTCAGGGCGAAGAACGAAGTTGGCCATGTTTGTTTCGTTCTCAACAACGGTAAAGTTGTCTGCACCGTCGAAGAAAAAGACCATTAGCTTGGAACCCATGGCCCTCATCATGTCGGAGATACCGTCTCCGTTGAAATCACCCACAACAGGGCTTTCGCGGAAGCTGTAGCCGGGGGCGTGCGGGATGGATTTCTGGATGAAACCGCCTTGTCCGTTGGCTTGCCAGATGTGCCAATTGTTGTCGCGGTCGAAGATGAAGTCAGTCAGGCCGTCCCCGTTGAAATCGCCGGGATTGAGGGGGATGCTGGAGGTCCAGTTGTCTCCCATGTGGTGCTTCACGAGGTTGTAAGTGCCGTCGCCATTCGAGAAGAATGTTTTAAAGCGGTGAGTGCCGGATTCCTGGTAAGCGAAAACGTCGGTTCTGCCGTCACCATTGAAGTCGCCGAGACGGACGGTTTCATTCCATGACTCGGGTTGATCGGATCGGACGGAATTGAAAGTGCCATCGCCCTTTGAGAAATAGGTAACGAAGGTGGAAACGCCATGCGGGCGGGTGAGAACATCCGTAAGGCTGTCGCCATTGAAATCGCCGAGCCACATAAGGTTCCGGTCGAATCCTTTGTCTAGGGTGCCCCGGATCGTCGTGAGTGTCGGCTCCTTGCGTCCCGACATTATCGTGAACTGGCCGTCGTCACCGATGCTGAATAGGTCGGAGAAACCGTCGCCGTTGAAGTCCCCGGCTTGCGCATGTGGCCTACTCCATTGCGAGGGCTGCGGGGGGTAGGCGGAACGGCTTCTCGCATAGTTTCTAAGGAAACCATCACGCCAGGTGAAGGATGTTCGCTTCCTGTTTGCGGCAGGGTCAATTTCGTCCACTGCTGCCAAGAGCGAGCTTCCGCTGAGGACCGAATCGCGGTAGAAGAATTCATATCGGCGAACCCGGTTTGTCAGCGAGCCAACGATGGATCGAGACTCGATGGCCGCAAGGCGCTTCAAGGAGGTCATTTGAAGCCCTGCAAGATATCCAGTTCTTGTGTCGGGGCGATCCGCGTATTCGAAAACCACATCGTGCTGGGGGGAAAGGCCAGCGGCTGGGTTAGCGGTGTAGGTAATGCGTGAAGGCTGGAGTTCGCCGCGATTCATGGCGGCTGAGTCGTAGGTGAAATCGAGGGTGTTTCCTACAGAATCGGAGATCTTGGTGAGTGCCCAGCCAATCGTGTCGGCTGTGGGGATGCCAGGATCTGCGGACGCGAGATATTCCGAACCGATGAGAGTTGGACTTGAAATGCCAGGACCTGTCCAAGCGACGGAAACATTGTGGATCAAGTGATCCGCTTTGTGCAAAACCTCTATGTAATAGGGCTTCCCTGCCGTCAGACTGTATTCGGTTGATTGCTGCTGGGGCGTCGCTGTCCAGTTGCGTGGGGTAACGGTATTCGCAGTGCAGGCAATCACAGCTCCTGAAGCAGCCGAGCCACTTGGATTGAACCGACACCGGCCTTCATTGTCAGAAGCCAGATAGAGCCGATAGCTTCCAGAAACCTTGGGAATAATGAATCCTGTGATTCGCTGGCCGTAGTTGTTCCAGTTAGTTGGACCTTCCAGCGTGGGTATGTAGAGCGTTTCGTTTGGATTTGAAGGAAAATTCGGCGACGACTCCAACGCCGACAAGGCACCTGAACCGATATTGTTGTAGATTTCGGTCTTAACTCTACCAAACACCGACCGAGGCGGAGCAGCAAGGCGGCTTGAGTACTCCATCTTGAGTCCCGCCTTCGTTTCAACAACCCATCTAGTTGGTCCGCCCGGGGAGGTCCCATAGCTGCGAATCCGCTGTGAGGGGTCGAACTCCAACCGGTACTCCGCCCCGTCCGCGCCATCGATCTGGTTCTCCTCAACGATCAACCTTTGACCGTCCAAAGCGAATCGGTCATTCGAATCAAATCCGATGCCGCCCTTCAAACCATCATGAAGAATCGTGCGACCCATGCGGGAAATGCTGCTGAGGCCGCCCAAGGAGAACCCGGCACCAAGCGGACCGTTGCCGGATTGACTGGAATAGTTGATGGAGAGCTGGGGCTGCATGCCGCCGGTGCCAGGAGCGACGATGATCGGCATGCTGGCTTGCGAAGCGCCGGTATCCGAAACTCCTACTTCCACCGGGGTGTAACCGGATTCCGTTCCCGGATGATCTGGCACAGGTGCCAGACTACTCCCAACGGTAAAGGTCCAAGTAGCAGTTTGCCGGCCGACGTTGAGCGTGTAGTTCCGAACCTGTCCGACTGTCGCCGGAGCGATGGCCTCCATCCACAGAGTGTCGCCCGATTTTACTGTCGCGGTCGAGCCGGTCTGCGGAACACCGTTGACGTAAAGAGTGACACCCGGCGGAGTATTGATTGTCAAAGTGCCCGCGAACCCATCGAGGACGATGGCGTTCGAACGACCTACGCTACCAGGAAGGAGATTCGGGTGATTGGTAAATGCGAAAGGCTGGATGCCAGGACCGGCAACGCCGATATCGCGGCGGGCAACATGGAGGCGCATGAAGGCCGAAGGCCTGCCTGCCATGGAATCCAAAGAGAAGTACCGGATCCGCCTCAGACCCGCAGCGTTGATCTCCATTTCCTGACTGGAAACAAAGAGGTTCCGGGGGAGCGGCTGGGTGAAATCCGCCGGAGCTTCGGGGAACCAGGAATAGAGATCCGATGAAATCTGACACGTTACCCGGAGGTCCGGATCGTCGGTCCGCTGCCAGGAAAAAAGATGGGGATAGCGGGACGACAGCGGACCCGTGGCGGGGATGACCACTTCAAAGCAATCGCTTGCAGGATTCGTTCGGGTTGGATCGGTGGACGCCGTGTATTCGAGAAGATTCGGCAATCCGTCCTTGTCAGGGTCGGCATCCTCACCCCAGACGGTGGCTTTTGCCCCGGGATTGCCGACCGTGGCTGCACTCCATTTGCTGGAGGCCCAAGTGAGGTAGGCGTCGGTGGCTTGTGACGCGGAAAGAAGTGCCACGGTTGCCAACTGGAAAAAGAGCGCGAAGGAGACTCTCATAATGGGAGAGCAATGGTCATTTCCCCCGCCGACCGCCAGAAAGATTCGGTGACAGATCTATCGTTTCCAAAGAAATGTTAACAACCCTACAGTTCTGTTCATGACCCGCTCTCCATCTGAGCATTCAGACTCATTTCAGCGCGCTGGCGAGGGACGGTGCGGTAGCTGCGAGGAATTTGCTTCTGACGGGTGGCCCCTGAAACAGCCGTTGGGCCGGACCGGAGGGCGGGAAAAAGGGGGTTGCAGGGGCGTCAGCAATAGATGCGCCAAGTAATTTTGTTGGAGACTCCCCAGATTTTGATGGACGGAATCACGCGCTTTTCAGCTTCGGGAGCTTTTGTCGCTTCAGGGCTGCCGGCGTTTCCGGGCATCTTGTGACCTGATAGCTAAAAATGAGGGAAGCGCCTGCTCCCGCAGGAGCAGGCATCGCAAGGCCTTGGATCAGTGTTTCGGGAACCGTATCGGCGACTCCGTCATCGTCCGCGCCACGGCATGGCCGTGGGGATCGAGGACGAGGGCTCCGTCAGAGGCCTGGCTGACGTCGATGGTGAGGTGCCCGTCGGCCCCTTCGTTTTCACGCCACTGGGGGAGGTGGACGTCGAGGTAGGATTCGGCGGCTTTTTCGAGGAGGTCGCCGAGGCAGTGTTCGCCGTCGGGTTTCCACCTCTGGAGCAGGTCGAGGGCGAGGATGAACTCCCCCTTCGAGTCGGTGACGGCGATCAGGGTGACGACGGCGTGCGTGCGATAGCCCTCAAACTCGAAGGTGACGCGGGTGCAGCCGCGGGACACGACCAGGCCATTGGTGGCGAGGTGGAGGAGTTGGC
>CAMASJ010000261.1 GCA_945860685.1 Akkermansia muciniphila
GACGCGGCACGCGCCTGCCGCCGGAGAAGGTCCCGACCCAGCACCGTGTGGTTGGTACGCCAGAACTCCTCCGGGAGCGCGCGCGGTTGGTAGAGCACCACGGGCAGGCGCGGCTTGCCGATCAGGCGCTCAGGGAAGGGATCGGCCGCCGCGAGCGGCTGTTCGATCCGGAAATCGAATCCATGTCGGTCCGACCAGGCACGCGAGGCGGCCGCCTCGCCACCCGCGGGCACCTGTTCGGCGAAGCCGATCCCGGCGAACCCGAGCAGGGATTCCTCCGCGCTCCAGGTCCGGAGCCAGGGCTTCAATTCGTCCGGTCCGCGCGGGTCACCCTCCGCGATCCAGTCCCGGAACGCGTTCACCAGCCGTATGTGGCCACGCACCTGCGTCGTGATCGACCTCTGGATCCTGAGGTACATCTCATCGGCCTTCGCGGCGTCCAGGCGTCGCGCCCGGGCGTCCATCAGCTGGTTTGTCAGCCCCGTGAGGAGCAGCCCGCCGCACAGCACGGCGGCGGCCGGACGGAACAGGGGCTGGACGAGGGCGGGAAGGACGCGTCGCAACGGACCGGCCGCCTGGAGGACCGCCAGCACCACCACGGCCCCGATCGCCCAGGGCCACCCGTCGCGGGTCAGCGCGATCCGACGTTCGCGCCCGAGGAAAACCTCCGGGTAACCGCCACGACCGCGTGCCCTCATGGCCTCCACCGCAGTGCCGGAGAGCCGGTGGTCGAAGAGGACGACGTCGTCGTAGGCGACGTCGAAATGATCCTGTCCACGACTCGCGGTCCCGGCGAGCCATCGGCGCACCTCCCCGCCCGGGAAGCCCAGCCAGCTGCCGTATTCGCTGAGACGGCCTCTCGGGGCTTCCCCACAGAGCCGCAGACTGGCATTGACCGGCTCGCCATTGCCCCAGCCCTGCCGGGCCGACAGCTCTCTTCCGTCGATGCGGATCTCCATCCACGCCGGATCCACCGCCAGCGAGAGGTGGAACCAGCGTGCCACCGGGACCGTGTCCCCGGTGGAGACGGCCACCTTCGTCGCCCAACGTCCGGGACTGGCGGGATCACGGACCGTCTGTTCGAAGAAGACCTGACCGTTCGTGACGCCCAGGTAGGACCGGTACTCGGGCCCGGTGAGCGAGGCGAGATCGAAGGAGATCCGGGAGACCGGGGTGGCGTTGGAAGGGATCCGGGCCCAGAAGGCAAGGGTCCAGGCGGAAGCCCCCTCGGGAAACCGGCCGAGTTCCACGGTCGAGAGCGGCGGGACCTGGTAGTGCCAGTTCCCGGACTCCTTGACGGCCACCGTGGAACCCCATCGCTCCAGACGCATCCCATGGTAGGGATCCGACCATTCTCTTTCACCGGAACCCCACAACATCGGAGTGCCGGCCGGCCATCCTTGGGGTCGGAGGCCGATCCACTGGGAGGTTCCGTACCAGACGAGGATGGCGAACAGCAGCAGACCCCAGGCGAGTCGGAACCGGGGATCCCACACGGGGACGTTCGTGGACGGCGACGGAGGTGGTCCCCCACGTTCCTTGGGATCGCCGTGTTTCACGGACTCGGACGTTGGCGCAGCCAAAGGGCGACGGCACCCGCGCGGTTCTTCACCTCCAGCTTGGAGTAGATCGTGGTGAGCATGTTGCGGACGGTGCCCTCGGTCAGGAGCAGCTCGGCGGAGATCTCCTTGTTCACCTTGCCCTGGGAAAGAAGGGCGACGACGCGCTGTTCCTGGGGCGTGAGCATCTGCAGACGGCCCTTCGGCGTTGCGGCCACCGTCGAAGGCGGCCGGCGGCCCGAGAACGAGTTCGCCACCAGGATCCGCGTGATCACCGGATCGATCACCGCCCCGCCGCGGGCCACGGCCAGGATCGCCGTGCCCAACTCGGCCTGTTCCAGGTCCTTCAGCATGTAGCCATCCGCACCGGCATCCAACGAGTTGAGGACCGTCTCCTCGTCGCCGTAGGAGGTCAGCATCAGGACCTTGGGGGCATCCGGCCGGGACTTGACCTGCCGGCAGAGCTCGATGCCTGAAAGGTCCGGAAGCCGGATGTCGAGGATCACCACGTCGGGATTCGACTGCGGAACCAGCCTGAGCGCCTCAGCGGCCGTCGCGGCCTCCCCCACCACCTCGACCTTGGGTTCATCCGACAGGATCGCCCGGATCCCCACCCGGACCACCGCATGGTCGTCCACCAACAACACTCGGACCGGCGTGAAGGGTGTGGCCATGGGGGAACTGGGGATGCGTTCGGAGTTCGGGTGGCCGGAGGTTGGACGAAGCCCAGCGAGAAATCCATCGGCACCCGAGGGATTCCATCCGACGGATTCCTTTCAACCGCTTCGATTTCCAGAAGCCTACCGGGTCCGCAAGCACCCCGGTACTGAGGAATGTCATGTCTGCGAGGTGACATTCCTCCGGAACTCGGGAGGAAAGTCGTCAGCGACACCCTTTGTGGGTCGAGGAGAACCTGTTAGACGGACCTGAGATGACTGAACCCGCAAGCGGTCCGGCGAAGCCCACGGCACTCCGATGATGCCCGGGGACAACGAGATCCCCTCCGTGTCCGGTCGTCCGGTCTCCGCTTCGTCGGTCGGCGGTTCGGGGTTCCAAGAGGTGTACCCGGATCCGCGCGAACGGGCGGCCCTGCTGTACGAACTGGTCTTTCGGCGCCTGCCGGAGGCGGCCCCGGATCCCGCCCGGGCCACCATGGCCGAGGTGCGTTCGACGCTGTCCGCATTGCTGGAGGAATTGGTCCGGAAGCGGCGGAAGCTGGAGAAACCCACCGCACAGCCCTTCCCCTCCGACCTCACGGTGGAGGAGGTCCGCATCCTGGGACGACGCGCACATCTGTACCGGTTGCCACATCCGGAATTCCTGCCGGGCGCCTACATGATGCTCGTGCTTTCGCCGGGTGAGACGCGGGGCCCACGATGCTTCTTCCTGGAGCGGACCGCATCGCCGTGGGGACGCGACATCGGGAGACTGGCGTTCCTCGATTCGACCGGAGGCGGCCGGGTCGACGCCGGGATCGTGATCCAGCCGAACCGGGATGCGTTCCTGGGCGGCGTGGAGGTGGCCCTGCTCTCGTGGACGGACACCTCCGGGCGCTAGGCCCTTCAGGGAGTCGCGGAGGCGAGCACAGCGGCTTCCGTCCGAAAGCAGGCGGAAGCCGCCGTACCGGGTGTCAATTCACCGAGTCCGGGAGCTGCCCACGACGCCACTCGTTGTCCTGATAGGTCCTCCAGGTGCGGTTGGTTCGCCGTTGTTCGGCATGACCGTCGGCGTAGGTGATGTTGGCGAGATCCCCAGGATGGCGACCCAAAAGGCGGGCCTGCTGGTTCGCGGAGTTGACGTCGTCGAACGCCCACGGCTGGGGATACATCCCGCCCCGGGAAGGAGTGCCGTTGGCCCTCCCTGCGTCGCCGAGCAGGATGAAGGCGGCGGGACTGGCGAACGACGAAGGCGGTGTCGTCTCGTTGAAGCCGAAGTCCGGGTTGGCCTGATACCACGTCCGCTGAGAGGCCCCTTCGAGATTCGACTCGTTGTGGTTGTTCCCATAATCGGTAGTGAACCAGGCGCCGGGCTTCGGGGCATCCCACCGCGGTCCGTTAGGGCACCGGAACACGTTGGTGGCGGTTCCCAGATACGGAAGCAACAACTGGCGATAGGAGTATGCGGACCGCGCTTCGGCGGTGTCGGGGGTTCCCGCAGGAGCGGTGCGTTCCGTGACCGAGGCCGGAAAGCGTTCCAGGTTGTCGGAAACGTACAACGTGTAGCCGATGCCGATCTGGCGGACGTTGCTCAGGCACTGGGCCCTCTTCGCAGTGGACTTCGCACGGGCCAGGGCCGGCAGCAGCATGCCGGCAAGTATGGCGATGATGGCGATCACAACCAGCAGTTCGATCAGGGTGAAGGCTTGTCGGCGGTTCGAATGACGGAATGGACTGGGAATCATGGGACAGTGGATCCAATTCGGATCCGCCTCCTTCGGTGGGAAGGTCGGCGTCCGGGTTCTAGGAATCCTCCCAGGGTGTGGGTCGGAAAATGGGCTGCACGAAAGCCGCAGGTCAGATGTTTGCGGCGACGGCCTGGAGGTAGCGGTTCTCGACCAGGATGGTCTTGAGAGCGGCGACCAAGGCGTCCACCTGGCGGTGGAGCGGTGCCTTCTGCGGGGTCTCGAAGGTGATCTCAAACGGAGGCTGTGTGATCCTCGGGATCGATTGGAGCATGCCCGGGTAGCCCTCCCGGATGACCCCGGATTGGGCGTCGAAGCCGTCGATCACGGCGCTGTGGTTGCGGGGAAGGAATCGTCCCGCCTCGAACAGCGCCGGTTTCAGGAGGTGCTCCGAGAGGACGTTGCCTTTCACGAAGCCGTACAGGCCGTCGCTGGTGTCGTCGCTGTGCAGGGTGATGATCCCGTGAAACGACTGCATCCAGATCTCGGACTCGAGGAACTTCACCTCCGACTGCTTCGTCCCGGACCAGAACTCGCGGTTGAGGTCGCGTCCGCTCCGCGAATGGCGGGTGCCGTCCTCGAAGCCGGTCGGGTTGCAGACGGGATAGATGAACAACGCGTAGCCCTCGGCGATGGACGGGTTGTCCTCGAGCGCCTGAAGGAACCGGGGCAGAGCCAGGGCACCGATGGGTTCGTCGCCATGGATGGTGGCGAAGATGCCGATGCGTTGGACGTCTCCGCCGCCGGGTTTGCCGACGTACAGGTAGCGCGGAAGCGTGTAGTCCTCGCCCTCGTGTTGGAAGCGTCCATGGGAAACGCCCACCAGGCGTCGGGAGGATTCGGCAATGCGGTCGAGGGGCTCCAGGAGCCGCCGCAGGGAACGCCGCGGGCCGGATTCCGACGGGCACATCGACACGGCGGCCTGGGTGGCGGCATCGAGGGCGGACGGGGCGGATTCCGGGATCACGAGTGTGGACATGGTGTTGCGGTTTGGAGAGGGGTCAGCGACGCCGTTCCTGGATTCGGTCGAGGAGGGAGCCCTGAGCGAAGAAGCGTTCCTGAATGGCCGGCCAGCCACCGAAGTCCGCATCGGGATCGAGCAGCGTGGGCTTCGACTCGGATGGGACCGACACCTCGGTCGGGGGGCGGAAGCCGTGGCGAACGAAGATCTCCCGGGCCGTGGGGGAAAAGAGGAAGCGGGCATAGGCCTGCGCGGCTTCGCGGTCCTCGGAGGTGGCGTCACGACGGGAGACGACGGCGGCCGGGAAGTCGGCCCGGATGCTGACCGGCGGCACGACCACCTCGAACTCCTGATTCCGCGAATCCCTTGCGACAAGCGCGACCTCGGCCTCGAAGGAGAGCAGGACGTCGCCGACACGGCGCTCCACGAACGTCGTGGTGGCCGCCCGCCCTCCGGTGTCGAGAACCGGCGCGCGGCGCACGAGGGTGGCGACGAGTTCCTCCGCGGCGTTGGTGTCGCCGCCGGTGCGCCGAAGCTCGGCCCCGTAGGCGGCCAATAGGGAGTAGCGACCGTTTCCCGACGTACGGGGGTTGGGGAAGACGACCTCCACACCCGGCTTCGCGAGGTCGCTCCAGTCGCGGATTCCCTTGGGATTCCCCTTCCGGACGAGGAACACGATGGTGCTGCCGAAAGGCGTCGAACGATGGGGCAGCAGCGTCCGCCAGTCCGCCGGGATCCGGCCCTTCCCAAGTCGGGCGATCTGGTCGAGGTCGGTGGCCTGGTTCATGGTGACCACGTCCGCACCCAAGCCGTCGATCACGGCCCTTGCCTGCTTGGTGGAGCCGCCGTGCGACTGGCGAACCGTGATCCCGGAAGCGTGGTTCGAGCGCCATTCGGTCTCGAAAGCCGTGTTGATGTCGGCGAACACCTCACGGGTGATGTCGAACGACACGTGAAGGAGCGAAGCCGCCTCGACCGGAACCGCAAGGAACGCCGCCAAAAGGGCGGTGAACTGCAGGGCGGACCTTTGGATTCGGAGGCGCATGGTGCGGGACAGGAAGCGGGTTGGGGCGGGCGGATGCGGGCCTCAACGCCTCTGGATCTGGTCGAAGCTCGCGCCCTCGGCGAAATGGGTCGCGTGGGCCTTGGCCCAGCCTCCGAACGTCCCGTCCACGGTGAACAGCTCCAGCTTCGGGAAGGTCTTCTCGAACTCCGCGGCGATCTTGGGATTGCGCGGACGGTAGAAGTTGCGGCCGGCGATGCGCTGCCCTTCGTCGCTGTAGAGGTGGTCGAGATAGGCCTTCGCAACCTCCTCGGTCCCCTTCCGCGCGGCGACCTTGCCCACCAGCGCGACCGGGGGCTCGGCCAGGATGCTGACGGTCGGGACCACGATCTCGAACCGCTCCTTGCCGGATTCCTGGAGGGAAAGAATCGCCTCGTTTTCCCAGGCGATGAGCACGTCGCCCTGGTTGCGTTCGACGAAGGTGACCGTCGCGCCACGGGCGCCGGAATCGAGCACCGGAACGTTGGCGAA
>CAMASJ010000262.1 GCA_945860685.1 Akkermansia muciniphila
CCGGATTTCACCGGCCGGTTGCATCCTTCGCTCGACAGCCGCGTCCGGTTGCGGAGGGTGGTGTCCGTCCATGAGGATGACCCGTCGACCCTTCTTTCCAGCCGTCCTGCTCGCGGTCGGGTTGGCCTTCTCCGGCAGCGCGGCCTTGGAAAGCGTCCACATCGCCGACGTCCCAGACTACGAATGGGACTACGGCTGCTTCGGTACGGCGACGGGGAACCTGTTCGGCTTCTGGGACCGCAACGGTTTCCCTGACTTCTACACCGGGCCCACCTCGGGTGGGGTTGCGCCGCTGGACAGCCGTCGCAGTGCCGGCCACGCCGGGATCCGCTCGCTGTGGGCCTCCGCCTCCGGCGTCGACGGACGTCCCTCCAACCGGCCCGGTCATGTCGACGACTACTACGTCGCCTACGAGAGCGTCGCGGAGGATCCCTACGTCACCGCGGGTCGCGCGGAACACACGGCCGACTGCATCGGCGACTTCATCGGGCTGAACCAGAAAAAGTGGACCGACCTCAATGGCGAGTGCCGGGGCAACATCGACGGATACTCCTTCGTCTTCTGGAACGGCTCCGGAGCCCGGCGCGACGCGCGTCCGGGATTCGAGCCGTCGATCCCCAAGCGTTCCGACATGCCCTCGGGCCTGATCGACTGGACCCGGTTCCGTGGCTACGACGGCGAGGCGTTCTGCCAGTTGGCGGATTTCAACCCGGTGGTGACAGGGGGACGCGGCTTCACTTTTGAGAACCTGAAGTCCGAGATCGACGCGGGCTACCCGGTGTTGCTGTACCTGCAGCCGACATCGCAGCTCTCGCGGACCTTGGGAGGCCAGTCCCGGGTCAATCCGGACATCCACGGCATGCTGGCCTATGGCTACCTGATCGAGGACGACGGGACCCGGTTCGTGCGTTTCCGGACCAGTTGGGGCAGCGGCGACTTCGTCTTCGCCGTCTGGGGTCCGGAACCGTGGACGCCCCTCGGCATCCTCAACTTCCCACTCCGCGGCGTGGTCGGGTACCATCCCAAACCCAAGATCCGCTCAGTGTCCCGCGAAGGCGCCAACCTCGTCCTGAGGTGGGATGCCTCGGACGCAAACATTGTGGACGACCTCACTGGCGACATCCGTGCCGCCCAACTGCATGTGGTCGAATGGGCCGATTCACCCGCCGCCACCGTTTGGACTGCGGTCTCGGAGCCGCTCAAGACCCGGGAACTGCGCGTGCCTTTGCCGTCCATGGACCGCGTCTTCTATCGCGTCCGCTCCGTTCCCACCCGCTGAGTCCACTACACGGTGCGGGGACACGCTGCCGCGGAAGTGCGATACCTGAAGATTTCGAAGGCGTATTTCGGCGACGAGGCGATGGCGCTCTGAAGCCGCGTCACCGACGGAGCCCGTCCGGCTCGACTTCAACGCCGGATCCAACCGCCGCCCAGGACCAGGTCTTCCTGGTAGAACACGCAGGCCTGTCCCGGCGTCACCGCACGGGCCGGCTCGTGCATCCGGACCGTTGCCGTGCCGTCGGGCCGGGGCGACACGGTCGCGGCGGCACCGGGATGGTTGTAGCGGATCTTCGCCGTGCAATCGAAGTCGCCGGGCGGCAGGTCCCACGGGATCCAGTTGCAGGAATCGACCGTGAACGTGGTCCGGGAAAGCCGATCCTCCTCGCCGACGACAACGCGGTTCGTCGCCGGATCGAGCTCCAGCACGTAGAGAGGACGCGGCGACGAGATGCCGAGGCCGCGTCGCTGTCCGATGGTGTAGAACTCGATGCCGCCGTGCCGGCCGAGGACCATTCCCTCCGTGTCCACGATGTCGCCGGCGTGCCGTTCGACCAGCTTCGACTGCTCCAGGAACTTCCCGTAGTCGTTGTCCGGCACGAAACAGATCTCCATCGACTCCTCCTTGTCGGCGGTGCGCAGGCCGCATTCCCGGGCGACGTCCCGGGTGTCGGCCTTGGTCTTCTCGCCGAGCGGGAAGAGGACGCGTTCCAGCTGGTGCTGCCGGAGCGAGAAGAGGAAGTAGCTCTGGTCCTTGCGGAGGTCGCGTCCGCGTCGGAGCAGGGTGCGTCCCTCGGGCGTGGTCTCGACCCGGGCGAAGTGGCCGGTGGCGATCCGGTCGCAGCCGAGGCGTTTGGCGCGGTCGATGAGGGTGCCGAACTTGAGGTGCTGGTTGCACATCACGCACGGGTTCGGGGTGCGGCCGGCGCGGTACTCGTCGGCGAAGTAGCGGATGACCTGCTGCTGGAACTCCGCCGACTCGTCGACGAGGTAGTACGGGATGCCGAGCTTGGCCGAGACGCTGCGGGCGTCCATGACCGCCTGCGGTCCACAGCACTTGTCCTCGGCGCGGTTCACGCAGTCCTGGGGCCAGAGCTTGAGGGTCACCCCGACGACGTCATGGCCCTGTTCGAGCAGGAGCGCGGCCGTGGCGGAGGAGTCCACCCCGCCGCTCATGCCGACCAGAACCCGCGTCTTCCGTTGAACCGTCGTCGCCATCGCGTGCTGAGGCTAACCTTCGCGGGCCGGAACGCGAGCGGCGAGCGGCCGCCTTCGGATTCGTGGCTTGAACCCGGACTCCCTCCCCGTACCGGCGGCTTCCGTCGGTGCCATGTCTTGGCGGCGGGCCCGGAAACCCCTATCCCTAGGCCGACATGTCAGCGTTCGACCGCCCGCCCCAACGTCCGTACCGGCCCTCGGGTCCTTCCGGCCTGCCGTTCCGTCCGCGCCGCTCCGACGGCCCGCCGTCGTCCGCCGCGCCCGGGCCGGCCTTGGACACCTCGCGCTGGCAGACGCCCTGGGTGTGGCTCAAGTACCACACGGCGCATCCGTCGGTGTTCCCGGCGATGATCCGCGACGCCTCGGCCGGGGCGAAGCCGGGCGACTGGGTGAACGTGTACGACAAGACCGGTGCGCCTGCCGGCAACGGACTCTGGAACCCGCGTTCCCGGGTGCCGCTCCGTCTCTTCCACACCGGGGAGCAGTTCGTTCCCGAGACCCTCCTGGGGGAGTTGGTGGAACGCGCCGTCCGCCACCGGACCGAATTCCTGGGTCTGCCCGCGGTGACCGACGCCTTCCGCGTGGTCCATTCGGACGCCGACGGACTCGGAGGGCTCGTGGTGGACAAGTTCGCGGACGTGCTCAGCATCCAGGTCCACAGCCTCGGGATCTTCCAACGGATCGGCCCTTGGATCGCGCGGATGCACGAGCTGCTGGGCACCAAGCGGGTGGTGTTCGAGATCGACGACGCCGTGTCGAAGAACGAGGGGATCTCCGCGAACCTGGCGAAGTCCGACCCGGTTCGGGCCGTGAAGATCAAGGAGCACGGCATCCGCTACGAGGTGGACTTCGCGGAAGGGCACAAGACCGGGTTCTTCTGCGACCAGCGTGACAACCGTCTGAAGCTCTCGCGGTACACCAAGGGCCAGCGCGTCCTCGACCTCTGCTGCTATTCGGGCGGCTTCTCGATCTCCGCCATGCTCCTCGGCGGGGCGGCCGAGGCCACCGGCGTGGATCTCGACGAGGCGGCGATCGCGATGTCCAAGCGCAACGGGAACCTCAACCAGGTCCGGGTCAACTGGACCCATTGCGACGCCTTCAGCTATGCGCGTCAGATGCGCGACAACGGGCTGCAGTGGGACGTGGTGGTTCTCGACCCGCCCAAGCTGATCCACAGCCGGGACGACGAGGACGCCGCGGAGGGACGCCAGCGCTACGAGGACCTCAACGGTCTCGGCATGATGTTGACCCGTCCAGGGGGCCTGCTGGTCACCTGTTCCTGCTCCGGGATGATCTCGGTGGAGGAGTTCGAGGACATCGTGGTGCGCATGGCGGCACGGACGCGCAGGAAGCTGCAGATCCTCGACCACACCGGCCCCGGGGAGGACCACCCGGTGATGTCCAACTGTCCGGAGAGCCGCTACCTCAAGGTGGTATGGGCCCGCGTGTGGTGACGGTGTTGCCGGCCGGTTCAGGCGGGTGAAGACGCGACGGAATCCGAGGCCTTTGAACCGGTGGAGCCACGGATCTCGACGATCGCCTGCCGGAGCACCTCGGCCTCCCGCTGTATCTGCTGCAGGGCCGCAGCGCTCTCCTCGGCGGAGGCGGCGTTGCCTTGGGTGATGTTCTCGATCTGGGTCACGGCCCCGGCGATCTGGGAGATGCCCGTGGCCTCCTCCTTGGCCGCCCTGGCGATCTCCGAGATCCGTTCGTCGAGCACCTTGGCGTTCTCCAGGATTCCGGCGAGACGCTCGGTCACACGGGAGACGAGGACGGTGGTGGACTTCGCGCGCTCGAGGTTCTGGGAGACCGTGGTGGAGGTCTCGCGGGCGGCCTGGGCGCTGCGTTGGGCGAGGTTCCGGACCTCGTCGGCGACCACGGCGAAACCGGCGCCGGCCTCGCCGGCCCGTGCGGCTTCGACCGCGGCGTTCAAGGCGAGGATGTTGGTCTGGAACGCGATCTCGTCGATCGCCTTGGTGATGGAGGCGATCCGGGCGCCGCTGGATTCGAGCTCGGCCATCGCCGCCTTCATCGTGCCGAGTTCGCGGGAGCCCTCGTCGGCATCCTGCCGGGTCTTGCCGGTCAGGAGGCGTACCTCTTCCACGTGGTCGGTCGTGCGGCGGATCATGCTGGAGATCTCCTCGAGGGACGCGCTGGTCTCCTCGAGCGACGCGGCCTGGTTGCTGGCGCCCTCGGAGATGCGTCGGCCTGTCACGGAGAGCTGGCCCGTGCCGGCGACGAGCGCCTCGGAGGTGGCGTCGAGGCGTTCACGGATGACCCCCTCGGTCCGCAGGGTCCTGCCGAAACGCAGGGCGATGGGAACGCACAGCACGGTCTCGAGCACTACGAAGGCGGCGTGAAGCAGGACGATGCCGAACGAGGTATCGTAGTTGAAGACGCTGCGTGGGAGCAGGAAGAAGAAGGCGATGTGGTGCACCGCGATGGTGGCGGCGGCGGTGACGGTCACCCAGGGGTTGCCGAAGGCGGTGAGGGCTGCGAGGGCCACGAAGACGTGGAAATGGGCCTCGATCATTCCGCCCGCGAGATGGATCAGCAGTCCGCTGAAGCACATCGAGGCTGCGGCGATGGCGTGGGATACGATGAGGGCTCCGGGGCGGAGCAGGAAGGTGCCGACGGGGCCTGCCAGGATGGCGGCGCAAAGTGCCACCGTGAAGGGGATCCCCTGTCCTCGGAACCAGGCTACGAGGATTGCGATCGGCAGGTGGGCGCCTAGGACGAGGAGCGCGAAACGCTGGCTGCGGCGCAGGGTTTCCTGGAGGTGGTTGTTCATCGTGTGGAACTGGAGAGAGATCCGAGGGTGGTGAGGCGTCGTGTTGCCGTGAATCGATCCGAGACGCCGCAACCGTAGACCGGCAGGGCCGAAGGCTGACGTCCGGCTGCTGCAGCTGCGATGAGGTTGGTGTCTTGCCAGGCGTCGGGTGCGCCGGGGCGTGGGCCGTGGCCGCCTGCGTAGCGAGGCGTACCGTCTGGGCCGAAGACGAAGAGGAATGGCCCACCCTCGACCCCCAGTTCCTTGGCGGCCTCATTCGGAGTGGTCACACGGACAGTCCAGCCGGACCTGGTGAGGGATGACTCCATGGCGGGATCCGGTTCGACGAGCAGCACCGACTCGTTGATCGAGTCCGAAGGGCCCCTGCGGGCGAGGTGCTTGGCGAGACGCCGCGAACAGCCGCACTCCGCGACCAGGACGTGGACCGCGGTCCATTGGGATCCGGGGGCCCGTCTAGCAAGGGGCCTGTGTTCTGGTTGGGGCAGCGGGCTCCAGTGCTTCGCCGCGAGCAGGGTCATCGGTATGCCGATCGCCAGGAACCAGCCGACGAACCAGGCGCGCGCGACGGCTCCACGAAAGGACGTCCGTTCGTATCCTGGGGTCGAGGTCGAGTTGGTCGTGCGTTTGGGCATGGGCCGACTTCTGTCCCATCGGCGGATTCCGGCGGGGATTGAGTCCGCGATCGGCAACAATGAGCGGGCGGACCCTCGGGGGCCTTGACAGCGGAGGCGGTTGGGCGACTAGAAATGCCGTTCCGCTCCGGTCAGGGCCCATTGGCCGCCGGGGCGGCAACGAATCCGAAACCGCGATCCGAACCGTCGAAACATGAGCCAGCCGGAACAGCATTCCTTCCAAGCCGAGATCCAACAGCTTCTCAGCATCGTCATCCACTCGCTCTACACCGACCGCGAGGTGTTCGTCCGTGAACTCGTCTCCAACGCGGCCGACGCGTGCGAGAAGATCCGCTTCCTCCGCACCAGCGGCGAGGTCGCGGGCGGAGAGGCCTCCCCTGCGATCACCGTCACGACCGACGAGTCCGCGGGCACGTTGACCATCGCCGACACGGGCATCGGCATGACCCGGGACGAGTTGGTGAAGAACCTGGGCACCATCGCGCATTCCGGAGCACCAACC
>CAMASJ010000263.1 GCA_945860685.1 Akkermansia muciniphila
GGAAGGTCCAGCAGATGAAGGCCGTGAAGGCGCCGCCGTCGATCCGGCCCGCTTCCAGTTCCCCGGCGAACGCCGTCGCCTGGGCCGAAGGCGCGAGCCCGCGCGGCAACCGGCCCCGGTCCGCAAGTCGCGCAAGCGAACGGTCCTGCTGCGCCCGGACCACCTCCAGATGTTCCAGCCGGTCCTCGAGGGTCTCGACGTGGCCGAACATCATGGTGGCCGAGCTGGCCAAACCGAGGTCGTGGGCGATGTCCATGACGCCCATCCACCGGGCCGTGTCGGCCTTCAGCGGTGCGATGCGCTGACGCACGCGGTCCACGAGGATCTCCCCGCCGCCTCCGGGAAGGCTGCCGAGCCCGGCCGCCACGAAGTCCTTCAGCACGGTCTCGACCGGTTCGTTGAAGAACTCGGAGAACGCGACGAACTCGCTCGGGCTGAACCCGTGCACATTGAACCCGGGGTACTTGCTCCGGACATGGTGCAGCAGGTCGAGGTACCACTGCTTGGTCAGCTTCGGATGATGGCCGCCCTGCATCAGCATCTGGGTTCCGCCCAGCGCGAGGGTCTCCTCGATCTTGCGGTCCAGCTCATCGAGCGTGATGACGTAGGAGTCGGCGTCCTTCTCCGAACGCCAGAACGCGCAGAACTTGCAGTAGACGTTGCAGACGTTGGTGTAGTTGACGTTGCGGTCGACGATGAAGGTCACCACGTCCTCGCCGCGTCCGCCGAGCGCCGGGGACTTGGCGAGCCGGCGCCTGCGGTCGGCGAGGGCACCAAGCTCCTCCAAGGGCAGCCGGTACAACTGCGCCGCCTCGGCCGCCGTGATCCGGTCGCCATCCCAGACCCTCTGCAGGAGCGTGTCGTTTGCCGTTTCGGAAACCATACGCGGACACTACGCCGGAAACCCGGCCGGACAAAGCCGTCATCGCCCGCCTGCGGAAACCCGTGCGAGCCCACGGAGGTGGCCACACACAAATCCGCCGAGGCGCAGGCGCCCGCAGAGAGCAGGTTCCGAAGCCGGAACCATCAGCATCTCCCCTCGCGGCTTTGCGGCTGCGCGCGACGCCTCTTCTTCAGGAGTCCCGTTTCGATGACGCTCAGCGGGCCGCTTCGTCGGGCCAACCGGTCTTCGCGGCGAAGTTGTAGCGCAGGATCCGTTGCTGGATCACGGCGTTGGGCCATCGGCTGCGGACCATCATCCGTGGCTCCCGCAGACGTTCGGTCAGTCCCAGCCGGACATCGAACCGCCGGTGGTCTTCGGCGCTTCCCTCGAATCGCAGCGGCCAACCGCGTCCCAGGGGATGGCCGGAAAGCCTGCGACCGGCTTCGTGCAGGCGTTTCCAATGCGTCTCGAGCTTCGAAGGCAGCAGCACCGGCCGACGCCGTGCGTCCAGGGGCAGGCTCCCATGCTTGCCCCATTCCACGCCGATCCGGACCCGACCGTCCTTCACGGGCGCCTCGAGGATCTCGCCATGGAAGTAGGTGAACACCTTCACCGCGCGCCCGCTGGCAGGCTCGTATTCGACCCAGACCACCTCGTGGTCGCAGGGATCGTTGTCCTCGGGGAAATCCAGGTCGTCGTCCCAGAAGAGATGGTAGCCGATCCACGGCCGGTCCGGATGGACGACGACGGCGACGTCACGGAGCCGGAAGGGTTCGCCGCGGACGAGCTGGAGTTGCGGCGCGAGCCGACGGATCCGTTCCATGTCCTCGGCTGTCGGTTCGCCGTGCGGATCCAGTTCCAGCGCCCGCGCGTAGTTTCGGGATGCCTCACCGAGGTTCCGGAGCTGGTGGGCGGCCATGCCTTGCCGGTTGCGGATCCACGGCGTGTCGGCGGCGTGGATCTCGAGGTCGCCAAGGTCCGCGAACGCCGCGCCGGTCAGCGGATTCGCCCGAGCGACCTCGCCGCCGGGGAATCGGACGCGGTAGCGGCTCAGGGAGAGATCCGGTTCCGGGTAGTCGGTGCTGACGAACTGGGCTCCGCTGGCCAGGGCCCGTTCGCGCTGGTCGCCCCGGTTGGCGCGGGCGTCCGCCGTCGGGCTGTCGGCGCGGGTCCGCACCAGGAAACCCTCCCGCACCAGCGCGGAGATCCGGTCGAAGTCCCGCTCCGGGTTGTTCACCTTCATCCAGGCCGCCGCCGGATGCTCCCTGGGAACGGACACGAACATCGCCCTGCCGGAAAGGTTGGCGGCATTGGTGAGGTACAGGTCCCGGACCGCACCTTCGTTGTCCATGGCGAACAGCACCTTGCCCAACAACGTCGACACCGCCGGCCAACCCCGGCCGGAGACAGCTTCGCGCAGGGTCGGCAATCCCCGTCGCAGCTGGTCCGGCTCGAACCGCTGGGCATCGGGGATCCCGGCCCGGATCTCCGCGTCCAAGGCGTCCAACAGCGCGGGCGTGAAGCGGATGGGCTGGGTGAACTCCTTCCCGGCGGAATCCTCCTTCAGCTCGACCATCACGAGGATGGGGAAGTGGAACGGGTGTGCGGCGGACCATTCGCGGACCTCCTTCAGCGCGGACTGGAAGGTCAGGGTGGGACTCACGAAGTCGAAGTCCGGCACGTGCAGGATCTTGAATCCCGGGGCGCGGAGCACCCCTTCCGGATCATGGCCGGGGACGTCTCCGAGTCCGCGTTCCGCGGCGAGCACGGGGCCCAGGGGACGGGCAAAGTGGCCACCGTCCGGATCGGCATAGACGTCGAGCTCGAGCTGGCGGATCCCAAGGATTCCGAGCTGCTCGCGGATCGGGCGATGGGTGTAGGCGAGGGAGTCTGCGGCGGCTTTGCTGCGGAGGCGCAGGAGGGCGTCCATCGCCGGTCCGGGCGCCACGTGGTAGGAGTTGTGGGTGCCGATGACCTGGCATTGGTCGAGGCGCACCGGCGGGGAACCGGCGGCGAAACCGGAGACCAACAGGCCCGAAAGGCAGCCGAGCGCGGAAAGGACGGACCGGAGGCGACGCATCGGCCCTTGGTATCGACGTCGTCGGCCTCCGGCGAGAACGGCCAGGTGAATTCAAGGTGACCGGCCCCGGGGCCGAGGAAATTCGGTTCTCCTCCCCGGCCCGGGTTCTCTAGTCTCGCCCCACATGCTCGACATCAAACTGCTGCGGGAGCGTCCCGACTTCGTCCGTGAACGTCTGGCCAACCGTCATGGTGGCGACGAGGCCAAGGTCGACGAGGTGCTGTCCCATGACGAGAAGCGCCGCGCCGCTTTGGCCGAGGCCGAGCAGCTGAAGGCGCGCCGCAACAGCGCTTCGAAGGAGATCGGCGCGCTGATGGGACAGAAGAAGTTCGAGGAGGCGGAGGCGCGCAAGGCCGAGGTCCGCGCGATGGGCGACCGGACGGCGGAGCTGGACCGCATCGCCGCGGAGGCGGAGGCGGCGCGCGACGCGTTGCTCTTGATGATCCCGAACCTGCCGCACGCAAGCGTGGCCTTGGGACGGGACGCGGCGGACAACCCGGAGATCCGTGTCCACGGCGACAAGCCGCAGTTCGGCTTCCAGCCCCTCAACCACATCGAGCTCTGCGAACGTCTTCGCCTCGTCGACTTCGCCCGCGGCGCGAAGCTCAGCGGCTCGGGCTTCCTGCTCTACACCGGATGGGGTGCCCGTCTGGAACGCGCCCTCATCCAGTTCCTGCTCGACCTCCACACCCAGGAGCACGGCTACACCGAGGTCGCCCCGCCCTACATCATCGGCGAACACTGCATGATCGGTGTCGGCCAGTTCCCGAAGTTCCGCGACCAGGCCTACGCGGTGCAGGAAGGCCTCGACGGCTCGACCATGGGCAAGCTCTACCTGCTGCCCACCGCCGAGGCGCCCGTGGCCAACATACATCGCGAGGAGATCCTTCCCGAGAAGCAGATGCCGGTGCGGTACGTGGCCTATTCGCCCTGTTTCCGGGCCGAGGCCGGGGCGGCCGGGCTCGGCACCCGCGGCATGATCCGCGTCCACCAGTTCGACAAGGTGGAGCTGATCAAGATCGTCCATCCCGACGAGGGATACGCCGAGCTGGAGGCGATGGTGGGCAACGCGGAGACCGTGCTGAAGCGGCTGGGACTCCATTACCGCGTCATCAACCTCTGCACGGGCGACATGGGCTTCGCCTCGGCCAAAACCTACGACATCGAGGTCTGGGCTCCGGGCCAAGGATCCTACCTCGAGGTCTCCAGCTGCTCGAACTGCGAGGACTACCAGTCCCGCCGCATGAACCTCCGGTTCAAGCGCGAGACCGACGGCCACAACCTCCTGCCCCACCTGCTCAACGGCTCGGGGACCGCCTTGGCCCGGCTTTTCGTGGCCTTGGTAGAGACCCACCAGCAGGAGGACGGCAGCATCCGGATCCCGGAACCGCTCCAGCCGTATCTCCGCGCCGACCGGATCACCGCCTGATCGGTCCTACCGTCGGACTGCCGCCCTGCGCCGCTCCACCGGCCCGTTCCCGGCCCCCCGGTTCCTCCGGGCGGCCCGTTCGATGGCCTTCTCCCGGGAATTCGCTCCCGTGAAAGGGCAACCGGGCACTTGGCAGCCGGACGGAACGGCCTAAAGTCCCGCCGCCGATTTCCGGCAACCCGAGCTTTGAAGACACCCGGTTCCAATCCTGGAAAAACCAGCCCGTCCAGCGGGCACTCAGAAAACCACCTCCCCCACCAGACGGCGTCGCAGCTGACCCGGTATGCCGATTCTTTCGAGGATCTGCTGGAGATCGCCCTAGCCGGCAAGTCGCCGGAAGAGGCCAAGATCGTCATGGCCAGCCTGGTGGAAGGACTTCGGGCCAAAGGAGTTCCGGTTCCGGATGTCACCACGACCCCGTACCTGAACACCATTCCGGTCGAGGAACAGCCCGAATATCCGGGCGACCTCGAAATGGAACGGCTCATCCGGGCACACGTCCGCTGGAACGCCATGGCCATGGTCGCCAAGGCCAACAAGACCACGAACGTCGGCGGCCACATAGCCACCTTCCAGTCGCTGGCCACGCTGTACGAAGTCGGCTTCAACCACTTCTTCCGCGGCGGCGCCGACGGCAAGACGGCGGACATGATCTACTTCCAGGGTCACGCCTCGCCGGGCAACTACTCCCGGGCCTACCTGGAGTACCGCCTCAACGACCAGCACCTGAAGAACTTCCGTCAGGAGCTGCAGGATCACCCCGGGCTTTCGTCCTATCCGCATCCCTACCTGATGCCGGATTTCTGGCTGTTCCCCACCGTCTCGATGGGGCTCGGTCCGATCCATTCCATCTACCAGGCCCGCTTCAGCCGCCACATGCAGGCGCGCGGCCTTGTCCCCAAGGACCATGACCCGATGGTCTGGGCCTTCATCGGCGACGGCGAGTCGGACGAACCGGAGACCCACGGGGCGATCTCCCTCGCCGGACGCGAGCACCTCGACAACCTGGTCTGGGTGATCAACTGCAATCTCCAGCGGCTCGACGGACCGGTCCGCGGCAACGGCAAGATCATCCAGGACCTCGAAGGCCAGTTCCGCGGAGCGGGCTGGAACGTGATCAAGGTGGTGTGGGGTTCCAACTGGGACGACCTGCTCGCCAAGGACAAGACGGGCCTGCTCGCCAAGCGCATGGAGGAGGTCGTGGACGGCGAGTACCAGAAGTACGTCGTCGAGAGCGGCGCCTACATCCGGAAGAACTTCTTCGGCAAGTATCCCGAGCTGCTGGAACTGGTACGACACCTGACCGACGACCAGCTCAAGAAGCTCACCCGCGGCGGCCACGATCCGCGCAAGGTCTACGCGGCCTATCACCGGGCCACCCAACGCAACGGCCGGCCCACCGTGATCCTCGCCAAGACGGTCAAGGGCTACGGCACCGGCGAAGCCGGCGAGGGCAAGAACCCGACCCACGGCCTCAAGAAGCTCGAGGAGCGCGACATCCGCCATTTCCGCGAGCGGTTCTCGATCCCGCTCGAGGACGAGGTCATCGCCGAGCTGCCCTTCTATCGTCCGCCGCAGGACAGCGCCGAGATCTGCTACCTGATGGAACGTCGCCAGGCGCTCAACGGCTTCAACCCGGTCCGCGTGGACCGCGCCCAGAAGCTGGAGACCCCGAAGCATACCGATCCCGCCCTTCGGAACGTCGTCGCGGCAACCGCCCTGTCGTCGGCCTCGACCACCAAGGCGTACGTGCTCCTCCTCTCCTCCCTGCTCCGCGACAAGGCGATCGGGAAGTTCATCGTGCCCATCGTCCCCGACGAGGCGCGCACCTTCGGCATGGAGGGCCTGTTCAGCCAGGTCGGCATCTACAGCTCCCGGGGACAGCTCTACAACCCGGTCGACAAGTCGGAGATGGCCCCCTACATCGAGCGCAAGGACGGCCAACTGCTCGAGGAAGGCATCAACGAGGCCGGTTCCATGGCCGACTTCATCGCCGCCGGCACCGCCAACGTCACCTATGGCG
>CAMASJ010000264.1 GCA_945860685.1 Akkermansia muciniphila
CTCATCGGGGCCGTGTCGTTCGGCTTCTCCAGCCTCCGCCGGAACGCCCAGCTCGACGAGGGCGTGGAACGGGTCGAGACCGCCCTGCGCTTCGCCCGCGCCCACGCCGCCAGCACCGGCCACAAGGTCCAGGTGGTGCTCGCTCCGACTCCCCCCACGGTCGACGCCACCGGCATGGCTGCTTCCTCGTCGTCGGACCGCAATGCCGGCTCCCAGGCCAACTCTTCCAGCGTCGGAGCCTCGTCCACGGACTCACCATGGCTGCCGCTGCGCATCGAGTGGGAAGCGGACCCCGTCCGCGCTCCCGGTGTCTTCGAGCCGATCGCGTCGCTCACCGGCGAGATGTCGGACGTCACCGACCTCGTCGAAGTCCGCTCCGTCGAGAAGGAGTCCGCCGATACCCGGCCGGCCGCCTCCTTCCCCGTTGCCGGCAATGGCACTGCCGGCGGCAACGCCCTGGCCGACGAGTCTTCCGCGTACGCCGGCCAGTCCGCCGGTTCCGTGGATCCGGCTTCCGATCCCATGAAGCCCTCGGCGATCACCTTCTACCCGGACGGCTCCTGCGACGGCGCCACGATCGTGCTCGCCTCCCGCGACTCCGAGGATGTCCGCGAGGTCGCCGTGCGGGTCCAGGGCGTTACCGGCACCACCCGCCGCGAGTGGCGCGATTCCGCTGCAGCAAACGGCACGGTGAACGGCACTTCCGGCACCCAGTCCGGCCGGGCCGATGCCGTCAACCCGGCGCCATCCCCGGCGTCTGCAACCGCGCCGCAGCGCCGGCCTTAGGCCCGGCCCGGCCCGAACCGGAGCGCCGCGAACATGCGCCTCCGCAACCCGCAGGCCCCCCGCGAAGGCGGAGCCGTCCTGTTGGAGGTCATCCTCGCCCTTGTCCTCTTCGTCGCCGCCGCCGCCGTCATCGGCTCCGCCCTCTCCTCCTCCGCCGACTCCATCGAACGCCTCCGGCTCGGTGTCCATGCCGACAACCTCGCCGCGTCCGTCATCGCCGAACTGGAGATGGGCAACCGCTCCGCCGCGGTCCCCGGACCGGCGCCCTTCGAGGCGCCCTTCACCAACTGGACCTGGCAGATTGTCCCGCCGGCCGGCGACCTCCCCGGGGCCCCCTTCGAGATCATCGTCCGCCACGAGTCCGGCAGCCCCGTCCGTCGTCTCGCCCAGGTGATCCAACTGCCCGGCGGCTCCTTCTCCTCGACCAATTCGCCCACGGAACCGGCCGACCCCACGATCCCCGACCCAATGGAGGGCACGCCGTGAAACCCAGCGGATCCCCACGGAAGTTCCGTCGCCCGGAAGACGCCTTCACCCTGCTCGAGGTCGTCCTCGCCATCGTCATCGCCGTCGGACTGCTCACCGCGGTCCTCCTCTTCTACCGCCAGGCGGCCACCCTCCGCAGCGACATCCTCGGCCGCACCGAGGAGCTTTCCGCCGTCCGTCTGGTCATGGACCGCATGGCCTCCGAACTCCGCACCCTGCCCGCGTCCGCCGGCGAGGGCGCCCGCCTGCTCCAAGGCGATTCCCATTCGCTCAGGATCGTCCGCGTCGCGGTGCCCTCGCGAACCTCCTGGCGGGGCGGCTCGCTCGGAAGGGTCGCCGCCGCCGAAACCGACCTGCTCGAGGTCGTCTACAGCCTCTCACCCGACACCAATTCCCCGGGCATACTGCGCGAGGAACACGCCCACACCCGCAAGGCCGCGGTCTCCACCTTCCTCGTCGCCGACCCGGAGGGCTCCTCCACCAACCTCCCCGCCGTCGGCCCTTCCGCGCCACCGCTCACCGAGACCATCCGTCACCTCCGGTTCCGCTACTTCGACGGCTCCAACTGGTCCGACACCTGGGAACGGAAGCCCCCACCGTTCGGCGTCGAGATCACCCTCGGGCTCGAGCCGGCGCCGGATCAGGACTTCGTCGCCGGGAACGCCGACGAACAGATGCCGCCGGAGGAGTATCCCTTCGAGGTCTACCGCCGCATCGTCGCCATTCCCACCGCCTCCGGGCGTCCCGCCGCGGCCGACGCCGACGCCGGGCTGTTCCCGGAGGCCCCGACGCCATGAGCCGGCAGCGCCGACAACCGGATTCGCGGGCGTTCGTTCTCCTGGGCGTCCTCGTGGTGGTGATGCTCCTCTCGATGATCGCCCTGAGCCTGCTGTTCCGCATGCGCTCGGAGGAGACCGCCGGCTCCACCGGCTCCGGTTCCGAGCAGGCCTGGGCGGCGGCCATGAGCGGCGTGCGGGAAGCGATGCGTATCGCCGCGGGCATCAAGCCCGGCGATCTCGACTGGCTCGACGCCCCGGAACGCTTCCGCGACCGGACCCTCTACGACGACGGCGCCGAGGAGTGGCGTTGGACGGTCTATTCCGGGGACGCCGAGGTCGGCCTCCGCTTCGGCCTCACCGACGAGGCCGGCAAGGTGAACCTCAACTTCGCGCCGACCTCACTGGTGACACGGCTCCCCGCGATGAAGCCGCTGCTCTCCGACGCGTTGCTCGACTTCCTCGACAGCGACGACCTCCCACGTCCCGAAGGCGCGGAACAGGAATACTACGACGCCCTTCCCCGTCCCTACCGGATCCACAACGGCCCGCTCGCAACGCCCGAACAGCTGCTGCTCGTCCGCGGCTTCACCCCGTCCGTGGTGCTCGGCGAGGACGCCAACCAGAACTTTGTCCTCGATCCCAACGAGGACGACGGCGAGGAGAAGGATCCGCCCGACGACCAGGACGGACGCCTCAACCCGGGCCTGGCGCCGTTCATCACCGTCTTCTCCCACGAATCCAACCGCGACAACTCGGGCGGCCCGCGGATGCGCCTCAACACCGCCGAGGCGGAGAACCTCGACACCAACGGGCTGGCCCCGGCGTTCGCGTCCTTCCTCGTCGAGTTGGCCGCCTCGGAAACCACCGTCGCCCATCCGGCCGAACTGCTCGATGCCACGCTGCGGCTCCGGGACAAGGAAGGCCGCGAAAGGGAAGTCCCCACCGGGGTCGGACGCGACACGCTCGCCGCAGTCCTGGACCGCTTCACCGCCGACGACGTGGAGGACCTCAAGGGTCTGGTGAACGTGAACACCGCGGGCGCCCAGGTCCTCCAGGCCGTCCCCGGAATCGACGGGGCGCTCGCCGAGATGATCGTCTCGACCCGCCGCAACCTCGCCGCCGACCGCCTGGCCTCGCTGGCCTGGCTGCACACGGAGAACCTCGTGGACGCCGCGAAGTTCCGGGAGATCGCCCCGTTCCTGACCGTGCGCGGACGGCAGTTTTCGTTCCGCGTGGTCGGATTCGGGTCGAAGTCGGGTCGGTACCGCGTCGTGGAGGCCGTCATCGACACCGACGCACCGTCCCCGAGGCTGCTTTATCTCCGGGAACTGACCCGTCTCGGCCCCCCGTTTCCGCTCGTTGCCGACCCGTCGGGCGAGGACCCCGGAACGAACTCGCCGCCGGCTTCACGGACGACCGCTCCCGGACCGCGTCCACGCCGACGCACGAAGGGTTTCCGGCGATTCCGAGGAAGCCTTGGAATAATCCCGCGACAACCGTCGTCGGGGGTTGGCGACACACACGCGGGCATGCCAGCATCCGCCTGATTCCTGCACAGCAACATGGGCTTGAAGCTTCCCATCCAGTTCGACCGTCTTCGTGAACGCCTTCCGGGCCGCCGGAAGGCAGGCTCCGCGCCGCGTGGCTTGGCCGCGGTCACCGCGTTGGAGGTCGACGGAAACCGCCTGCGGATCGCCGAGGCATCCCGCTCCGGCGGGGGCGGCCGCATCGACGGGATGCGCGTGGTCCCGCTCGAACTGCCCGCGGACGCGGACCGCTCCGACGCGGCGCTGCTTGGCGCGGCCGTGGGCAAGGCGCTGGCGAAGGCCAAGGTCCGCGGCGGCCCCGTGGTCATGGGCATCCCCAGGGCCAGCGTGATCCTCCGCACCGTGGTGGTGCCCGACACCGGCGCCGAGGGAACCATCGCCTCCCTCGTCCAGTTCCAGGTCGCCCGCGACCTGCCCTTCCGCATCGACGAGGCGGTCGTGGATTTCCAGGTCCTCCGGCGTCTTCCCGCGAAGCCGGCCGCGGAAGGCGGTGCCGCCGCCCCGAGCTCCGCCGATTCGGTGGACCGCGTCGAGGTGCTCGCGGCGGTGGCACGTCGCGATTCCATCACGTTCCACACCCAACTCGCCGAGGCCGCCGGCGTCCAACTCGCCGCGTTGGGCTGGATCTCCCAGGCCAACGCCACCTGCCTCCGCGTCGCCGCACCGGCGGCACCCGGATCCACCCGCGCCGCCGTCGTGCTCCGTCCCGACGAGGTCGGCATCGAGGTGGTCGAGGACGGCGCCCTGGTCTTCAGCCGCGGCGTCCCCCTTGCGGCGGGCTCCGCCGAGGACGAGGCCGCCTGGATCCGGACCGTGACCATCGAGGTGGTCCGCACGCTCCACGCCTTCGCGGGCAGTTCCGGACGTCCCGCGCCTTCGGCCGCCTTCGTCCTCGGTGGAACCGGCCGCGAGGCCGCCGTTGCCGCCCAACTCCGGGAGCGGGTCGACTTCCCGGTGGACTGCCCCGACCTCGGCACGCGCCTCGGCCTCGGACCCGCCGACTCCGAGGCCGCCGCCGCGGGCTTCTCCGTGGCCGGACTCGCCTCCGGCGCCACGGATCCGGCCGGTCTTGCCTTCGACTTCCTCAACCCGAAGAAGCCAACGCCGCCGGTCGACACCCGCCGCCTCAAGATGCTCGCCGGCGCGATCGCCGCCATCGCCGCGATCGGGCTCGTCCTCGGCATCCGCTCCACCCTCGTCAACCGCCGCCTCGCCGTCCTCACCCAGCTCCAGTCCGAGATCGTGGCCGCCGAGAAGAACCGGCCGACCTTCCGCCAGAAGCTCCAGCAGGCCGCCACCCTCAAGGCCTGGTCCGCCGAGAACCGCGAGTGGCTCGACCACTACGCCCACCTCAGCGCCATCCTGCCGCCCAGCGAGGAAGTCTACCTCACCTCCGTCGCCTTCGGTCCCAACAACGCCATCCGCCTCGCCGCCCAGGCCCGCAGCGGCGAGATCCTCGCCAAGCTCGACCGACAGCTCCGCGCGGCCGGCTACGACGTGAAGCCCCTCGCCATCACCCCGGGCGCCGACCGAAACGGCTACGGCTTCCGCACCACCGTCGAGCTCACCGTCCCCGCCAAGCTCCGGTTCGACCTCGCGAAGCTCTCCCCGCCGCCCCGTCCCGCGGACGACGCCTCGCTCGACGCGCCGCGGAAGGGAGGTGCCCGGTGAACGAACGCGAGAAACGCCTCGCCATCGCCGTCGGAGGCATCGTCGGCGCCATCGTCCTCATCCTGCTCGGCCGCGTCGTCTTCCTGCGCCCGATCCAGGACGTCGACCGCCGCATTGTCGCCGCCCGCCTCAAGCTCGACGGCCTCGCCAAGGAACGGCGCGACTTCTTCGCCGCCGATGAGGCCGTGAAGGCCGTCGCCGCACGGACCTTTTCGGACGACATCGACCAGGCCAGCGCGCGGTTCGGCGAGATGCTTACCCGCACCATCATCAACAGCGGCCTGCGCGAGTCGGACTTCAGCCGCCTCCCCACCGGTTCCCGGAAGCTCCGCGGCGCCCTTGAGACCGGCTGGGCCGTGCGCGGCGAAGGACCGCTCGCACAGGTCATCAGCCTCGTCTTCCTCCTCGACCGCGCCGCGCCGGTCCACCGCCTCGACGGCCTCACGCTCAGCGCCGGCGACAGCCCCGGCCGCGTCCGGGTCAGCTTCCGCTACCTCACCCTCGTCCCCTCCCCGTCGCCCGACGTCGAACGGACCGAGCTGGAGTCGAAGTTCACCGCCGAAAGCCCGGAACGCCGCGCGTACGATCCGCTGGTCGCCCGCGACGTCCTCCGTCCCTACCTCCGGCGCCCGCCGCCCGCGCCGCCCGCCGGCCAACCGGTTCCTCCCGTCGCACCCGCCCCGCCCGGTTCGCCGGGTCCCGAGACCTTCCGAGTCGTCTCCCTCTCCGAATGGGCCGGCGAACCCGAGATCCACGTCCGCGACCTCACCGCCCAGAAGACCGTCCGCTACAGGGTCGGCGACACCATCGCCGGCGGCGTCATCGTCCAGGTGGACTACCGCCCCATGCCCACGCCGGGACGCGAGGGCCTCCTTTCGTCCAGCCGGGTCATCCTCCGCGTCGGCGCCGAATACTGGGCCATCGAACGCGGCGGCACCTTCGCCGACCGCCACAAGCTCAAGCCCGAGGAACTGCCGCCCGGCCTCGCCAAGTCCTGATCCCGGCCTCCCGCCCCACTCCCCACCCCCTTTCCTGCACCTCACATGAGTCTCACACG